>CALJZN010000041.1 GCA_937983405.1 uncultured Paracoccaceae bacterium
GCAATGCAGCTCGCCCCGGGCGAGGGCGGGCTTGATGAGGTTGGCGGCGTCCATCGCGCCCTCGGCCTTGCCGGCGCCCACGAGCGTGTGCATCTCGTCGATGAACAGGATGATCTCGCCCGCCGCGGCGGTGATCTCGGCCAGGATCGCCTTCAGCCGCTCCTCGAACTCGCCGCGATACTTCGCGCCCGCGATCAACGCGCCCATGTCGAGCGCCAGGAGCCGCTTGTTCTTCAGGCTCTCGGGCACGTCGCCGTTGACGATGCGCAGCGCCAGCCCCTCGGCGATGGCGGTCTTGCCGACGCCGGGCTCGCCGATCAGCACCGGGTTGTTCTTGGTCCGGCGGCTGAGGACCTGCATGGTGCGCCGGATCTCGTCGTCGCGGCCGATGATCGGGTCGATCTTGCCCTCGCGCGCGGCCTCGGTCAGGTCGCGGGCGTATTTCTTCAGCGCGTCATAACCCTGCTCGGCGCTGGCCGAATCGGCGGTGCGCCCCTTGCGCAGGTCGTTGATGGCGGCGTTGAGGTTCTGGGCGGTCACCGCCCCGGCATCGAGCGCCTTCTTGGCCTCGGACGGCACCACGGCCAGCGCGGTCAGGATGCGCTCCACGGGGACAAAGCTGTCGCCGGCCTTCTTTGCGATCTTCTCGGCCTCGTCCAGAACGCGGGCCGTGGCCTGGTCGATGTAGATCTGCCCCTCGCCGCCCGTCACCTTGGGCAGCCTGCGCAGGGCGGCCTCGACCGCCTCGGTCACGCGCTGCGGCTCGCCCCCGCTGCGGCGGATCAGGTTCGCCGCAAGCCCCTGGTCGTCGTCCATCAGGGCCTTGAGCAGATGCTCGGGCGCAAGGCGCTGGTGGCCTTCGCGCATCGCGATCGTCTGCGCCGCCTGCAGGAAGCCCCGCGACCGTTCGGTGAACTTCTCGAGATTCATGTCTGTCTCCTCGCTGGCACCCGTCCCTCGCGGCGCCCGGGACCCCGGCACGCCCGACCCACGGGCCTGGACCGAGACGTGGGAAGCGGGCGGCGCCGGTGCAAGGGCCGGGGTGGCAGAAATGCAACGCCCGGCCGGGGGGGGCCGCAGCAGCGGCTCAGCCCCGGCGGGGAACCACCAGCCGCTCGGGCCGCGCCGCCTCGGCGGCCTTGAACAGGCTGAAGGTCTGGTTGACGTAGTTCACGGCCCCCGAGACATGGTCGAGATAGCGCATGAGCTCTGGCGTCTTCTCGACCTCGACCACGCTGACCGGCCGGTCGGGTCCGTCGCCCTCGAACTGGACGTAGAACAGCGGCTCGCCCCGGCGCAGCACGATGTCCTTCTCGGGCTCGTGCCACTCGAACGCCCACATGATCGGCCGCGGCCAGAGGTTGATCGGGAACCGCCCGCCGAAGATCGTGCCCGGCAGCGGATCCTTGCGGTAATGCGCAAAGGCCGCGAGCTGGGTGATGTAGACGACCTCGTCGGCGACGAAGGTGTAGGGCAGCTTGAGCTGGATCGTCGGCCGCTCGGGGTGGCGCCATTCCGCCTCGCTCACCAGCACCAGCAGATCGTTGAGCTTCGAGGCCCGCACCGCGCTGGCCGCCCCCGCCCGGTTGACCAGCGCCGGGCGCCCCTTGTCGTCGCGACTGAAGCCGATGTGCAGGTCGTAGGGGCATTTCACCATGAAGTAGCGGCTTTCCATCTGGATCACCGCGGGGCAGCGCGAGGCCGATTTCGCATGCGTCTTGCTGAGGTTGCGCGAGGCCACGCGCTCCGGCGGGTCGAACAGCACACCGCCCTTGTCGCTGTCGCGGAACCATCCCACGACGATCGGGCCCGATTTCGCATCGTCCCGATCGCGCGTGTAGGTGATGGAAAGCTCCATGGCCCTGCTCCTTCTGATGGTGGCGGCATCTTCCCGCCCCGGCCGGGCCTGTCAACCGCGCCCCTTGCGGGGCAGGACGGCGGCGGGCATTGAAGGCGCCGCGTCCCCGCGCAAGGATCGACGATGCCCGCCCCCGACGACCGCCTCATCGTGGCCCTCGACCTGCCCGATGCCGCGACGGCCCTGCCCCTGGCCGACCGGCTGGGCGAGGCCGTGGGATTCTACAAGATCGGGCTCGGCATGCTCGCGGGCGGCGGGCTGGCGCTGGCGCGCGCGCTCAAGCACGACCGCGGCAAGCGCGTGTTCCTCGACCTCAAGCTGTTCGACATCGGCGCCACGGTCGAGGCGGCGGTGCGGGGGCTGGCGCGACTTGGCCCCGACTTCCTGACCGTCCACGGCGACCCGCACGTGGTGCGTGCCGCCGTCGAGGGGCGCGGCGCAGGGGGCATGCGGATCCTTGCGGTCACGGTGCTGACCGCGCTCGACCGGGCCGACCTTGACGCCGGGCTGATCCGGCCGGGCGAGGTGGCCGAGATCGTGGCGGCCCGCGCGCTGACGGCCTTTCTCGCCGGGGCCGACGGGGTCATCGCCAGCCCGCAGGAGGCCGGCATGCTGCGTGCCCTGCCCGAGGCGGATGGCCGGCTGATCGTCTGCCCCGGGGTGCGCCCGGCCGGGACGGCCGCGGGCGACCAGAAGCGCACCGCCACCCCGGCGGCGGCGATCGCGGCGGGGGCCGACCATATCGTGGTCGGCCGCCCCGTCTGGGCCGCGCCCGACCCCCGCGCGGCGGCCGAGGCGATTCTGGCCGAGATCGCCCCGACCTAGCCCGCCACGGGCGTCCACATCACCGCGTCGATCCGCGGGGCGCCGGTTGCCAGCATCACCAGCCGGTCGAACCCCAGCGCGACCCCGCTGGCGGGCGGCATGAGGGCAAGCGCCGCCAGGAACTCCTCGTCGATGGGATAGCGTTCGCCCCAGACACGCGCCTTCTCGTCCATCTCGGCCGCGAAGCGGCGGCGCTGTTCGTCCGCGTCGGTCAGCTCGCCGAAACCGTTGGCCAGCTCGACCCCGCAGGCGTAAAGCTCGAAGCGCTCGGCCAGGCGCGGATCGTCGGGCGCGCGGCGGGCCAGCGCCGCCTCGGCCGCCGGATAGCGGTGCAGAATCGTCGGGCGACCCCGGCCGAGCTGCGGCTCCACCCGTTCGACCAGCACGCGCGAGAACATGTCCGACCAGCCGTCGTCGGCCGCACAGCGGATGCCCGCCGAGCCGAGCGCTTCGCGCAGGTCGGCCGCGTCGGGCGTGCCGTCGGGGCCGAGCGTGGCCAGAAGGTCGATGCCGGCGAAGCGGGCGAAGGCCTCGGCCACCGTCAGCCGCTCGGGCGCGGCGAAGGGGTCGCACCGGCGGTCGCGGAAGCGCAGCGCCTCGGCCCCCGCGGCCGTCGCGGCCAGCCGCAGCAGCGCGATGCAGTCGTCCATGACGGCCTCATGCGGCTCGCCCGCGCGATACCATTCGAGCATCGTGAACTCCGGGGCATGCAGAACCCCGCGCTCGCGGTTGCGCCAGACGCGCGCGACGGCCAGGATGCGCGTCTCGCCCGCGGCGAGGAGCTTCTTCATCGCGAACTCGGGGCTGGTGTGCAGATACATCCGCCGCGCCGCCCCGTCGGGGCCGATGGCGAGGGTGGCGAAGGCGTGCAGATGGGCCTCGTTCCCCGGGCTGACCTGAAGCGCGGCGGGTTCGACCTCGGCAAAGCCCGCCGCCTCGAACCAGGCGCGCGCGGCCTTCAGGATGCGCCCCCGCGCGGCCAGCAGGGGGCGGCGGTCGGCGTGGCGGCGGGGGTGCCACCAGGGCGTTTCGGGTGCGGGCATCGGGCGCCTTTCGTCTGGCGATTCGTCTGGAGTTCCCGGCCGGGATGCGCTAGATGCCCGGCCAATCGGCGCCGCGCCTTACGGGGCGGGCCACGCAACCGCAAGGACGATCCAGTGAAAGTCATCGCCTCCAGCCTGCGCAAGGGCAATGTCGTCGATATCGACGGGCGCCTTTATGTCGTGCTGTCCGCCCAGAACTTCCACCCCGGCAAGGGCACGCCGGTCACCCAGGTGGACATGCGCCGCATTTCCGACGGCGTGAAGGTGAGCGAGCGCTGGAAGACCACCGAGCAGGTCGAGCGCGCGACGGTGGACGAGAGGGAATACGACTATCTCTACGAGGACGCCGAGGGCTTTCACTTCATGCAGCCCGAGACCTACGACCAGGTCGTGGTGCCGGCCGATGTCGTGGGCGACGGCAAGGTGTATCTCCAGGAAGGGATGCGTTGCTGGCTCAAGACGCATGAGGGCGTGCCCATCGCCATCGAATATCCCCAGAAGATCACCGTCGAGATCACCGAGACCGAGCCGGTGGTGAAGGGGCAGACCGCGAGCTCGTCCTACAAGCCCGCGATGACCGACAACGGCCTGCGGGTGATGGTGCCGCCGCACATCGGCCCCGGCACGCGCATCGTGATCAACACCGAGGACAACTCTTACGTCGAGCGCGCCAAGGACTGACGCGCCGGGGCGCGGGCCGCCTCAGACCGCCGCGGGCGCATCGGCAAGGATCGCCAGCGCCTCGGCATGCACCGCCCTGTTGGCCGCCGCCAGCACGCGTCCGCCGCCATGGGCGGGCCGCCCCTGCCAGTCGGTGACGACGCCGCCCGCTGCCTCGATCACCGCGATGGGTGCGGCCACGTCGTAGGGCGCAAGCCCCGCCTCCACCACGAGGTCGATCTGCCCCGCCGCGACCAGCGCATAGGCGTAGCAGTCGATCCCGTAGCGCACGAGGCGGGTGCGCGCGGCGAGCCGGCGGAAGGCCGCCCCCTCCGTCGCGGTGCCGACCTCGGGGAAGGTGGTGAACAGGATCGCCTCGGACAGCGGACGGGGGGCGCGGCTGCGCAGCGTCCGCCGGCCCAGGGGGCCTTCGACCCAGGCCTCGCCCCAGCCGCCCGCGAATCGCTCGCCGATATAGGGCTGGTCGATGAGCCCCAGCATGGGCCCCCCTGCCCCGGCCAGCGCCACCAGCACGCCCCAGGTCGGGGTGCCCGAGAGATAACCGCGCGTGCCGTCGATGGGGTCGAGCACCCAGGTCAGCCCGCTCGTGCCGGCGCGGTCGCCCAGCTCCTCGCCCAGCACCGCATCTTCGGGGCGCATACGGGCAAGGACGGCGCGCATGGCCGCCTCCGCCTCGCGGTCGGCGACGGTCACGGGGTCGAAGCGGTGGGCCTCCTTGGTCTCGGCCGAAAGTCCCTCGGCACGAAAGTGGCGCAGCGTCGCCACCCGGGCGGCATCGGCCGCCGCATGGGCGGCAGCCCAGAGGGCGGCGCGGGTTTCGGGCAAGGGATCGGTCATCGGTGCGGTCCTTCAGATCGGGGGTCGGGGCCGCGGTGCGCGCCGTGACCCCCGACGTCAAGCGGCGCAAGCTCGGGCCGCGCAACCTCGGGCCGCGCGCGGCCTCAGTCGATCTCGCGCGCCTCCGAGACCAGCATGATCGGGATGCCGCCGCGGACCGGAAACGCCAGATGCGCCGCGCGCGAGACCAGCTCTTGCGCCTCGGGATCGTAGCGCAGGGTCGCATGCGTGACCGGGCAGACCAGCGCCTCGAGCATCCGCCGGTCGATCTTGCGGGCCTCGTCAGGCACGGGCCGCGGCGCTTCGGTCATTGCAGAAGCTCCTCGTTCGATCCGCCGCGAAGGGCGAATTCCAGCAGCGTCACAAGCGTTTCGCGGCGGGTGGAGAGCGACGGGGCCTCGAGCAGGGCCTGCTTGTCCTCGGGGGCGAAGGGGCAAAGCATCGACAGCGAGTTGATGAGCAGCTCGTCATCGGCCTGGCGCAGGCTCGACCAGTCGGTGGACAGCCGCTGGGCCGCAAAGTAGCGGCCGAGCAGGTCGAGGAAGTCGTCGCGGCGAAGGCCGGGGTCGGCTTCGGCCCCGCCGAGGTCACGCTCGAACCCGGACCAGCCAACCGCGGCCCGGATGTAGGGGGTGAACCCCTGCACCTCGTGCCCGAAGCGGAAACGGCTGATGCCGGTCAGCGTGATCATGTAGCGGCCGTCCTCGGTCTCCGAGAACGCCGTCAGCCGGCCGGCGCAGCCGATGGCGTGCAGGCGCCGGTCCGCGGGCATCGGGCCGCGCGCCATGTCCCGCGGCAGGTCGCGCGGCTGGATCATCCCGATCAGTCGGTGCCGCGTCTTCATCGTGTCGTCCAGCATCGCGAGATAGCGCGGCTCGAAGATGTGCAGCGGCAGCCGAGCCCGCGGCAAAAGCAGGGCTCCCGGCAGCGGGAACACCGGGATCGTCTCGGGCAGGTCGGCGGCCTTGATCATCGACCACACCTAGCGCAACGCGCGCGTCAGGCAAATATCATGGAACTCAGCCGCCGACGCCCTTTCAGCGCGACCGGGTCGGTCGGCTTCAGCGCCTCGAAGATGGTCATGAGCTGCGATTTGGCCGCCCCGTTGTTCCATTCGCGGTCGCGGCGAAACAGCTCCAGAAGCTCGTCCACCGCCGCCTCGACCTTTCCCGACGCATGCAGCGCCAGGGCGAGGTCGAACCGCGCCTGATGGTCGTCGGGGTTGGCGGCGACCGCCGCGCGCAGCTTGTCGGCCGGCCCCGCCTTGGCGGCCTGCCGCGCCAGCTCGATCTGGGCGCGCACCGCGTCGAGCTCGACCGACTTCGCCACCGCCGGCGGCGCGGCCTTGAGGAAGGCCTCGGCCTTGTCGGCCTCGCCCAGCGCGAGATAGGCGCGGGCCAGCCCGGCATAGGCCCCGGCATGGTCCGGCGCCTCGGCCAGGATCGCGGCGAAGGTCTCGGCGGCATCAACCGCCGCCCCCTGCGCCAGCATCTCCTCGGCCGCGGCGACCGCCTCGGCCAGCCCGCCGTCGCCGGCAAGCGCGGCGACCCGCTCGACGAACGCCTTGACCTCCGAGGCGGGAAGGGCGCCCTGGAAGCCGTCCACGGGCTGCCCCTTCCAGAAGGCGTAGACGGTGGGGATCGACTGGATGCGCAGTTGCGCCGCGATGCGCTGGTTGCGGTCGACGTCGATCTTGACCATCCGCACCTTGCCGCGCATCGCTTTGACGGCGGCCTCGAGCACGGGCCCGAGGGTCTTGCACGGCCCGCACCAGGTTGCCCAGAAATCGACGATGACCGGAACCTCGCGGCTCGTCTCGATCACGTCGGCCATGAAGCTCGCTTCGGACCCGTCCTTGACCGGCGGCGCGCCGTCGCCGCGGGCCTTGGGTCCACCGAACTCGAGCATGTCTATCCCCCTCGCTGAATGGTCGCTGCCTATATGAGGGGAGGCCCGCCAAAGGCCAAGAGCGTTGCCGTGCCCCGCACGGCGTTCTCTGCCCGCGGACCACGCCCGAACGAAAAGGGCCCGCTTGCGCGGGCCCAGTCCCTTTCACCCTCTGGCGGGCGAAGGATGTCCGATCACTCGGTGCCCGACGAGCTGTTGCTTTCGGACAGCACCAGAGCGGCCGCGGCCGCGGCGATGAGCAGAACGACCAAGCCGGCGTTCAGCGAGGTCGTCGGCGCCGGGACGACCACGACCGGATCGGGCTCGCGCGGGACGATCACGGGGCCACCCGCAAGGGCGGCCGACGCGGTGACGGCGACGATGGCAGAGGCGGCCGCCAGAGTGGTGAGCTTCTTCATGGTGAACTCCTTGAGTGCATGCTCAGTCAGGCTATCACTGTTCCGCAAGCCGCGGAAGAGACTTGACGCGGCGGACACCGAACACGGTCGCCCCTCACGCCTTCCCCATGGCCTCCTATCATCCGCCGGGAAGCAGTTGAAGCCTTTGGCGGTCCGGCCGACCACAAAGATCGCGGCGTTACCGAAATCCCACAGTCGCAGGCGCCGCCGAGGCATGTCCGTCGGCAGCGGCAGCAGGCGTTCCCGACGCGCGTTCCGGCACCACCCGCGCGGCGGCCGCAGCGGCAACGATCAGGGCGACCAGGCCCGCAGTCAGCGACGTCGTCGGGCCCGCAACGCTCGCGACCGGATCGGGCCCGCGCGGACCGAAGACCGCACCGCGGCCAAGGCGGTGGCCGCACCGAGTGCCGCGGCTGCGGCGACAGCGGGGAAGGTCCGCACCGAGGGCCGCGGCGAATACGCCCGTGCAGCCAGGCCGCCGTCGGGGCCCGAGGGCGCGGCCGACGGCGCAAGGCCGAACGCCTCGGCGGTTTTCCGCTCGGCCGTGACCGCTTTCGTTGCCGACGTGCAGGCGCAGGCGGTCAGCGCGACAGCAGCTCGATGTCGGCATAGCCGATCGTCGGGCTCAGCCACTGGCGCGACCTGCGGATACGTCCGCCCGTGTCGACAAGATAGGTGTTCGTGATCGCGCCGGACGGGCCCGAGCAGGATTCGACCACTTCGCGCCCGGCATAGGCAAGCCCGACGATCTCGGCCCGCGCTGGGCCGCCGGCGGCAAGGGTGCAGCCGATGCGCAGGACGCGCTTCTGGTCGAGGCCGCCGAGGAAATAATAGACGCGCTCGTGGCTGCCGCTGCCGCGGACGATGGCCGCGGCCGAGGGGGCCTCGGCCGACATCAGGTCCTCGCCCAGCCCGCGGCTGGCGATCAGGATACCGCCGGCAAGCGACAGCGTGGTTCCGTCGGCGGTGGTGTATGTGGCCACGCCGGCGTTCTGGCCGAACTTGGCCAGCGTCGCGCCCAATCCGCGCGAGGCGAGCGCAACGAAGATCAGCTCGCGCTCCGACCCGTCGATCTGCGCGCGCGAGGGTCGGGCCGCCGCGATCGCCTGCTCGGGCGAAACCCGCTGGGCAGCGCCGCCGCGCGGGATCGAGGCTGCGGCCTGCGCGGCCAGTTGCCGAAAGGTGCCGATCTGCCCCGACCCGGCGGAGTCGGACCCGCAGGCCGCCAGCAGCGCAAGCGCAGCCAGCGCGGCCGCCAGAGCTGCGGATCCCGTCATCGCCAGAACCTCTCCCATTGCGCATCCAGCCCGACCGCATGGTAGTCGCGGATCGATTCGTAGAGGCGGCCGTCCACCTCTAGCCGCGCCCCGCCGTCGCGCAGCAGCGGCCGCAGGGTCAGCGCCGTGCGGTTCCGGCTGGGCGTGCTCGTCACCCAGGTGAGCGGGATCTGGATGCGGATGCCCTTGTCGAAGGCACCCTCGCCGAACTCCTCGGGCGAGACGTCGGTCAGCGTCGCGAAGGCGCCGACGCGCCAGCCGTTGGCAAACTCGCGGTCGATGGTCAGCGTGGCGCCCCAGTCGCCGGCCAGATAGCGGCCGACGTCAAGCTGGCCGTGAAAGCCGTTGCCAAAGTCGTAGTAGGCCGAGACATGGCCCGTCGCCACCTCGTAGTCGCGGAACCCCAGAAGCTGGTCGTACGCGCGCTGGCGGACATAGTTGAGTTCGGCGCCGAGGGCGAGGCGGCTGTCTACCGGCTTCCACAGCAGCTCGGCCGAGACCCCGCCGAACATCCGCTCGAGATAGCCCAGCGTCACGCGCGAATACAGGTCGCGGCCCGGCCGCGCGTACCAGGCGAGCGTGAGCGCCTCGATCGCAGGATCGCCCCGGGCGCTGTAGATGTTGGCCTCGGACCGCACGCGCGGCAGGACCGAGTCGGACGGCCGGTCGGACGACAGCGTGTCGAAGACGCGCTTGGTGACGGCACCCGAAAGCACGAACCCCGGCGCGATGTCGTAGCTCGCCGCCAGCCGCACGCCGACATCGTAGCGGACGGGATCGCGCGGATCGAACAGCGCGGTGCGCACATAGGGCCCGAGCGACCAGTTGAGGCGCGGATAGAGGCCCTGCCCCATCACCGCGCCCGCGGGCAGCGGCCCGGCCTCGCCCAGGGCGGCGGCGGCGCGCAGGCGCGCCGCGCCGTCCGGCGCGTTCTCGAACGCCTCGATGTCCGAGCGGCGCAGCACCACCGCCGAGGCGGCGATGCCGTTCACGACCGGCACGATCTCGAAGATCTCGACCGAGGCGGGCAGGACATTGGCCATGGCGCGGGCGGCGCGGCCGATGGCCTGCGCCTCGGCATCGTAGGTCGGGTTGCGCAGCCGCAGCTGCGCCCGCGTTCCGTTCAGCGCCAGCGCCTCGACCGCAAGGCCGTCGCGCTTCAGCCGCGCCGCGAGCGAATCGCGCAGGATCGCGGGGGCATCGGCCTGCGCGATCCACTCGGGCGACCAGGCGTCGGGGTCGGAGGCCTGCGGCACGCGCGGCACCACCGGCGCCGGTCCGGGGCCCAGCAGCCCGAGACCCAGGGGCCGCGTCTTGGGGTCGAAGGCGAACTGGGCCGAGAGGCCGACGTCGGAGCCATACATGTAGTAGGCACCAAGCCGGAGCAGGGGATTGACCTGATACTCGACGCCGAAGCTGAACGGGCTTTCGCGGCGGAAGGCGCCGCGCAGCACATCCTCGGTCACGTAGCGGTCCGAGGAGTATTCGGCCTTGAGGCCCAGCCGGTCGTTGACCTGCCACTCGATCCCGCCGAAGGGCGCGGCCGGGCCGCGGAACCACTGGTCGAAGTTCGGGCTGCCGCCGATCCCGTCGCTGGAGGGCGGCGGGCGGTTGCCGAAGGGGGCGCCGATGTCGCCATAGCTGCCAAGGCGGCCCCAGCCGAGGCCCGCGGTGACCCTGACGCCGGGCAGCAGCGTCTTGGTGGCGACGACGTATTCGCCCGAATACAGGCCCGAGCCGGCGAGGTCCTGGATGCCGACCGTGACCGCGGGCAGATAGTCACCCTCGGCAAGCAGACGCAGGCGGAGGTCGAAGCTGCGGTCGTAGTAGGTGGTGAACCCGCCGAAGTTCCAGTCGTCGATCGAGGCGTAGCGGAAACTGGCCGACAGCCAGGGCGTCGCCTGGAAGGTGAAGGTGCCGCGGGTCATCCCGCCGAAATGCGCCAGCGAGAAGTTGAACGTCCCGTCAGGCTGGTGCTCGGCCGAGGGCATGTCGATCAGCCCGGTCGCGCCGTATGTGTTCAGCGACGGGCGGGTGACGACATCCTGCGGCGTGGCCGCCGCGGGCGCCAGGCCTGCGGCACCGGCTGCCGCCAGGAACGCCATCCTCGTCCGGGTCAATGCCATGCGTCCGTCCCTCGCCTACCCGGGTCTTCTAGGGGGCGCGCTCACGCCGCACAATCCCCGACCTGCGCGTGCCCGTGCTGCCGAAGCGCCGGCGCATCAGAGGCTGCCCACCTCGACCTCGCGCGACAGGTGCGCAACGGACGCGCGCGACGGCGTCCTGGCGCCCGCCGCGGCCGGTTCGGCCGACGCCGCGGCGGCGGCGGCGCCCGAGGGCACATACCCCGGCACCCACCGCCGCACCGCCTCGCGCGCGGCCTCGGCATCGCCCGTGGCCACGGCCGCGCGCAGCGCGCGCAGCGCCGCTGCGATCTCGATCTCGGACAGGCAGTCCTCGCGCGCATGCAGGATCTTGGGATGGGGCGTCGTCAGGAACCCCTCGCCGATGAGCAGTTCCTCCTGCAGCTTCTCGCCCGGCCGCAGGCCGATGAACTCGATCGCGATGTCGCCGTCGGGATGGTCGGCGTCGCGGACGGTGTAGCCCGACGCCTCGATCATCTGCCGCGCCAGATCGACGATCTTCACCGGCTTGCCCATGTCGAGCACGAAGACGGTGCCGCTGACCGCCGTCCTGCCCTCGGCAGCCGCCCCGGTGAACGAGCCGACGACCAGCACCAGCCGCGCCGCTTCGGTGATCGTCATGAAGAAGCGCGTCATGTCGGGATGGGTGACGGTCACCGGGCCGCCGCGGGCAATCTGCTCCTGAAACAGCGGGATGACCGAACCCGACGAGCCCAGCACGTTCCCGAAGCGCACGATCGAAAAAATTGTGTTGGTCGTCCGGCGCGCCATGTCCTGGATCACCATCTCGGCCAGACGCTTGGAAGCGCCCATGATGCCGCGCGGCCGCACGGCCTTGTCCGACGAGATCAGGATGAACCGCGCCACGCCGGCCTCGCGCGCGGCGTCGGCCAGCGTCCGGGTGCCGAGCACGTTGTTGGCCAGCCCGGCCACAGGGTTGTCCTCGACCAGCGGCACATGCTTGTAGGCCGCGGCGTGGAACACGATCTCGACGCCCTGCGTCGCCATCACCGCGCGCGCCATCCGGGAATCGGTGACCGACCCCAGCACCGCCACGATCTCGGTCGGCCCCTCGCCGGCCAGGGCGCGCAGCTCCATGTCGAGGGTGTAGAGCGCGATCTCGCTGACCTCGAACAGCACCAGCCGCTTCGGCCGGCAGGCCAGAAGCTGCCGGCACAGCTCAGACCCGATCGACCCGCCCGCGCCCGAGACCAGCACCGTCCGGCCCGCATAGGCCGCCCGCGTGCCAGGCAGTTCCGCATCGAGCTGACCGCGCCCCAGCAGCTGGCCCGGGACCACGGGACGGAACTTGTCGAGCAGCGCCTCCTCGCCCACAAGCTGGGCGAAGGACGGCAGGGCGTGCACGTCGAGGTTCATCTTCTGCAGCCGCCGCACGATCTGCGCCTGCTTGGGCCAGGACACCGAGGGCATGGCCAGAAGCACCCGGTTCACCCCACGCTCGGCCACGATCTGCTCGATCTGCGTCGGCGGAAACACCTTGAGGCCGGCGATGGTGAGCGACTGCAGCGCGGGGTTGTCGTCGATGAAGGCGACGGGATCGATCGTCTCGTGCGATTTCAGCGCCGCGGCAAGCTGCACGCCGGTGGTGCCGGCGCCATAGATCAGCACGCGGCACTTGGGTTGGCCGACCCGGTACATCCACAGCAGGATGTGCAGCATCGCGACCCGGCTGGCCCAGATCAGCAGGAAGAAGAGGATGCCGAACAGCACCACGGCCGACCCGGGCAGCGCGATGCCCATCGCGGCATTCATCACGCCCAGCACCGCCGTCAGGATCGCCGCGAAGACCGCCGCCTTCAGCGTCGCGCGCATCTCGAAGGCGTTGAGCTTGATCCGCGGCATGCCCAGCATGTCCGAGGCAACCGCCGCGGCGGCGCACAGCAGCACCAGCGACGCCGGCGCAACCCCGAAGAACCCCGCCGGCATCGCCGCGTTGTGCAGCAGCGCCATGGTCAGGGCCAGCGCCGCGGGCACCATCAGGCAATCGACCGCAAGAAGGATGATGCGCTTCTGCAGGCGCGTCATGCCAGCCGCGATTCGGTAGACGCGCTTGTGAAGCAGCGGCTGTCCCGTTCCCATCGGCGGCCATCCCTCGTTGTGCGACGCGCGGCTCAGCCGGTCCGGCATCCGGCCGAAGGCACCGTCGGTCGACCTGTGCCTAGACCGAGTGCGCGGATGCATCAAGCGGCGCGCGCGCCGTGCGGGATGGCGGCGGCGGGTCCCCGCCGATCCCTGAGGAGATGGGCCGGCGCCTCCGCGCCTTCGGGGCGGGGTCGGGCGGGACAAGGTTGGGCGGGACAAGGTTGGGCGGGGCAGCGTCAGGCCAGCACCGCCCAGACCGCGAGGGCGCCGAGCGCGGCGCCGGCCAGCGCCCAGACGGGGCCGGGCAGGCGGCGCGGCGGCGGCGCGGGCGGCGGGGCCGCCGACAGCCGGATCAGCTCGGCCTCGGCCAGCTGCGGCAGCCGCGGCGTGAAGCGCGCCAGCACCCGCGCGGTGCGCAGCAGGTCGCGCAGCGTGGCGCGCGGGCCCACATTCTCGCGGATGTAGTCCTCGACCACCGGGCGCGCGACCTGCCAGATGTTGATCTGCGGATGCAGCGACCGCGCCACGCCCTCGACCACCACCATCGTGCGCTGCAGCAGCAGAAGCTCGGTGCGGGTCTGCATGCCGAAGCGCTCAGTCACCTCGAAAAGGTAGTTGAGCAGCCGCGCCATCGAGATGCGCGTGGCGTCCATGCCGAAGATCGGCTCGCCCACCGAGCGCAGGGCGCGGGCGAACTCGTCGATGTCGCGGTCGGGGGGCACATAGCCGGCCTCGAAATGCACCTCGGCGATGCGGCGATAGTCCTTGCGGATGAAGCCGAAGAGGATCTCGGCATAGACCCGGCGGGTGTATTCGTCGATCCGGCCCATGATGCCGAAGTCGAGCGCGATGAGGTCGCCGTTGGCCGCGACCTTGAGGTTGCCCTGGTGCATGTCGGCGTGGAAGAAGCCGTCGCGCAGCGCATGCCGCAGGAACAGCTGCAGCACCCGCTCGCCCAGCGCGCGGCGGTCGTGCCCGGCGGCGTCGAGCGCGGCGTTGTCGCCCAGCGGCAGCCCCTCGGCCCAGGCCAGCGTCAGGACGTTGCGCGACGACAGGAACCAGTGCGGCCGGGGCACGACGAAGCCCGGATCGTCCCTTGTGTTGGCGAGGAACTCGGCGGCGGCGGCGGCCTCGAGCCGGAGGTCGAGCTCGCCCTTCACCACCCCCTCGAAATGCGCGATCACGTCGGTCGGCCGCAGGCGGCGCGAGGCGGGCGATAGCGCCTCGATCATCGTTGCCGCCAGATAGAAGGCGTCGATGTCCCTGCGGAAGGCCCGTTCGATCCCCGGCCGCAGCACCTTGACCGCCACCGCCTCGCCCGTGTCGGCCAGCCGCGCCTTGTGGACCTGGGCGATCGAGGCCGCGGCGATGGCGTCGGAGAACTCGCAGAACAGGCTGTCCACCGGCGTCTCGAGCTCCTCCTCGATCATCCGGCGGGCGGTCGCGGTGTCGAAGGGCGGCAGCTTGTCCTGCAGATAGCGCAGCTGGTCGGCCAGCTCCTCGCCCACCACGTCGGGCCGGGTCGAGAGGATCTGGCCGAACTTGATGTAGGCCGGCCCCAGCGCCGTCAGCGCCCGCGTCGCCGGCGGCAGCGCCGGGTCGCCCTTCAGCCCCAGCCACTTGAACGGCCAGCCCAGCAGCCGCGCCACCAGCCGCAGCCGCGGCGGGGCGCGGAACGCCTCGAGCACCACGCCCATGGCCCCCGTGCGCTCGAGCGTGGCGCCGGTGCGCACCAGCCGCCAGATGTTGTGCGGACCGCGCACCTACAGCTTCCAGCCCGAATGCAGCGCGGCCACGCCGAGGGTAAGGTTGCGGTAGTTCACCAGCCCGAAACCGGCGGCGCGGATCATGGCCGCGAAGCTCTCCTGATCCGGAAAGCGGCGGATCGATTCCACCAGATATTGATAGCTTGCGCGGTCCCCGGTCACGGCCTGGCCCAGCGCCGGGATGACGTTGAAGGAATAGCGGTCGTAGGCCCAGGCCAGCGCGGGCACGGGCACGCGGCTGAACTCGAGCACCATCAGCCGCCCGCCGGGGCGCAGCACCCGGAAGGCCTCGGCCAGCGCCCGCTCGGGGCGGGTCACGTTGCGGATGCCGAAGGCGATCGTGTAGACATCGAAGCTCGCATCCGGAAAGGGCAGCGCCATCGCATCCCCCACCACCCAGCCCAGCGCCTCGCCCAGCCGCTCGGCCTCGGCGCGGGCGCGCCCTCTGACCAGCATGGGCTCGGTGAGGTCGCAGACCACGGCGCTCGCCCCCGGGGCGCGGGCGAGAAAGCGGAAGGCAATGTCGCCCGTCCCCCCGGCCACGTCGATCAGCCGCTGGCCCGGGCGGGGGGCTAGCCAGTCGATCATCGCATCCTTCCACAGCCGGTGGACGCCGGCCGACATCAGGTCGTTCATCAGGTCGTAGCGCGCGGCGACAGAGGCAAAGACCCCGCGCACGAGCCCCGCCTTCTCGTCCTCGGCCACGCTGCGGAAGCCGAAATGCGTGCTCGCGCCGCCGCCGGCGCTGTCGCTTGTGTCGTTCACGGTCATGTCCAGGCCTTCCGTCCCCGCGCCGCCTTGCTTATAGAGCGCGCTCGGGGCGCTGCAATGCGCCCGAAGGTCCGCCGGGGGGCGCGGATGCCCGAACTGCCCGAGGTCGAGACGGTGCGCCGCGGGCTCGAGCCCGTCTTGGCCGGCCGGACCATCGCGGCGGCCGTGGCGCGGCGGCCGGACCTGCGCCGGCCGCTGCCCGAGCGGCTCGCCGAGCGTCTGGCCGGGGCGCGGGTGATCGGGTTGCGGCGACGGTCGAAATACCTGCTGGCCGACCTTTCGACCGACGAGACGCTGATCGTGCATCTGGGCATGTCGGGGCGCATCCTGATCTCGGGCGCCGTGCTCGGCCGCCATGTCCACCCCCAGGCGGCGCCGCAGACGCATGACCATGTCGTGATCGACATGGAGGGCGGCGTGCGGATCACCTTCAACGATCCCCGCCGCTTCGGCACGATGGACCTCTGGCCGACCGCCGCGCTCGGCCGGCACCCGCTGCTGGCCGGGATCGGGCCCGAGCCCTTCGGCAACGACTTCCACGAGGACTATCTGGTGGCCCGGCTGAGGGGGCGGCGGACGCCGGTGAAGGCCGCGCTGCTCGACCAGCGGGTGGTGGCGGGGCTCGGCAACATCTATGTCGCCGAGGCGCTGCACCGCGCCGGCATCGCGCCCTGGCGCCTGGCGGGGCGGATCGCCGCACCCCGGGTCGCCGCGCTGGTGCCCGCGATCCGCGCCGTGCTGGCCGAGGCGATCGCGGCGGGCGGCTCGTCCTTGCGCGACTACCGGCAGGCCGACGGAGAGCTCGGGTATTTCCAGCACGCCTTCCGCGTCTACGGCCGCGCGGGCGCGCCCTGCCCCACGGCAGGCTGCACGGGCACGGTGCGGCGCACGGTGCAGGCCGGCCGGTCGTCGTTTCATTGCCCGGTCTGCCAGCGGTAGCGGTCGGCCCATGGCACCGCGCGCCTTGAACGGGGCCGCCCGACTGCTATTCACTCGGGCGCCGAAGCTCTGGAGGGGGCAGCCATGGCCTACGAGACCCTGATCGTCGAGGTCGCCGACCATGTGGCGGTGATCCGCCTCAACCGGCCCGAGGCGCTGAACGCGCTGAACGCCCGGCTTCTGGGCGAGCTGGCCGAGGCGATCGGCGCGGCGGATGCCAACGACAAGGTGCGCTGCATCGTGCTGACCGGGTCCGAAAAAGCCTTCGCCGCCGGGGCCGACATCCGCGAGATGGCCGGGCGCAGCTTCGTCGACGCCTTCGGCGACGACATCTTCACCCGCGATACCGAGGCGATCCTGCGCTGCCGCAAGCCGATCATCGCGGCCGTGGCGGGCTATGCGCTGGGCGGGGGCTGCGAACTTGCGATGATGTGCGACTTCATCATCGCCGCCGACACCGCCAGGTTCGGCCAGCCCGAGATCAACCTCGGCATCGTCGCGGGCATGGGCGGCACCCAGCGCCTGACCCGGCTTGTGGGCAAGTCGAAGGCGATGGACATGCACCTTACCGGCCGCACGATGGACGCCACCGAGGCCGAGCGCGCGGGCCTCGTCAGCCGTGTGGTGCCGGCCAAGAAGCTGATGGAAGAGGCGCTCGCGGCGGCGCAGAAGATCGCCGAAAAGTCGGCGTTGACGGTGATGGCGGTGAAGGAGGCGGTGAACCGCAGCTACGAGACCACGCTGCGCGAGGGCGTGCTGTTCGAGCGGCGGCTGTTTCATGCGCTGTTCGCCACGGAGGACCAGAAGGAAGGCATGGGCGCCTTCCTCGAAAAGCGCGAGCCGCAGTTCCGCGACCGCTGAGCAAAACCGCGCATTCGGTCGTTGACTTGGCCGCGAGTCGGGATTAGTCACGCGGGCTCAGATTTCCCGAAGCGAAAGCCGGACAGCACCGACATGGCCAACACGCCCCAGTCCAAGAAGCGCGCGCGCCAGACGATCGCCCGCACCGCCGTGAACAAGGCGCGGAAGTCGCGGATCCGCACCTTCCTGCGCAAGGTCGAGGAGGCGATCGCCTCGGGCAACCGCGAGGCGGCGGCCGAAGCCCTGCGCATCGCCCAGCCCGAGCTGGCGCGCGGCGTGACCAAGGGCGTCGTCCACAAGAACACGCTGGCGCGCAAGATGTCGCGCCTGTCGGCGCGGGTGAAGGCCATCACCGCCTGACCCGACCCGCGCAGCCGGACCGGGGCCAAGGGGGGTGCAGCGGCGGCTGCGCCCCCTTCGCTTTTCCGACGGAAGCCAGCCCGGCGCTGACGTCATCGGCAACCGTGGCGCCCTTGCACGGCGAAACGGATTCGGCGCCGGCCGCAGCCCGTCAAGCCCGAAGTTCGGTTGCACCCCGTCGCGGCGCCGCGATACCGTCACCGGGCGATTCACACGGTCCGGGGGGACGTGGCGCGACTGCGGTTCTCGTCGGGCGGGACAGCCCCGTCCTCGAACTCGTGGTCTTGGTCAGCTGTATGCGGGAAGTCCGGTGCGGCGGCTGCGCACCGGGGCGGTCCTTGGTTGGAACCGCGCATCTTTCGTCCATGCCACTCCCCGTTGCGTGCGCTCGGCAGCAGCAACCTGCGGTTGCAGGGCAGTCTGCCGCTGGGGTGCGGTGACCGGGCCTTCGCAGGCATATCCGCCCCCGGCCGCATGGCCGGGGAGCGCGGGCACAGAGGCAGACAAGAGCCGCGGCGGCGGACGGAGTGGACGGGGAATGACAGGCGAAGACTGGTCGCGGATGCGCGAATCCCTCGTCGGATCGATCGGGCGGAACAATTACCTCGCCTGGATCGAGCCGCTCGATTTCGTCGCCCTGAAGGGCGATGCGGCGCACTTCGAGGCGCCGACAACCTTTGTCGCCGACTGGGTCTCGCGCAACTTCGCCGAGCCGATCCGCCAGCTCATCTGCGCGAACGGCCCCACGGTGACCCGCGTCGAATTCGGCGTGCGGAGCACCCGCAAGATGCGCGCGGCCCTCGCCCCCGACCGCCCGGCGCCGCCGGCCCCGGTTCCGGGACCGAAGCGCGGTCGCGGCGGCGAGGAGGGGGCGGAGTTCCGCGGCGTCCAGCTCGACCCGCGGCTGACGTTCGAAACCTTCGTCGTGGGCAAGCCCAACGCGCTGGCCCATGCCGCCGCGCGTCGCGTCGCCGAACAGACGCAGGTCGCCTTCAACCCGCTCTTCCTTTACGGCGGCGTCGGCCTCGGCAAGACCCACCTGATGCAGGCCGTCGCCTGGGAGCTTCAGGCGCGCCAGCCCGACGCCCGCGTGCTCTACATGTCGGCCGAGACGTTCATGTACCGCTTCATCCAGGCGCTGCGGGACAAGCAGATCATGGATTTCAAGGGCCTGTTCCGGTCGGTGGACGTGCTGTTGCTCGACGACATCCAGTTCATCGCGGGCAAGGAGTCGACGCAGGAGGAGTTCTTCCACACCTTCAACGCGCTGGTCGATCAAAGCCGGCAGATCGTGCTCTCGGCCGACCGCGCGCCCGGCGAGATCAAGGATCTCGAGGAGCGCATCAAGAGCCGCATGCAATGCGGCCTTGTCGTCGATCTGCACCCGACCGACTACGAGCTGCGCCTCGGTATCCTGCAGCACAAGATCGACAGCTTCCGCGCGCAGTATCCGGGCATCACGATGGCCCATGGCGTGATGGAGTTTCTCGCCCTGCGCATCACCTCGAACGTGCGGGTGCTGGAAGGCGCGGTGACCCGGTTGTTCGCCTTCGCCTCGCTCGTGGGGCGCGAGATCACGCTCGAGCTGACGCAGGACTGTCTGGCCGACGTCCTGCGCACGCTCAACCGCAAGATCACCATCGAGGAAATCCAGCGCAAGGTCGCCGAGCACTACAACGTCAAGCTCGCCGACCTGATCGGGCCCAAGCGGGTGCGCACGCTGGCGCGGCCGCGACAGGTGGCGATGTATCTCTCCAAGGAGCTGACCTCGCGCTCGCTGCCCGACATCGGGCGGCGCTTCGGCGGGCGCGACCACACCACCATCATGCATGGCGTCAAGCGCGTGGACGAGCTGCGCCGGACCGATCCGCAGATGGCCGAGGACATCGAGCTGCTGCGCCGCGTGCTGCAGTCCTGAGGCCGCACGGAAAGCAGTTGTCAGCTGCCCGGAATTGGAACAATTTGCGCTCCCGCACCGGATGCGGCGGGACCGAGGGGGACGGGACGATGAGGATCAGCATCGAGCGGGCGGCGCTGCTTCGGGCGGTCGGTCAGGCGCAGTCGGTCGTCGAGCGTCGCAACACGATCCCCATCCTCGCCAATGTGCTGATCGAGGCCGAAGGCGACGGCGCCCGTTTCCGCGCCACCGACCTCGACATCGAGGTGGTGGACCGCGCCCCGGCCGTGGTCGAGAAGGCGGGGGCAACGACCGTCTCGGCGGTGCTGCTGCACGAGATCGTGCGCAAGCTGCCCGAGGGCGCGCTGGTCCAGCTGGCCGAGGACGGCACTTCGGGGCGGCTGACCGTCACGGCGGGCCGGTCGCAGTTCGCGCTCCAGACCCTCCCGCGCGAGGACTTCCCGATCATGGCCTCGGCGGAATACAGCTGCCGCTTCGCCGCGCCGGCGGGGGTGCTGCGGCGGCTGTTCGACAAGTCGAAATTCGCGATCTCGACCGAGGAGACGCGCTACTACCTCAACGGCGTCTATTTCCACGTCGCCACGGGCGAGGGCGGGCCGGTCCTGCGCGCGGTGGCCACCGACGGGCACCGTCTGGCCCGGATCGACGCGCCGCTGCCCGAGGGGGCGGCGGGGATGCCCGGGGTGATCGTGCCGCGCAAGACCGTGGGCGAGCTGCGCAAGCTGCTCGAGAACGACGAAACGAAGATCGACGTCAGCGTGAGCGAGACCAAGATCCGTTTCGCGACGCCCGAGATCACGCTGACCTCGAAGGTGATCGACGGCACCTTCCCGGACTACACGCGCGTCATCCCGCTGAAGAATGCCCGCCGGCTGGAGGTGGATGCGGCCGAGTTCGCGCAGGCGGTGGACCGGGTGGCCACCGTGTCCTCCGAGCGCTCGCGCGCCGTGAAGCTCCATCTCGAGGACGATCGCCTTGTGCTGTCGGTGAACGCCCCCGATTCGGGTGCGGCCGAAGAGGAGCTGGCCGTGGCCTACGGCGACGACCGGCTGGAGATCGGGTTCAACGCAAAATATCTCATCGAGATCGCAAGCCAGGTGGACCGCGAGAACGCGGTGTTCCTGTTCAACGCGCCGGGCGATCCGACGCTGATGCAGGAAGGCAACGACCGCTCGGCTATCTATGTCGTGATGCCGATGCGCGTCTGACCGTCCGACGCGCCGCAGCCCGGGGGTGCGATGGCGCGGCTTCACATCGCGCGGCTCGCGCTGTCGCATTTCCGCTCCTACCGCGCGACGCGGCTGGTCCTTGACGGGCGGCCGGTTGTCCTGTTCGGCCCGAACGGGGCCGGCAAGACCAACCTGCTCGAGGCGGTCTCGCTGCTCTCGCCGGGCCGCGGGCTTCGCCGGGCCTCCCCCGACGAGATCGCGCGCACGCCCGAGGCCATCGGCTGGAAGGTCGCGGCCACGCTTGCCGTGCCGGGGATGGCGCACGAGGTCGAGACCTGGGCCGAGGCAGGCGCGGCGCGGGCGCTCCGGATCGACGGCAAGCCCGCGCCGCAGCTTGCGCTGGCGCGCCTCCTGTCGGTCCTGTGGCTGGTGCCGGCGATGGACCGGCTCTGGACCGAGGGGCCCGAGGGGCGCCGCCGCTTCCTCGACCGGGTGGCGCTGTCGTTCCGGCCCGAGCACGGCGAGGCCGTGCTCGCCTACGAGCGCGCGATGCGCGAGCGCAACCGGCTTCTGCGCGACGGGGTGGCCGATGCCGCCTGGTTCGCCGCGCTCGAGGCGCAGATGGCCCGCGCCGGGGCGGCGATCACCGCCGGCCGTCGGGCCGCCCTCGCACGGCTGGCAGAGGCGACGGCGGGGGCCGAGACGGCCTTTCCCGCCGCCGCGCTTGCCCTGACGGTGGCCGAGGGTGCCGAGGCCCCGGACGACGCGGCCGAGCTTGCTGCCGCGCTGGCCGAGGGACGGCGCCGCGACCTCGCCGCGGGCCGCACGCTGACCGGCCCGCACCGTGCCGACCTGGCGGCCGTCTATGCCGAAAAGGGGATGCCCGCCGAGCGCTGCTCGACCGGCGAGCAGAAGGCGCTTCTCGTTTCGCTGATCCTCGCCAACGCCCGCGCGCTGGCGCAAGACCGCGGCGCGCCCCCGGTCCTTCTGCTCGACGAGGTCGCCGCCCACCTCGACGCCAGCCGCCGCGCCGCGCTTCACGCCGAGGTCTGCGCGCTCGGTGCCCAGGCCTTCCTGACGGGGACGGGGCCCGAGCTGTTCGCAGGGCTCGGCGACCGGGCGCAGGGGTTTGCGGTGGGCGAGGAGGCGGGGCAATCGCATCTCGCCGAAGCGCCCCTGCCGTGAGGCCCCTGCCCCGGGCGCGCGGCGCCGCCCTGCCGGGCAACGGCGGCCCGCCCCCCGGGTGCAGCGCAAATCCGGGCCCGCCGCAAATCCGGGCTCACCCCAAATCTTGTGTCCGGGCCGTGACATCCGCGCCGCGGACGCCTATACATCGCGCAGTCCCGGAAGGAAGCACCCGCATGGCCGAACCCGCCCGCGCCGAGCCCGAATACGGCGCCGATTCGATCAAGGTTCTCAAGGGCCTCGACGCCGTCCGCAAGCGGCCCGGCATGTACATCGGCGACACCGACGACGGCTCGGGCCTGCACCACATGGTCTACGAGGTCGTGGACAACGGCATCGACGAGGCGCTGGCAGGCTTTGCCGACCGCGTGACGGTAACGATCCATGCCGACAGCTCGGTGTCCGTCACCGACAACGGCCGCGGCATCCCCACCGACATCCACAGCACCGAAGGCGTGTCGGCGGCCGAAGTCATCATGACACAGCTCCATTCGGGCGGAAAGTTCGACCAGAACAGCTACAAGGTCTCGGGCGGGCTGCACGGGGTCGGGGTGTCGGTCGTCAACGCGCTGTCCGACTGGCTCGAGCTGCGCATCTGGCGCGGCGGAAAGGAACATTTCGTCCGCTTCGAGCATGGCGCCCCGGTCGCCCCGCTCAGGGCGGTGGGCGACGCCCGGGGACGGCGCGGGACCGAGGTGCGCTTTCTCGCCTCGACCCGGACCTTCTCGAACCTCGACTACAGCTTCAGGACGCTCGAGAACCGCCTGCGCGAGCTGGCTTTCCTCAACTCCGGCGTGCACATCACGCTCGAGGATCTCCGGCCCGCCGAACCCCTGCGCAGCGAGCTGCATTACGACGGCGGGGTGCGCGAGTTCGTGCGCTGGCTCGACCGCTCCAAGACGCCGCTGATCCCCCAGCCCATCACCATTTCGGGCGAGCGCGACGGCATCGCCGTCGAGGCCGCGCTGTGGTGGAACGACAGCTACCACGAAACGATGCTGCCGTTCACCAACAACATCCCGCAGCGCGACGGCGGCACCCATCTGGCGGGCTTCCGCGCCGCGCTGACGCGCACGATCAACGCCTACGCGCTGTCCTCGGGCATCGCGAAGAAGGAAAAGGTGGCCTTCACCGGCGACGACGCCCGCGAGGGGCTGACCTGCGTGCTGTCGGTCAAGGTGCCCGACCCCAAATTCTCGAGCCAGACCAAGGACAAGCTTGTGTCCTCCGAGGTCCGCGCCGTGGTCGAGGCGGTGGTGTCCGAGAAGCTGTCCGAGTGGTTCGAGGAGAACCCGGGCCCCGCCCGCGCCGTGGTGGGCAAGATCGTCGAGGCCGCGCTGGCGCGCGAGGCCGCGCGCAAGGCGCGCGAGCTCACGCGCCGCAAGACGGCGATGGATGTCGCGAACCTGCCCGGCAAGCTCGCCGACTGCCAGGAGACCGACCCGGCCAAGTCCGAGCTCTTCCTGGTCGAGGGCGATTCGGCGGGCGGCAGCGCCAAGCAGGGCCGCAGTCGCGCCAACCAGGCGGTGCTGCCGCTGCGCGGCAAGATCCTCAACGTCGAGCGCGCGCGCTTCGACCGGATGCTGTCGAGCCAGGAGATCGGCACGCTCATCACCGCGCTCGGCACCGGGATCGGGCGCGACGAGTTCGACATCTCCAAGCTGCGCTACCACAAGATCGTCATCATGACCGACGCCGACGTGGACGGCGCGCATATCCGCACGCTGCTGCTGACGTTCTTCTTCCGCCAGATGCCGCAGATCATCGAAGGCGGCTATCTCTACATCGCCCAGCCGCCGCTCTACAAGGTCAGCCGCGGCAAGTCCGAGGTCTACCTCAAGGATCAGGCTGCGCTCGAGGACTATCTCGTGCGCGCGGGCGTCGAGGGGGCGACGCTGCGCCTCGCTTCGGGGGCCGAGGTTGCGGGGGCCGACCTTGCCCGGGTGGTCGAGGAGGCGCGGGCCGTGAAGCGCAGCCTGAACGCCTTCCCCGCGCATTATCCCGCCCGCATCCTGGAGCAGGCGACCATCGCCGGCGCGCTGGTCGCGGGCCGGCTCGATGCCGACCCGCAGGGCGTGGCCGACCGCGTGGCGCGCCGGCTGGACCGGATCGCGCCGGAATACGAACGCGGCTGGCAGGGCCGCCCCACCCAGGACCACGGGCTGCGGCTGTGGCGCGTGCTGCGCGGGGTCGAGGAGGTGCGCACGCTCGACGGCCCCGTCCTGCGCTCGGGCGAGGCGCGGCGGCTGGCGGCCCACACCGACAGCCTTCAGGAGGTCTATGCCGGCGTGCCCGAACTCGTCCGCCGCGACCGAAGCCAGCCGATCCACGGCCCCCTCGACCTTCTGGCGGCGGTGATGGCCGAGGGCGAGAAGGGGCTGTCGCTGCAACGCTACAAGGGGCTGGGCGAGATGAACCCCGAGCAGCTTTGGGAAACCACGCTCGATCCCGAGGCGCGGACGCTGCTGCAGGTGCGCATCGACGACCTCGCCGAGGCCGACGACATCTTCACCAAGCTGATGGGCGACGTGGTCGAACCGCGGCGGGCCTTCATCCAGGACAACGCGCTGAACGTGGCGAACCTCGACGCCTGAGCCCGTCCACAGGCAAGGGCGCGACGGCAAGAGTTTTTGCAAAACTCTTGCCAAAATCCATCGCATGGATTTTGGCCCGCGCGCCAGGGCGCGCTCACATCGGCCAGAGCAGCCACACCACCGCAGTGGTCGTCACCGCCATCACCACGTTCAGCGGGATTCCGATACGCAGGAAGTCGGTGAAGCGGTAGCCGCCCGGACCATAGACCAGCGTGTTGGTCTGATAGCCGATGGGGGTCGCGAACGAGGCCGAGGCGGCGAACATCACCGCAATCACGATGGGCCGCGGATCCATGCCGAGCGTCTGGGCAAGCCCGATCGCCAGGGGCGTCACGATGACCGCCACCGCGTTGTTGCTGACGATCTCGGTCAGGAACGACGACAGCAGATAGACCGACAGCAGCAGCACGAACGGGGGCAGTCCCTCGAGCAGCGGTGCGACCCAGCCGACCAGCAGCGCCACTGCCCCCGACTGGTCAAGGCCCGCGCCCACCGCCAGCATCCCGAAAATCAGCGCCAGCAGCCGGCCGTCGATGAAGCCGAAGGCCTCGTCCGCGTCGATGCAGCGCGTCAGCAGCACGATGGCCACCCCCACGAAGGCCAGCGCCACGATGGGCGCCACCCCGAGCGAGGACAGGATCACGATGCCGGCGAGCACGCCCACGACGATCGGCGCGTGGCTGCGCCGGAAGGCGCGCTCCGAGGGCTTGCCGACCTCGACCATCTCCATGTCCACCGCGAGGCGGTGGATGTCGTCGGCCGTGCCCTCCAGCAGCAGCGTGTCGCCGACCTGCACGACAAGGTCGTCGAGCTGCCGACCGATGTTCTGGTTCTTGCGGTGCACCGCCAGCGGATAGACCCCGTAGCGGCGGCGCAGCCGCAACGCGCCGAGCGACCGGCCGATCATCTTGCAACCCGGGGTGATCAGCACCTCCACGGTCTCGGTCTGCACCGACGACAGCTTGTCCACAAGGCGCAGATCCTTGTGGCCCTGCAGCCCCAGAACCTCGGACATGGGCGTGCGCAGCACGACCCGGTCGCCGGGCTGAAGGATCACCGACCCGAGGTCGCGCCGGAGCGAGGCGTCGCCGCGCAGCACGTCGATCACCCGCGCCCCCTCGCGCGCGAAGATGTCAACTTCGTCGAGCTTGCGGCCCGTCAGAGCCGAGCCTTCGGGAAGGGCGACCTCGGTGAAGAACTTCGGCCGCGGCCGCGATCCGAGGAGGCCGGCCATCGACGTGCGCTCGGGCAGCAGGCGCCGGGCGAAGAGGGCAAGATAGAGCGTGCCGACCGCGGCCACGCAGAGGCCGACGGGCGTGATCTCGAACACGCCGAAGGGCTCCAGCCCGTTGGCGTGGGCCACGCCGTCGACAAGGAGGTTGGTCGAGGTGCCGATCAGCGTCACCGTGCCGCCGAAGATCGACAGATAGGACAGCGGGATGAGCACCCGTGACGGCGCGACCGACATCTGGCGCGCCAGCTCGAGGAAGACCGGCATCATCACGACGACCACGGGCGTGTTGTTGACGAAGGCCGACAGCCCGATCACGACGACGGCCAGCGCCGCGAGCGTGCGCACCGGCCGGGCGGCGGCGTTCGCGGCGGCGGTCTGGCTGATCCAGTCCAGCGCCCCGGTCCGCACGAGGCCGCCGACGACGATGTAGAGGGCGGCAATCGTCCAGGGGGCGTGGTTGGACATCACGCGCAGGCCCGCATCGACGGGCAGGATGCCGAGCACCAGCATCACCATGGCCCCGCCGATCGCCACGACCTCGACCGGATAGACCTCGCGCACGAACATCACCAGCATGCCCGCCACGATGACGAGCGCCAGCACCGCCGCGGTGCCGGCCGACAGGTCGAGCCCGATCATGCGGTCCATCCCCCAGAACCGGCCGCCATCCTGCGCCGGCGCGCCATCTTGCCCATGGCGCCGCAGGCATCAAGCCCCAGTTTCGCGCGCGCGCGGCCGGTCGCCCCGAGGTGCGGCGGGGCGCGGCTGCACGAGGAAAAGCCCGGCAAAGAGCAGCCCGAGCGCCGCCCAGAAGGCGCCGGGATATCCCTCGCCCAGCATCGCGATCGACGCCGCGACGCCCACACCCGTCACGATGTAGGAGACCTGCGCGGCAAAGACGGACCCGGCCCGGCGGACGAGCCAGACATACAGCGCGTAGGCGCCCACCGAGAGGCAGGCCGAGGCGACGATGGCCCGCTCGGCCGGCCCCCAGGGCGCAAGCGGCGAGATCGCATGGCCGGCAGCCAGCGCCAGCGGCGAGACCGCGAGCAGGACGAGCAGCGAGGCGCCGAGCAGCGTCTGCACCGGATCGGCCGCGCCCTGCCCCCGGGCGGCGACATAGGTACCTTCGAGCGCATAGGACAGCGGCGTGACGCAGGCCAGCAGCACGAACATCCAGGCCGCCCCGCCGGTAAGCGCGCCGCCCCAGGGGGCGACGAGAAGCGCCATCGCCCCGGCCCCGAGCAGAAGGCCCAAGAGCCGCGCGGGCCGGACGCCCTCGAGTCCCACCGCCAGCGCCAGCGACAGGGCGAAGATCGGCGTCAGCGAGACGATGAGCGCCAGCACCCCCGCAGGCAGATGCGGCGCGGCCGCGTAGACGGCAAGCTGCGGCAGCAGCATGCCCAGCCCGGCCACCACCGCATAGAGGCCCAGCGCCCGGCGCCCCAGCGGCAGCCGCCGGCCGGTCGCAACGCAGACCGCGGTCAGGATCGCGGCGTCGATCGTCGCAACCCATTGCGCCAGCCCGAGCGGCCGGTGTCCGGTCGAGACCGCGATCTTGGTCAGCGGCTGGGTCACGCCCCAGAGCGCCCCCATGAGCAGGAGCGCCGCGAAGGCGATGACGGCCTCGCGCCGCATCGCGCCGTCACGGGCCGGAGGGGGCGAGCCGCCCGCCCTGCCGCACCGGGGCAAGGCGCAGCGCGCGGCCCGTGCGGTCGTCGGTCTCGACGAACAGCCCGCACAGCGTGGCGGGGCCGCCTGCCGGCTCGAACCGGCCCTTGCCCATGCCGGTGACGAAGCGGCGCAGCGGCTCGTCGCGTTCGATCCCGATGACCGAATTGTAGTCGCCGCACATTCCGGCATCCGACTGGAAGGCGGTGCCCTGGGGAAGGATCTGCGCGTCGGCCGTCGGGACATGGGTGTGGGTGCCCACCACCACCGAGGCACGGCCATCGCACCAGTGGCCCAGCGCCATCTTCTCCGACGTCGCCTCGCAATGCACATCGACCAGCACCGCCTGCGCCAGCCCGCCCAGGGGATGGGCGCGCAGCACCGGCTCGAGCGCCGAGAACGGGTCGTCGAAGGGCCGCTTCATGAACACCTGGCCCAGCACCTGCGCCACCAGCACCTTGCGCCCGCCCGGAGCCTGGAACAGCCGCGCCCCGCGTCCCGGCGCTGCCTTGGCGTAGTTGAGCGGCCGCAGGACGCGCGGCTCCTGCTCGATGAAGGACAGCATGTCCCTGACGTCGAAGGCATGGTCGCCCAACGTCACGCAATCGGCCCCGGCCTCCAGCAGGGCGCGGGCGTGGTCGGGCGACAGCCCCGCGCCCGAGGTCGCGTTCTCGCCGTTGACCACCACGAAATCGAGGGACCAGTCGGCGCGCAGCCCCGGCAGACGCTCGGCCACCGCCGACCGCCCCGACCGGCCCATCACATCGCCCAGAAACAGGATGCGCATGCCAGCGGCTTAGGGTGACCGCGGGGCAAGGGCAAGGGGGCAGACAGCTCCGCCGCGGGGGGCCGGCGGCAGCCGGGCCGGCAGCAGACGGGCGCCGGCCCCTTGCCCATCACGCTTGCGCGACGGGCACTTTTCCGCCGCGGCCGCGGAACCCATGTTCCGGCTGTTGCGCGGGTCCGGAACATTCGCGCTTCTCTCACTGTCCCTCGTTCCGCGACTGCGCCCGGCCGGAAGGTTCGGGCGCTTTTTTCGGCGGCGCTGTCCGCGCCGCTTTCCGCCGCGGCGGGCGCGCGGCCAGAGGTCGGGGGCGATGGCCTACTCCGACGACCAGCTGCGTCGCGCTCTGACCGCCGCACGGACGGTGGCCGTGGTCGGCCTGTCCGCCAGGCCGGACCGGCCGAGCCACGCCGTCGCGCTCGAGCTTGTGCGCAGGGGCTATCGCGTGATCCCGGTGAACCCGGGCCACGCCGGCGAGAGGCTGTTCGGCGCCTGCGCCGTCGCGCGGTTGTCCGACATCCCGCCCGAGGCCGGGGTGGACATGGTGGACATCTTCCGCCGTCCGGACCTGGTGGGTCCGGTGGTGGACGAGGCCCTGGCCTGCCTGCCCGCGCTGCGCACGATCTGGATGCAGATCGGCGTGGTGGACCCTGCGGCCGCGGCCCGGGCGGAGGCGCGGGGCATCACCGTCATCATGGACCGCTGCCCGAAGATCGAGCTGCGGCGGCTGTTCGGCACGCCGACGCCGCCCGATCCGGCGACCGACGGGACTGCGCCGAGGCCGTGACGGACGCTTCCGGGGAAGCGACCGGTCGCGGGGGGCATCG
>CALJZN010000042.1 GCA_937983405.1 uncultured Paracoccaceae bacterium
GCGCAGGGCAAGCTCGAACCGCTCGCGCGCACGGCCGGGCCTGCCGGAGGCAAGGTCGATCCAGCCGCCCCAGAACAGGCTGGGCTGGTAGGCCGGCAGCAGCGCCAGCGCCCGGCCGATCCAGCCATCGGCCACATCGAGGTCGCCACCGACCATGAGCTCGGCGCCGGCGCAATAGCCCAGCACCTCCACATTGTCCGCGCCATGCCGCAGCGCCTGTGCGCACAGAGGTCCCGCTTCCTGCCGTGCGGCGGCAAATCCGCTGCCCAGCCCCATGAGGTTGGACAGCCCGATCAGGAAGGCGGCAAGGGAGGCGCAGAAGGGGCAGCCCGGATCCTCCGCCGCCAGTTCCCGGGCGAGACCCAAGGCTTCCGCGACGTCCTCAGGCCGGAAGCTGCGGAAGAGCGCGCTCGCCCGCCACCAGCGCTGGTAGCGGTCGGAGCCGATGCCCATGGGCTGCAGGCCGGCGCGCCGTTCCGACGTGTCGATCGCCGACCAGAGCTGGGGAGCGATCTGGTCCACGATACGCTGCTCGAAGGCGCCGCTGCCGTCGGGTGCCTCGGTGAAGACCTCGCCCCACGTCTGCTCGCCACTGTCGCTGTCAACCACGGCCACCGAGACCCGCAGCCGATCGCCGCGGGTGAGGATGAGCCCCTCGATCGTGTAGCGCACCCCCAGCCGCTCGGCGATCTCGTGCCGCAGCAGGCCCATCTGCACCATCATGGCCGCCGAGGCGCTTCCCGCCACGAACAGCTGCGGGAAGCAGGCCAGCCGCATGGCAAGGCCGTCGGCCAGGGCAAAGCCCAGGCCAGGATCGTCGGCAGGCCCGGTTGCGAAGGGAAGGACTGCAACCGACGGCTTGGGCGAGCGGGTGAGGCGGGTGGCGCCCAGCATGTTCCGGGCCGACGGGACCGGAGCGCCGAATGCGACATCGATCTCCCGGGCGGTTTCCTGCCCGCCTTGCGCAGTGCGGAACCCGACACGCTGGTCCTCGAGCCACGCCTCCCACCGCCGGCAGCCGGGCAGATCGATCCCTTCGAGGAACGCGCCTTCCACCGCGCCATTCGGCTCCAGCATGCCCAGCTCCAACCAGATCCATTCGCGGTCGGCGCCAATCAGCCCGTCGGCCCCGCCTGCCTTCAGCGAAAGCCGCAGCCGCGACAGCTCCTTGGCGAGGTTGCTGATCTGTTCGGAGCGGCTGCCGCGCTCCCAGAGCATTTCGCGCACCAGCTTGCGACTTCGCCGACCATCCGTAGACGTGGCCAGAAGCGCCAGAAGCGCCCGCCCCTTCTGGCTCGGGACGGGAATGACGTCGCCGCTGACCGAGAAAAGCAGAAAATCTCCGGTCAGCTTCAGTCCGAACTTCGCCACGACCGCCCCCGCGCTCGGTGAACGTGTCTCCTTCTTCACTCTAATCCCGAGGCTGGAAATTGCCAGCTGAAATCCTGCAAAGCCACTTAGCCACTCGCCTTAAGCGCAAGCCCGACCGATGGGCAGAAAGCCCGGGTTTCCTGTGGCCAGTCACCGGCGAATCTGCCAATGATGTTAAAAGCGTTGCGGCAAGGGGGGCTGATGCCGACTGTATCGCTCGAAGATTTCGTGCCGTGGGTGAACTATCATCTCTCCGTAGGCGAGGCGAAAGGCAGCGACCTTGAGCCGCAGCTGCAGGTCGAGCGGCTCGGACGCCTGTTCGCGGCCGATCTCGAAGGTCTTGGCATCGAACGATTTGCCGCCACCGCAGCAGCGCTCTCCGCGCATCTCGAAAAGATCCGGACACTTCTCGCCTACAAGGCCGCACTCGGCCAGCTTGGCGCGCCGCCCAAGCCGTTTCCGCTCGCACTCACCGGCCGCGGCTGGAGCTTCTCCGACATCATCGGCGCCAGGGCCGGCGAGCCGTGCCCGGCCATGCTGGTGCTCGATGGCCTGTCGTCCGTCCTGATCCTCGGGCAGAACGAGAAAGCGCCAGCTTTCGCCCAAACCGACATCGCCCTCGTCGGCGGCGGCACAAGGCTGCGCGAGCTGGCCGAGATCGCAGCCCGCCGGGGTCTTTCCATCCTCAACAGCGGCACGCATCTCGGCACCACCGTCGCCGGCGCGATCGGCACGGCAAGCCACGGCGCACGCCTGGGGCATGGCGGCCTGCAGAACATGGTCCACGGCCTGCATCTGGTGACGGGCATCGGCGAGCATGTCTGGCTGGAGCGCAAGAGCCGGCCGATTCTTGCCGGTGCGGCCGTCGCACAGCTCGGCGGGCAGGGCGCCGTCTTTCGCCACATCCAAGACGATCGGATGTTCGAGGATGCGCTCGTCCATCTGGGGTGCATGGGGATCGTGAACGCCGTCGCCGTCGAACTGGAGCCGGCGCAGACGTTCGAGGAAATCCGCCTCGACCGCGGCATCAACGCGCAATGGCTCGCGGTCCTCGCCGCCGGCAAATGGGCATCCATCGGCGAGAGCCTTGGCAGGGATGTGGCGCCCGTCTTCTACGAGCTCACCATCGATCCCCACGCATGGAATGGCCCCTCGGCGGCGCACCTCGCCTTCTTCCCGGCAGCCGGCCGACTCCATTTGCAGCCCGCCGCTTCGCAGCCCGCGGGCTTGCGCACATTCGCCGACGCCGCGAGCGATCTGGCAAGCCAGGCGCTGCTTTCAAGGCCGACCGCAGCCCACAAGAAATCCTGGGGTGAAACCCTTGCCCTTCTCGATCGGCCGGTTCCGATGAAAAGCTTCTTTCCCTTCGGAGATGTAACCGAAAGATCCACCTACGAATATTATCGCAACCGGGGCTTCTTCTCCACCGCAGGCACGTCACGCCTTGGCCAGTGGAAGGATCTGCACGGAGACGAGATCACCGGCGGCTACCCGGGCGCGCTCTGGAACGCCTCCTACGCGATCCAGCGGCAGCATCTGCCGCGCGCAATCCCGGCCATCTGTGCCGCCACCCGCGATCTTCCCCGCAGTTTCGTCTTCACCGTGCGCTTCGTCTCGAACGCGGCCGGAACCCTTGCCTTCACCCGCTTTCCGGAAACCGCCGTCATCGAGATCGACGGGCTGTCGCCATGGATCTGCCGGAAGGTGGCGCGCCGCTGGATCGGCGGAAACGCGGGCACGACTGCTGGCATCGAGGCCGAGCTCGAGCTGCTGTCGGCCATCGAGCAGGTGCTTCCGCTGGGTGCTGCGCGCGTGACCGAAGCGCTCCACCGGGCGGGGATCGACCATTCCAGTCACTGGGCCAAGCTTGGCAGCATCTCGCCGGCCGCAGTCCATGCCGCCTTTGGCGACCCGGCCGACCCGTCAACCCCCCTTGGCTGCTGGCGCGCCACGCGCGAGGCGCTGCTGCCATCCCCGCTGGCAAGAGCCATTTTCTGGAACTCGGGTGCCGTCCGGATGGGGCTTCTCGAACGGCCACTGCTGTTGCCCTGAGGCAAGGCGGATCAGCAGCGCCGCGCCTCGATCGGCACCGTGTCGTCATACGCGATGCCCGGCCCGGCGATCCGCATGAAGGCGCCCAGATGCTCTTCCTTGGGCGACGGGTTCTTGCAGCTGGCGCGATCCCACGCCGCGCGCGCCTCGCCGAAGGCGTAGATCGCCTTCATGTAGCCGGGGTCGAAAACCCGTCCCTTCGGCCGCCGGATCTTCCGCTTCTCGAGATCGATGTTGCTGAGGTGGGAAAGCCAGAGGCTGGTCTTGATGTTCGGGTGGCGGGCGGCAATCAGCGCAAGATCGCCGGCGATCCGGTATTGCGAGCCAAGCTCGATCTGGTTCGTCATCACCTCGTTGATGGCGCGCATCAGCAGCCCGAGGAGATGGCGCGGCCGCGTCGGCTCGCCGGTTGCCGAGATGCAAGCGCCCCGGGCCGCGGCTGATGCTGGCGCTGCGTCGCAGCTGGAACAGCCGTTGGGCGAATTGGTGCCGTTGCGGATGAGGAGGACATCGAGCGCGCCCGCCTGCTTGATCTTTTGCAGCACGGGCCACACCACCTCGCAGATGAAGCTGGTGTGGCGGATGCCGCCATCGACGAACAGCCGCCCGCCGATCTCGACTGGCGGATAGTCGATCGGCACGGCGGACGACGCCATCACCACATCGACGATTGCGGCAACCGGATGGGAAAGTTTGAGGAGATCGGCAAGCGATGCCGCATAAAGCCCGCCATCCTCCAGCATGACGGTCCCGAAATAGACCTCGAGCCCGGCATTGGTGGCGTTCGTCAGCTCCTGTTGATGGGCTGTCACCATCGCGGTCAGCCGATCGCGCAGCGGCTGGGCGTCTGCCCGGCTCAGCCGCAGCAGCAGCGCCAGCGGCAGCGGCCAGCGGTTGTTGAACACGCGCCGGTCGTCGGTGTCGAGATAGGCGGCAGCCAGTGCCCCGATCGGGCCAGCGGGGTTGGCCGCACCGCGCGCGGCCGCCAGGAACAGCGCCTGGATGGCGCCGGTGCTCACCCCGGTGATCATGTCGATCTCGTCAAGCCGAGCCGGGTTGCGGCCCGGGTGCTGGTGCCAGCCGGCAATCACGCCGGCGCCATAGGCGCCATTGGCGCCGCCGCCCGAAAGCGCGAGGATCCGGAACGGCCGGTGGGCAAGACCTGCCTTCGGCCCGAGGTTGGTGAAGCCCGCCACCGGCTTCAGGCAGGCCAGAAGCGCGCTGCCATATGTTCCCGCCGAACCCGCCACCTGCCTTCCCCCGCCTCCGCCGCGACTGGCAGCCTTGCCGATTCGGGCGAGGATTGAATAGCGCCGGGGCGTAGCAGTTCGCCGCCCGACCCGGAAAAAAGCCGGAAAAAAGCCGGAAAAAAGCAGCCAAGCCGGAATTCTTCCGGAACGAAGTCGGAAGCCTCTTCTGCCGCTCGGGTGCGTGGTTAACCATCGCGGCACCCGCAGGGTCGGGCCGACATCATCGACAGGAGGCATGAAATGACACGAATGTTTCTCGGCGCGGCGCTCGCCGCGCTGGCCGC
>CALJZN010000043.1 GCA_937983405.1 uncultured Paracoccaceae bacterium
CGCGCCCCGGGGCGGGGGCGCTGGCCGAGGCCTTCCGGGCGATGGCCCCGGGGCTGGGCGAGGACGCGGCGCCCTTCGCCGCCCCCGGGCCGGCCGCGCCCGGGGGGGGGCCGGCCGATGCCGGCGCGCCCGCCGCCTGTCAGCCGCTGGGCAGGGCGCGGGCGCAGCTGTTCGGCACCTGGATCGTTGCCGAGGCGGTCGACGGGCTGGTGCTGGTGGACGCCCATGCGGCGCATGAGCGGATCGTCTACGAGCGCCTCAAGGCGCAGGCTGCCGCGAACGGCGTGGCGGTGCAGACCCTTCTGGTGCCCGAGATCGTCGAGTGCGGCGCCGCCGACGCCGCGCGGCTGCTCGACCACGCGGGCGAGCTTGCCGCGCTGGGTCTTGTGGTCGAAGCCTTCGGCGGCACGGCGGTGGCGGTGCGGGGCGTGCCGGCGATCCTCGGCGCGGCGTCGGTCGCCCCGCTGCTGGCCGACATCGCCGACGAGCTGGCCGACCTTGGCAGCAGCGAGCGCCTGTCGGCGCGCATCGACGCGGTGCTGGCCCGGATGGCCTGCCACGGATCGGTGCGCGGCGGACGGGCGCTGCGGATCGAGGAGATGGACGCCCTCCTGCGGGCGATGGAGACCACGCCGAACGCGGGTCAGTGCAACCACGGCCGGCCGACCTCGATCACGCTGCGCCGGTCCGACATCGAACGGCTGTTCGGCCGCCGGTAGCCGGGCCGCGCGCGCTCAGATGCGGAAGAAGGGCTGCGCCAGCCGCGGAAGAAGACCCGAAAAGCGCAGCGGCGCGTCGGTCGCCGCCAGGCAGATGCAGGGCTCGCCGGTTTCGGCGACCGGCGTGTGCTGCACATCCTCGCTCGCCACGTCGACGTCGCCGCGGCCGAACCGCTCGCTTCCGTCGCGAAAGGCGCCCTGGAGCACGAGGGTCAGCTCGAGCCCGCGGTGGCCATGATGGGGCACTGCCGCCCCGGGCGGAATGTGCAGCAGCCGGGCCGAAGCATCGCGCGCCGTCGGCAGGATCGCCTGGCGCACGCCATTGCCCACGGGGCGCCAGACGACCGCGTCCACGTCGCCGCCGACATAGTCGCGCAGCGGCGCCGGCAGGACCGCCCCGCGCCGGTAGCGCGGCACGATGGGATCCTTCGGGCCGCGCCCGATCAGCGCCATGGTCGCTGCCAGGCTGCCCGCACCCATCGGGGCCGTGGCCGTCTCTTCCAGCAGCGCACCGCCCACCGCCTCGAAGCTCTCGAGCCGTGCGCGGCAGTCGTCGCACAGCGAGACATGCGAGGCCACCACGAGCGCGAAGGCCTCGGGCAGCTGCCCGGCGGCATAGGCCATCAGCAGCGCATCGTTCAGGTGGTGGCGGATCGTCGTGGTCATCGGTATCAACCCATCTGGTGGCGCAGGCGTTCCAGCGCCAGGCGTATTCTCGACTTGATCGTGCCCAGCGGCAGGCCCGTCGCCGCGGCGATCTCGGTATGCGAGAGGTCGCCGAAATAGGCACGCTCGATCAGGTCCTTCTGTTTCTCGGGCAGGCGGGCGATGGCCTCGCCCAGCCGCTGCGTCTCTTGCTGCATCGCCAGCGCCTCTTCCTGGTCGGGCTCGGCCTCGGGCCCCCAGGGAAGTTCCTCGGGTTCGGGCCGCCGCGCGCGGCGGATCGCGTCGATGCGCCGGTTCCGGGCGATGGTGAAGATCCAGGTGGCCACGCTGGCGCGCGCGGGGTCGAACAGGTGCGCCTTGTGCCAAAGCGTCGCCATGACCTCCTGCGCCACCTCCTCGGCGGTCGTTTCGGCGGTTCCGGACTTCATCAGGAAACCCTTGATGCGTGGCGCAAAATGCCGGAACAGGGCGGCGAAGGCCGCCGCATCCCGGCGGTCGCGCACCGCCGCCACGGCCGCCACCCAGTCGGTGCCCTCGGGTTCAGCGCTTCCCAAGTTCTGCCGTTCCCATGCCCTTGGCGCGCGCGCCGGATTCGGCGCCGCGGGGCCACGCATACAGGCACGCCGCGGCGGCTGCAAAGCAAAGCCCGCCGCCGATCCGGCTGGCGTAGCAGTCCTACAGGGGCTGGTTTGGACGATCATGTCGGCAATACGCCGCAGCACTTGCGCCGGATCACAGGAAAAATGTGCATCCGCCGGCGTCCGTTTGGCGTAGTACACCCCAGCAAGGACCGAGGAGAGACTTGATGCCGTTCGAGACGTTCCACGCCGCGCCGCGGCGCATCGCCGTGATCGGCGGCGGGATAGCGGGCCTGGCGGCCGCGCATCTGCTGTCGGGCGGGCAGAGCGTGGTGCTGTTCGAGGCCGAGGCGCGGCTTGGCGGCCATGCCCGCACCGTCATCGCCGGCAAGCGCGGCGACCAGCCGGTGGATACGGGGTTCATCGTCTTCAACCGGGTGAACTATCCGCATCTCACCCGCCTGTTCGAGGCGCTGGGGGTGCCGATCGCCGACAGCGACATGAGCTTTGGCGCATCGATCGACGGCGGCCGGATCGAGTACGGCCTGCGCACCGTCGGCACGCTGATCGCGCAGAAGCGCAACCTGCTGCGGCCCGCGTTCCTGCGGATGGTGCGCGACATCCTGCACTTCAACGCCCGCGCCGAGGCGGCGGCGAGCGACCCCGAAATGACCATCGGCGACCTGCTCGACCGGCTGGGAACCGGCGCGTGGTTCCGCGACTACTATCTGCTGCCGCTGTCGGGCGCGATCTGGTCCACGCCCAAGCAGGGCATCCTCGATTTCCCTGCCCGGCCGCTGGTGCAGTTCTTCCGCAACCACGCGCTGCTGTCGGCCTCGGGGCAGCACCGCTGGCTGACGGTGCGCGGCGGGTCGATCCAGTATGTCGCGCGGCTCGAGGCGCAGCTGCGCCGCCGCGGGGTGGACATCCGCCTGGCCACCCCGGTGGCGGCGGTCCGGCGCCTGCCCGCGGGGGTCGAGGTGCGGGCCCGCGGCGGCGAGTGGGAGTTCTTCGACGACGTCGTGTTCGCCTCGCATGCCGACGACACGCTGGCGATGCTGGCCGACGCCGCCCCCGAGGAACGCGCGGCGCTGGCGGCGGTGCGCTACCAGCCCAACGAGGCGGTGCTGCACGCCGATGCCAGCCTGATGCCCCGGCGTCGCGCGGTCTGGTCCTCCTGGGTGCATGCCGAGGCTGCCGGAGTGCGGGCCGACCGGGTGCACCTGACCTACTGGATGAACTCGCTCCAGCCGATCCCGATGGACGACCCCATGTTCGTCACCCTGAACGCGACGCGGCCGATCCGGGACGAGCTGATCTACGATCGGGTCAGCTTCCGCCATCCGGTCTATGACGTCGGCGCCTTCCGCGCCCAGGCGGCGCTGCGCGCGGCGAACGGGGCCCGCAACACCTGGTTCTGCGGCGCCTGGATGCGCAACGGCTTCCACGAGGACGGCTTTGCCAGTGCGGTCGATGTGGTCGAGGGCATGGAGCTGCGGGCACGGAGGCGCGCGGCCGCATGACCGCCCTGGTGCCCCCGGTGCTCGACCATCTGGCGGGCGAGACGTTCCACGGCCGCCGCGGTGCGGTGGCGAACGCCTTCCGCTACCGGGTGGACTACGTTGTGCTCGACCCCGAGGCGGCGCCCGCCGGCCCGGGGCTGTTCGCGCGCAACCGGCGCAACCTGTTCGCCCTGCACGACCGCGACCATGGCGGCGCGCCGGGCAGGGGGCGCGGCGCGGTCTGGGCGCGCGAGGTCCTGGCGGTGCACGGTTTGGCCGGGGCGACGGCGGGGCGGCTGCTTCTGGTCGCGCAGCCGCGCGTGCTGGGGCATGTGTTCAACCCGGTCTCCTTCTGGCTGGCGCACGGCCCCGACGGCAGCCTGCGGGCGGTGATCGCCGAGGTGACGAACACCTTCGGCGACCGGCACTGCTATCTCTGCGCCCATCCCGATGCCCGCCCGATCCTGCCCGACGACCGGCTTTCGGCGGCCAAGATCTTCCACGTCTCACCGTTCCAGCCGGTGGCGGGGGGCTATGTCTTCCGCTTCGACATCCGGCCCGACCGCATCGGCATCTGGATCGACTATGCCCACGCGGCGGGCGGGCTCTTTGCCACGCTGACCGGGCCGCGCCGGCCGCTGACGAACGCCGCGATCCTTGCCGCCTGTCTGCGCCGCCCCTTCGGCTCGCGCCGGGTGCTGGCGCTGATCCACTGGCAGGCGCTGCGGCTGTGGTGGAAGGGCGCGCCCTACCGCCCCCGCCCCCTGCCCCCGGCCGAGGAGGTGACGCGATGAGGGCCGCACCCGCCCCGACCGGCGCATCGACCGCCCCGCAGACCGGCGCACCGGCCGCGGCTGCGGCCCCCGCCCCCGCCCGGGGCCTGGCGGGCTATGCGCTGTTCGCGGGCATGCTGGCCTGCGCCGGGCTGCCCATCTACATCCACGCGCCCAAGTTCTATGTCGATGCCTACGGCGTGGGCCTGGCCTCGCTCGGCGCGGTGCTGTTCGGGCTGCGGCTGATCGACGTGGTGCAGGACCCGGCGCTGGGCTGGCTCTCCTCGGCGCTGGGGCGGCGGCGCGGGCTGGCGGTGGCCGGCGGCGGGGCAGTCATGGCGCTGGCCATGCTGGGGCTGTTCGCCGTGCCGCCCCCCGTCGCGCCGCTGCTGTGGTTCGCGCTGACGCTGGCGCTTCTGTTCTCGGGCTTCAGCTTTCTCACCATCACCTTCTATGCCGCGGGGGTCGAGAAGGCGCGCGCCCTCGGCCCGGGCGGCCATGTGCGCGTCGCGGCCTGGCGCGAGGCCGGGGCGCTGGCGGGGATCTGCGCGGCCTCGGTCGCCCCGGCGGCGCTGGCCGCGGGCACGGCTGCACCGTTCGCCGCCTTTGCGCTGGGCTTCGCGGCGCTGGCCGTCCTGGCGCTGTGGTCGATGCGCAGCGAATGGTCGGGCGGTGCCGCGCCGGCCGCGGGCGCCTCGTTGGCGGGCTTCCGCACCGTGCTGGCCGACCGCGAGGCGCGGCGGCTGCTGCTGGTCGCGCTCCTGAACGCCGCGCCGGTCGCCGTCACCTCGACCCTGTTCCTCTTCTTCGTCGAATCGCGCCTCGCCGCCCCGGGGTGGGAGGGGCCGCTGCTGCTGCTGTTCTTCGTCGCCGCCGCGGCCTCGGTGCCGCTGTGGGGCCGGGCGGCGGCGCGCTTCGGCACGCGCCGTGCGCTGCTGGCGGGGATGGCGCTGTCGATCGCGGCCTTCGCCTTCGCCACCCTGCTCGGGCCCGGCGACACGCCGGCCTTCGCGCTGATCTGCCTGGCCTCGGGTGCCGCCCTGGGTGCCGACATGACGCTGCTGGTGGCGCTGTTCGCCGCCCGTCTGGCGCGGATCGTGCCCGAGGCCGGCATCGCCTTCGGCCTGTGGAACTTCGTGTCGAAGTTCACCCTGGCGATTGCTGCCGCAACGCTCCTGCCGCTGCTCGGCGCCGCCGGCTTCGTCCCCGGCGGCGACAGCCCGGCGGCCGCGCTGATGCTGCTCTCCCTGCTCTATGCCGCCCTGCCCTGTGCGCTGAAACTGATCGCGCTGGGCCTTCTGGCCACCACCCACCTGTCGGAGCCCTGAGCCATGGACCTTTTTCTCGCAAGCCTTGCCGGCGCCCTTCTGACGCTTGTGGCCGTCCTTGCCTGGACGCGCGCCCTGGGCTTTGCCGGCCAGCGCCCCGCCGACTATGCCGGCACGGGCCCGCGCTTTGACCTGCGCGAGCATCTGTCCGGCCCGATCCTGTGCGAGGGGGTCATCTTCGGGCCGACGGGCCGCGTCTCGTCGCGCTTCGTCGCCGACATGGAGGCCGAGTGGAGCGGCAACGTCGGCGTGATGAAAGAGCATTTCCGCTACGACAGCGGCGCCCGGCAGGACCGCGAGTGGCGCCTGACGCTGGGCAATGACGGCTCGATCAAGGCCGAGGCGCCCGATGTGGTGGGGGTGGGGCATGGCATGCAGTCGGGCTCGGCCGTGCTGCTGAACTACCGCATCCGCCTGCCCGAGGACGCGGGCGGCCATGTGCTGGACACCACCGACTGGATGTATCTGATCGGCAACGGCACGATCATCAACCGCAGCCAGTTCCGCAAGCACGGGGTGAAGGTGGCCGAGCTTGTGGCCACCATGCGCCGCAAGGAAGCGGCCTGAGGCGCGCGCGATGCGAAAGTGGGCCGGCAGGCGCTATTGGCTGGTGGGCGCAAGCGAGGGTCTGGGCCGCGCGCTGGCCCAGCGGATGAGCGCGGCGGGGGTCGAGCTTGTGCTGTCCGCCCGCACCGCCCCGAGGCTCGAGGCGCTGGCGGCCGAGCTTCCGGGCCGGGCACTGGCCCTGCCCTGCGACGTGGGCGACCGCGCGTCGGTGACGGCGGCGGCCGCGGCAGCGGGCGAGCTTGACGGGGTGGTCTATCTCGCCGGGGTCTACTGGCCGATGCGCGCCCAGGACTGGGACGCCGAAAAGGCCGAGGCGATGGCCGACCTCAACTTCACCGGGGCGGTGCGGGTGATGGGCGCGGTCATGCCGGGGATGGTGGCGCGCGGTCGCGGCCATCTGGTGCTGACGGGCAGCCTTGCCGCCTTCCGCGGCCTGCCGGGCGCCATCGGCTATGCCGCCGGGAAGGCCGGACTGGCCGCGCTGGCCGAATCGATGCAGTGCGACCTGCGCGGATCGGGCATCGCGGTGCAGCTGGCGAACCCGGGCTACATCCGCACCCGGCTGACCGCGAAGAACGACTTCGCCATGCCCGCGATCATGGAGCCCGAGGCGGCGGCGCGCACCATGTTCGCCTTCATGGGCACCGACCGCTTCCGCCTGAGCTTCCCCGTTCCCTTCGCCTGGCTGTTCCGAGCCGCGGCCCTGCTGCCCGATCCGCTCTACTTCCGCCTCTTCGCGCGCCGGTAGCGCCGCCGCGCGCGCCCCGCGTCGCCCCCGCCCCGAGGCAGCGGGAGCGAGGCGGCGGGAGCGGGGCGGCGGGGGCGGGGCGGCGGGCCCGCGATCAACCGAATGTGCCCGCCGGTGCCGCTATCCGCGCGTTGTCTGATCGCGGGGTTCCCGGTAGGAAAGTGGCGCGGGGAATGGTCGTGCCGGTTCCGCCCGGATCACTGCCGGTCGGCGGCAGGCCGATCCGGGGGCGTCGGTTCTGCCGCTTTCGGCCCCGCCCGCAAGGGAGCAACCGCCATGCGCCACATCGTCAGCGCCGTCTGCCTGATCGCCCTGCCGCTGGTCGCCGATGCCCGCGACAGCGCGCTTGTCGTCGCCAACGGCAGCTACCGGAATGCCGCCGCGATCGCCGCGGGGGGCGATGCGCTGCTGGCGCGCCCGGCGCTCGAGGCGGCGGGCTTTGCCGTGCTCGCCGCGTCGGACCTCACCGGGGCCAACCTGCGCCGCCGGCTGTCCGAGTTCCTCGCGACGGTGGGCGAGGGGCAGCGGCTGGTCGTGCTGCTGACCGGGCATTTCGCCCGGTCGGAGCGCACCACCTGGTTCCTCGGCGTCGATGCCGACCGCCCCGATCTTGCGACCGTGGACGGCACGGCGATCTCGCTCGACACGGTGCTCGAGATCGTGGCCGCCGCCCCCGGCGGCGCGGTGGTGCTGCTCGGCACCGATTCGCGGCGGCTCTCGCTTGGCACCGGGCTGCGCGGCGGAATCGGGCCGCTCGATGTGCCGCAGGGCGTCACCGTGATCCGCGGCGCGCCGGCGGAGGTTGCCGCCTTTGCCGAGCAGGACCTGCCGCGCCGCGGCGTGCCGCTGGCCGACCTGCTCGCCCGCCGCCCGGGGCTTCAGGCCGAGGGCTTCGTCTCGGCCCTCGTGCCGTTCCTGCCCGCCGCCGTCGTCGCGCCGCCCCCGCCCCCGCCGCCGCCGCCGCCCCCGCCCGATCCGCTGGTCGAGGAGCGCGCCTTCTACCAGGCCGCCCGCGCCATCGGCACGGTCGAGGCGTTCGAGGCCTATCTCGCCCGCTATCCGCGCGGCGCCTTCGCGGCCGAGGCGCGGGCCGAGATCGAGCGCATCCGCTCCGCCCCCCTGCGCACCGCCCAGGCGGCGGAAGAGGCGCTGAACCTCACCCGCGAGCAGCGCCGCGAGATCCAGCGCCACCTCACGCTTCTGGGCTTCGACACCCGCGGCATCGACGGCATCTTCGGCCAGGGCACCCGCGCCGCCATCGGCCGCTGGCAAGAGCGCGAGCGGCTGTTCGTCTCGGGCTATCTCGACCGCGACCAGATCGCCCGAATCTCCCGCCAGGCCGCGGCGCGGGCCGCCGAGCTCGAGGAGGAGGCGCGCCAGCGCCAGCTCGAGGAGGAACGCCGCGACCGCGCCTTCTGGGCCGACACCGGATCGGGCCGCAGCGAGGACGGGCTGCGCCGCTATCTCGAGCGCTATCCCGACGGGCTCTTTGCCGACACCGCGCGCGCCCGGCTGGCCGAGATCGAGGCCGAGCGCCGCCGCACCGCCGCCGCGCAGGACCGCGCCGCCTGGGAACGGGCCGCCAGCGGCAACACCGAGGCCGCCTATCGCCAGTATCTCGAGCAGTTCCCCAACGGTGCCTTCGTCGCCGAGGCCCGCGCCCGGATCGCCGAGATCCGCGCCGCGCGGCAGAACGAGACGGCGACCGCCGCCGCACGCCGCGCCGAAGAGGCGCTGGGGCTGCCCGACTTCACGCGGCTGCTTGTCGAGCAGCGGCTCGAGGCGCTGGGGCTGCGGCCCGGCGCGGTGGACGGCACCTTCGACGCCGACACCCGCCGGGCGATCCGCCGCTACCAGACCGCGCGGGGGATCGAGGCGACGGGCTACCTCAACGAGGCAACGCTGATCCGGCTGCTGGCCGACACGCTGCGCTGAGCCGGCGGCGTCCGCCGCCAAGGGCGCGGCGCGGGAATGGGGCGCTGCGGGGGGCGCGCAAAGGCCGCAAAGGCCGCGGGCCGCCCCCGTCGGTGCGGGGACGGCCCGCGGGCGCGCTGCTCCATCGTGTCAGCCCTGGCGGGCCTTGTAGCGGCGCTGGGTCTTGTTGATGATGTAGACCCGGCCCTTGCGGCGCACGATTTGGCAGTCGCGGTGCCGCGACTTGAGCGAGCGGAGCGAATTGACGATCTTCATGGCCCTCTCCTTCGCGCCGCTCGGGCGCCCTGTCGGTGCTGCGCCGCCCGGCGCGTGAAACCAGGCGCCGCGCGGCGCCCCAGCGAAACTGTCGCCGCCCGCGTTCCGGCAGCATGGTGGGCACGACTGGGATCGAACCAGTGACCCCTACGATGTCAACGTAGTGCTCTACCGCTGAGCTACGCGCCCGGCCGCGGCGCGGGCGGGCCCGGCTGCGGTGGCAGGGAAGTAACGGGAATCGCCGCCGGCTTCAAGGGCTTTCGACCTCGGGCCGAACCGCGCTATACCCTTGCCCACCCGATCCAGCCCGGAGCGCGCGCACAGAGCATGTCGGCCGAATCCTACCGCATCGTCCTGCCGGCGCAGCGCGGCACCAGCGTGATCTTCGCCTCGCCCCACAGCGGGCGGGCCTACCCGCCCGACTTCCTGCGCCGCACCTGGCTCGACGAGCTGTCGGTGCGCTCGTCCGAGGATGCCTTCGTGGACGACCTGCTGTCGCCGGCCCCCGCGCTGGGCGCGCCGCTGCTGCTGGCCGAGGTGCCGCGCGCCTTCGTCGATGTCAACCGCAGCCACGACGAGCTCGACCCCGCGCTGATCGAGGGCGTGACGCGGCGCAGCCTGAACCCCCGCATCTCGTCGGGGCTCGGGGTGATCCCGCGGGTGGTGTCGAACGGCCGCCCGATCTACCGCGGCAAGATCCCGCTGGCCGAAGCCGAGGCGCGGATCGCCCGCTACTGGCGGCCCTACCACGCCGCGCTCGCGGCGCTGATCGAGGACCAGCGCGCGCGCTTCGGCGAGGCGGTGCTGGTGGACGTGCATTCCATGCCGCACGAGGCAGTCGAGGGCCATGCCCTGGCCGGCGGCGCCCGACCGCAGGTGGTGGTGGGCGACCGGTTCGGCGCCGCCGCCTCGGCCCGGGTGGTCGAGCGGGTCGAGGCCGCCTTTGCCGCCGCCGGCCTGCGCGTGGTGCGCAACGCGCCCTTCGCGGGCGCCTTCGTGGCCCAGCACTACGGCCGCCCGTCGCGCAACCAGCATGTCGTGCAGGTCGAGATCGACCGCGCGCTCTACATGGACGAACGGGCGATCCGCCCGAACGCCGACTATCCGGCGATGAAGCGCCTGATGGCGTCGGTGCTGGCCGAGATCGCCGCGCTGGGCCGGCGCGACCTGCCGCTCGCCGCCGAATAGGCGCTAGCGCAGCGCCCGGCCGCGGATGATGGCCTCGGGGCCGAAGCGGGCGCGGATGGCGTCGGCGGCGCGCTCGGCCGCGGCCCGGCGGGCGGCGGCGGGGTCGAGCAGGTCGGGCGTGGCATCGGCCAGCCCCGCATCGCACAGCTCGGACAGGCCGAGCCCGATCAGCCGGAACGGCCCCGGGTCGGGCCGGGCGTCGAGCAGCGCGCGGGCGGCGGCGTGCAGCCGGTCGGCAAGCTGCGAGGGCTCGCGCAGCCCGACCGTCCGGGTCAGCAGGCGGTGGTCGGCGCGTTTGAGTTTCAGGGTCACCGCACGCCCCGCCAGACCCTTGGCCTTGGCCCGGTCCGACACCCGCACCGCCAGCCGCCAGAGATGCCCGTCGAGGATGCCGGGATCGGCGCTGTCCTCGGCAAAGGTGGTCTCGGCCGAGATCGACTTGGGCGCGCGGTCGGGGCGCACGGGGCGGTCGTCCTCGCCCATGGCCAGCGCCGCAAGGCGCGCGCCATGGCGGCCGAAACGCGCGGCAAGCTCGCGCGGGGTCCAGCGCCGCAGGTCGGCGAAGGTGCGGATGCCCGCCGCGGCCAGCGCCGCCTGCCCCGCCGCGCCCACGCCCCAGATCAGCCGCACCGGCTGCGGCGCCAGGAAATCGGCCGCCTCGGCCCGCCCGATCACCGCAAAGCCGCGCGGCTTGTCGAGGTCCGAGGCGATCTTGGCGAGGAACTTGTTGAACGACAGCCCGACCGACACCGTCACCCCCACCTCGGCCTCGATCCGCGCCGCCAGCCGCGCCAGCAGCAGTGCGGGCGGCGCCCCGTGCAGCCGCGCCGTGCCCGACAGGTCGAGAAACGCCTCGTCCAGCGCAAGGGGCTCCACCGCCGGGGTCAGCGCCTCCATCATCGCGCGGATGGCGCGCGAGGCCTCGGCATAGGCGGCCATCCGCGGGCGCACCACGGCGGCGTCGGGGCAAAGCTTCAGCGCCTGGACCATCGGCATGGCCGAACGCACGCCGCGGATGCGCGCCAGATAGCAGGCGGTGGCGACCACGCCGCGCCGCCCGCCGCCGACGATCACCGGGCGGTCGCGCAGGGCAGGGTCGTCGCGCTTCTCGATGCTGGCATAGAAGGCGTCGCAGTCCAGATGCGCCAGCGCCAGCGCCGCCAGCTCGGGATGCGCCACCAGCCGCGGCCCGCGGCAGGCCGGGCATCGGCCGGCCGGCGCGGCCTGGTGAAGCGTGCGGCAGTCGCGGCACAGGACGGGCATGCGCACAGACTAGCACGGGGCGCGCGGCCTGCGCAGGGGCGGGGCCATGCGGCCGCGCGATGGGGGGCCGCGCCATGGGGGGCCGCGCCGGCCGGCGCCGGAGGCGCGGGCTGCGACGGGGCTTTCCATCCCTGCCGCCGCGCGGCATAGTCCCGACCGCAGCACGGGGTAGCGGAGTGGCCATGGACCTTCAGGCATTGTTCGGCGGAGACGCTGTTGTCATCCTGATCGCGCTCTTCCTGATCGTCTCGGTCCTGCTCGGCGTGCGGATCGTGCCGCAGTCGGAGAAATACGTCGTCGAGCGGTTCGGTCGGCTGCAGAAGGTGCTCGGCCCCGGCATCAACGTGATCGTGCCGTTCCTCGACACCGTGGCGCACAAGGTCTCGGTGCTCGAGCGGCAGCTGCCGAACTCGCGGCAGGACGCGATCACCGCCGACAACGTGCTGGTGCAGGTCGAGACCTCGGTCTTCTACCGCATCATGGAGCCGGAAAAGACCGTCTACCGCATCCGCGACGTGGACGCCGCCATCGCGACCACGGTCGCGGGCATCGTGCGCTCCGAGATCGGGTCGATGGAGCTCGACGAGGTGCAGTCGAACCGGGCGCGGCTGACCAGCAAGATCCGCGAGTCGCTCTCGAGCGTGGTGGACGACTGGGGCATCGACGTCACCCGGGCCGAACTGCTCGACGTCAACCTCGACGAGGCGACGCGCGCGGCGATGCTGCAGCAACTGAACGCCGAGCGCGCGCGCCGCGCGCTGGTGACCGAGGCCGAGGGCAAGCGGCGCGCGGTGGAGCTTGCGGCCGACGGCGAGCTCTATGCTGCCGAGCAGGAGGCCAAGGCGCGGCGGATCCTGGCCGACGCCGAGGCCTATGCGACCGGCGTGATCGCCGAGGCGATCGCCAGGAACGGGCTCGAGGCCGCGCAATACCAGGTGGCGCTGAAACAGGTCGAGGCGCTGACCAAGGTGGGCGAGGGCGCGGGCAAGCAGATGGTGATCGTGCCCGCCGCCGCGCTCGACGCCTTCGGCGAGGCGTTCCGCATGCTGAAGGGCAAGGGCTGACGGCGGCAGAGCGCGCGCCGCAGCCGCGGGTGGGGGCACGGCCATGTGGGAGGTCTGGTGGGTCTGGGTGGCGGCCGGCATGGCCATCGCCATCATCGAGGTGCTGGCGCCCGGCTATCTGTTCGTGGGCTTCGCGCTTGGTGCGGTGGCGACGGGGCTGATCCTGCTGTCCGGGGTCTGGCCCGCGGGCTGGATCGACGGCAGCCTGCCGCGCCATCTTCTGGTCTTCGCCGTCCTGTCGGTCGCGGCCTGGCTGGCCCTGCGACAGCTGCTGGGCATCCGGCGCGGCCAGGTCAAGACCTTCGATCGCGACATCAACGAGGACTAGCGCCGACCGGGGGGCGTGGCCGCCCCGCCTGCACCTTGCGCCCTGCGCCCTGCGCCCGCAGGATGCTGGCAGGGACCCCGGCGCCATGCTATCGCCGGGTTCAGCATGATCGAGATCTTCCTCAAGACCCTGCCGTTCTTCGGCCTGATCGGGCTGGGCTTCTGGGCCGGGCGCAGCGGCTTCTTCTCGGCCGAGGCGACCGCCTACCTGACCAAGTTCGTTTTCTACTTCGCCCTGTCGGCGATGCTGTTCCGCTTCTCGGCGACCCTGTCGCTGGCCGATCTCGTCTCGCCCGACTTCGTGCTGGCCTATCTGGCCGGAACCGCGGCCGTCTACCTCGTCGCCATGGCGGCGGCGTTCCTGCGTGGCACCTCGCTCGCCGAGGCGGCGGTCGAGGCGCAGTGCGCGGCCATCGGCAACACCGGGTTTCTGGGCGTGCCGATGCTTGTGGTGCTCCTGGGCCCGGCGGCGGCGGGGCCGGTGATCCTGGTGCTGGCGATCGACCTCGTGGTGTTCTCGACCCTCATCACGCTGCTTCTGACCGCGGCGCGCGAGGGGCGGATGCGGCTGGGCCTTGTGCCGGTGCTGGCCCTGGGGCTGGCGCGCAACCCGATGCTCGTGTCGATGGCGCTGGGCCTCGTCTGGTCGAGGCTGGCGCTGCCGATGCCGCGGCCGGCGGACGAGTTCCTGTCGATCCTCGGTGCCGCCGCGACGCCGGCGGCGCTGTTTGCCATCGGCGCATCGCTCGCCGGCAAGTCGGCCGAGCGCGTCTCGGTCGCCTGGTGGCTTGCCTTCTGCAAGCTCGGGCTGCATCCCGCGGCGGTGGCGCTGGCGGCGCTGGTGCTGATCCCGGTCGAGCCGGTGGCGGCGGGCGTGATGATCGCCGCGGCGGCGCTGCCGGTGGCGGGCAATACCTATATCCTCGCGCAGCACTACGGCGTGGCGCCGCGCCGCGTCTCGGCGGCGATCCTCGTCTCGACGGTGGCCAGCATCCTGACCGTCCCGGCCGTGATCGCGGCCCTCGGCCCCGGCTGAGGGCGCGGCGCCGCATTTCCCCCCGCGCCGACCCCGCCGGGCCTTGCAACTTTCCCCGGCCTCGGGCCCTCTGGACCGGGGGTGCGACTCGGCGCCGCTGCGGGCGCAGGGGCAGGGGCGCAGGGGCAGGGGCGCAGGGGGAGGGGACGCGATGCGGGCGGTGTCGGAGCAGCGGGCCTTCGGCGGGGTTCAGGGCGTCTTTGCCCATGCCTCGGACAGCTGCGCCTGCGAGATGACCTTCGGCCTCTACCTGCCGCCGCAGGCCCGGGACGAGAAGGTGCCGCTCCTGTGGTTCCTCTCGGGCCTGACCTGCACGCACGAGAACGCCATGGTGAAGGCCGGCGCGCAGGCGCTGGCGGCCGAGCAGGGGCTGGCGGTGGTCTTTCCCGATACCTCGCCCCGCGGCCCGGGGGTGCCGGACGATCCGGCCTTCGACCTCGGCCAGGGCGCGGGTTTCTACGTCAACGCCACCGAGGCGCCCTGGGACGCGCATTTCGCGATGTGGGACTATGTGGCCGAGGAGCTGCCTGCGCTGCTCTTCCGCCACTTCCCGCTCGAGCCCGACCTGCAGGCGATCACGGGGCATTCGATGGGCGGGCACGGCGCGCTGACGCTCGCCATGGCCTTCCCCGACCGCTTTGCCGCGGTGTCGGCCTTCGCGCCGATCGCCCATCCCACGGCCTCGGACTGGGGTCGGCGGCAGTTCCGCGCCTATCTCGGGCCCGACACGGCCGCCTGGGCGCCGCATGACGCGACGTTGATGATGCAGGACACGGGCTTTCCCGGCCCGGTGCTGATCGACCAGGGGGCCGAGGACCGCTATCTCGACCTGCTGAAGCCCGAAGCGCTGGCCGCCGCCATGGCCGCGCGCCGGCAGGAGGGGACATTCCGGATGCAGGCGGGCTACGACCACAGCTATTTCTTCGTGGCAAGCTTCATGCGCGACCACATGGCGTTTCACGCCGAGGCGATGCTGGGCTGAGGGAGCGGCGCCGCATGGCCACCGTCTTTGTCGATGCCGATGCCTGCCCGGTCCGCGCCGAGGCCGAGCGCGTGGCCGCCCGCCGCGGTGCGGCGCTTGTGCTGGTGACGAACGGCGGCATCCGCCAGCCGGCCTATGCCGGGGCCCGCGTCGTCTATGTCCCGGCCGAGCCCGACGCCGCCGACCGCTGGATCGCCGGGCAGGCCGGGCCCGGCGATGTCGTCGTCACCGCCGACGTGCCGCTGGCGGCGGCGGTGGTGGCGCGGGGTGCGCGGGTGCTGGCGCCGGACGGGCACGCCTTCACGCCTGCGAACATCGGCGAGCGGCTGGCCGCGCGCGACCTTGCCGCCGAGCTGCGCGCGGCCGACCCCTTCCGCCGCGGCGGCGGCCGGCCCTTCGGCCCGGCGGACCGGTCGCGCTTTCTTGCCGCGCTCGACCGCGCGCTGGGCGCGGCCCCGCCCGGGCCGCACGCCGCGCCGGTGCAGCCGTGACCCGCCGGCCGGGGCCATGCCCTCCGGGTTGACCCTTGCGCCGCAGAACAACGCCGCCGGGGTGATGTTCGCCCTGGCCGCGGGCCTGTGCTTTTCGGTCAACGATTTGGCGATCAAGCTTCTCAGCGGGGACTATGCGCTGCACCAGATCGTGCTGATGCGGGCGCTGGTGGCGCTGGCGCTGACCCTCGGCGTGCTCATGCCGCTGGAGGGCGGGCTGGCGCTGATCCGCACGCGGCGGCCCTGGGCGCATCTGCTGCGGGGCGTCTGCGTCGTGGTCTCGAACATGTGCTTCTTCCTGGCGCTCGCGGCCCTGCCGATGGCCGACGCGATGGCGCTGTTCTTCGTCTGCCCGATGTTCATCACCGCGCTGTCGGTCGCGGTGCTGGGCGAGAAGGTGGGCCCCCGGCGCTGGGCCGCCGTGGCGACGGGGCTGCTGGGCGTGGTGATCATGCTGCGCCCGGGCAGCGGGGCCTTCCAGCCGGCGGCGTTGCTGCCGCTGGCGGCGGCGATGGCCTACGCGGTGCTGACGATCGTGACGCGCCGCATCGGCGGCACCGAGCGCGCCTCGACGATGACCTTTTACATCACGCTGGCCTTCATCGTCGTCAGCGGCGCCATGGGGCTGGCCGTGGGCGACGGGCGGCTGGCGGCCCAGTCCGACCCCTCGCTGGCCTTCCTGCTGCGCGGCTGGGTCTGGCCCGCCCCGCTCGATGCCGCGGCAATCGCCGGGGCGGGGGCGCTCAGCGCCTTCGGCGCCTGGATGATCTCGCAGGCCTACCGGATGTGCGAGGCGGGGCTGGCGGCGCCCTTCGAATACATCGCCCTGCCGCTGGCGATCTTCTGGGGCGCCACGGTGTTCGGCGACTGGCCCGACCCCTTCGGCTGGGCGGGCATGGCGCTGATCGTGGGGTCGGGGCTTTACATGCTCTGGCGCGAGGCGCTGCGCGGCCGGCGCATCGCGGCGCGGCGCCCGTCGTCGCTGCGTTAGGGCGTCGCACAGGGTGCAGGGCAGGCAGGGAGGACGCATGGATCGGCCCGAGGCGGTGGTGTTCGACATCGGCCGGGTGCTCATCGAATGGGACCCGCTGAAGCTTTACGGCCCGCTGCTGCCCGCGGCCGAGCGCGACCGGCTGTTCGCCGAGGCCGACCTGCACGGCATGAACCTGGCCATCGACGCCGGTGCCCCGTTCCGCGAAACCGTCGAGGCGCGGGCGGCGCGGCACCCCGACTTGGCGCCGCTGATCCGGCTGTGGCACGACCGCTGGATCGAGATGGCGCGCCCGGCGATCCCGGGGTCGGTGCGGCTGTTGCGGGCGCTGCGGGCGCGCGGCGTGCCGGTGTTCGCGTTGTCGAACTTCGGCGCGGGCCCGTTTGCGGTCGCCCTGGCCCACCACCCCTTCCTCGCCGAGTTCGACCGCGCCTTCCTCTCCGGCCCCGCGGGCATGGTCAAGCCCGACCCGCGGTTCTACGCCCTGCTCGAGGCCGAGACGGGCATCGCCCCCGCCCGGCTGATCTTTGCCGACGACAGCCCGGCCAACGTCGCCGCCGCCCGCGCCCGCGGCTGGCGGGCGCATCTGTTCGAGACCCCCGAGGGCTGGGCCGCGGCGCTGGTTGCGGCCGGCCTGCTTTCCCCCGACGAGGCACTCCCATGACCGACCGCGCCACCCCCGCCCTGATCGGCCCCGAGGCCGAGGCCGCCCTGACCTGGGAGGGGCTTGTCGATGCCCTCGAGGCCGGCCACCGCCTGCCCCGCGCCGCGATCGGCGACACCTTTCTGCACCGCGGCCCCGATGTGCTGCTGACCCGCTCGGCCTGGATCGACGGGCTGGGCATCGCGGTCAAGACCGCGACGATCATGGCCGGCAACCGCAGCCGCGGCGTTCCGGCCGTCAACGGCGGTGTCACGCTTTTTGCCGACGACACGGGCGAGCTGGAGGCGATCCTCGATTTCCACCTCGTCACCCGCTGGAAGACGGCCGGAGACAGCCTTCTGGCGGCGCGCCACCTTGCCCGGCCGAACCCCGCGCGCATCCTGATCGTGGGGGCCGGCACGGTGGGGCGCTCGATGGTGGCGGCCTATCGCAGCGCCTTTCCCGATGCCGCCTATGCCGTCTGGAACCGCAGCCGCGAGGGCGCGCTTGCCTTTGCCGCCTCGCTGCCCGGCGTCGCGGTGGCGGCCGACCTCGAGGCGGCGGTGCGGGCGGCCGACATCATCGCCACCGCCACCATGGCCCAGACCCCGCTGATCCGCGGCGACTGGCTGCGGCCGGGCCAGCACCTGGACCTGATCGGCGCCTACAAGGCCGACATGCGCGAGGTGGACGACACCGCGCTGGTCCGCGCGCGGCTGTTCGTGGACAGCTTCGCCACCACGCTCGACCACATCGGCGAGCTGATGATCCCCCTCGCCTCGGGCGCGATCCGGCGCGAGGATGTGCTGGCCGACTTCTACGACATCCCCTCGGGCCGCTTCGCCCGCACCTCGGACGAGGAGATCACGATCTGCAAGAACGGCGGCGGCGCGCATCTCGACCTGATGACGGCGCGCCACATCCTCGCCGCCTGGCAGGCAGGGCGGTGACCCGGGCGCGCCGCCGCCCGGCGCCTTCGGCTCCCGGCCCCGGTCAGCCCGGCCAAGGTCAGCCCTGCCCCGGTGCGCCTCGCCCCGGTCAGCCCGGGGCGGCGGCCTTCACCTCGTCGTCGATATGCGGCACATACTGCGCGAAGTTCTGCACGAACATGCCCACCAGCCGGCGCGCCTGCGCATCATAGGCGGCGGGATCGGGCCAGGTGCCGCGCGGGTCCAGCAGTTCGGGCGCGACGCCGTGCACCGCCATCGGCACCTCGAAGCCGAAATGGGGATCCTTGCGGAACGGCACCACGGCCAGCGACCCGTCCAGCGCCGCCGACAGGAGCGCCCGCGTCGCCCTGATCGGCATGCGCCGGCCCGTGCCATAGGCGCCGCCCGTCCAGCCGGTATTGACCAGCCAGCAGGTGGCGCCGTGGCGCGCGATCTTCTCGGCCAGAAGCTTGCCGTAGACCTCGGGGCGGCGCGGCATGAAGGGCGCGCCGAAGCAGGTGGAGAAGGTGGGCTCGGGCTCGGTCACGCCCACTTCGGTGCCGGCGACCTTCGAGGTGAAGCCCGACAGGAAATGATACATCGCCTGCGCCGGGCTCAGCCGCGCGATCGGCGGCAGCACCCCGAAGGCATCGCAGGTCAGCATGATGACGTTCCTCGGGTGCCCCGCCAGCCCGGTGTCCGAGGCGTTCGGGATGTAGTCGAGCGGATAGGCGGCGCGGGTGTTGTCGGTCAGGCGGTTGTCGGAAAAGTCGATCTCCAGCGTCTCGGGGTCGTAGACCATGTTCTCGATCACGGTCGCGAACCTGCCCGTGGTGGCGTGGATCTCGGGCTCGGCATCGGGGCTGAGGTGGATCGTCTTGGCATAGCAGCCGCCCTCGAAGTTGAAGATGCCGCGGTCCGACCAGCCGTGCTCGTCGTCGCCCACCAGCACGCGCGACGGATCGGCCGAGAGCGTCGTCTTGCCGGTGCCCGAAAGGCCGAAGAAGACCGCGGCATCGGCCGGATCGCCAACCCCGTGGTTGGCCGAGCAGTGCATCGGCATGATGCCCTTCGCGGGAAGGAGGTAGTTCAGCAGGGTGAACACCGCCTTCTTGTTCTCGCCTGCATAGGCGGTGCCGCCGACCAGGATCAGCCGGGCGTCGAAGTTCAGGGCGATGACGGTTTGCTTGCGGCAGCCGTGGCGGGCGGGATCGGCCCTGAAGCTCGGGCAGTTGATGAGGGTGAACTCGGGCACGAAACGGTCGATCTCGTGGCGCGAGGGCCGGCGCAGCAGGTGGCGGATGAACAGCCCGTGCCAGGCAAGTTCGGTGATCACGCGAACATCCAGCCGGTGCGCGGGATCGGCGCCGCCATAGAGGTCCTGCACGAAATAGTCGCGGCCCTTCATGTGCGCGAGCATGTCGGCATGCAGCCGCGCGAAGGCCTCGGGCGTCATCGAGCCGTTGTTCTCCCACCAGATGGTGCCTTCGGTCGAGGGCGTGCGGACGACGAACTTGTCCTTGGGCGAGCGCCCCGTGTGCGCCCCGGTCGAGACCAGCAGCGCGCCGCCCCGACCGAGCCGGCCCTCGCCGCGGCGCAGGGCCTGCTCGACCAGCGCGGGCTCGATGAGGTTGTAGTAGACCTCGCCGAGCCCGGTGATGCCCTGATGCTCGAGCCGCTGCGCCGGGTTCACCCGTCCGTTGGTCATGTTCGAAACGCTCCGATGGCCGCCGCGGCGGCATGGTCCGTGGTCCGGGAGACACTCCCCGCTGTCGATCGCCCCCCGTGCCGCCGGTGCCGCATCGGTGCGGCATCTGGCGACGGCCCCGGTATAGCACGGGCGGTCGCAAGGGGAACAGGAACGGCCGGACCGTTAGCGCAATCATCTTTCGTCTACGCGAGAAGGTGCCGGGAACTGAGACATATTAGCCAAGTCTTGTGAAATTCGACGGTCCCATGAAGCGCGGCTGAGGGGTGATTCGAAGTTAGCGGTTGATTCCATGCGCCGGACTGGGGACAATGCGGCAAAAAACAGGCAACAATCAGAGCGGTAAGGGGAAGTTGACATGGCGAGGATCGCCCTTGTCGACGATGACAGGAACATCCTGACATCGGTCGCCATGACGCTCGAGGCCGAGGGCTTCGACGTCGATACCTACAATGACGGCCAGAGCGCGCTGGACGCCTTCAGCCGGAAGCTGCCGGACATGGCGGTTCTGGACATCAAGATGCCGCGCATGGACGGGATGGAGCTGCTTCAGCGGCTGCGCCTCAAGAGCGCCCTTCCGGTGATCTTCCTGACCTCCAAGGACGACGAAATCGACGAGGTCCTGGGCCTGCGGATGGGCGCCGACGACTATGTCAAGAAACCCTTCTCGCAGCGGCTGCTGGTCGAGCGCATCCGGGCGCTCCTGCGCCGGCAGGAGGTGATCCAGACCGGCGAGATGCCGATGGTCGAGGACAGCAAGGTCCTGGTGCGGGGGAGCCTGACCATGGACCCGATGCGCCATGCGGTGACATGGAAGGGCGAGGACGTGACGCTGACCGTCACCGAGTTCCTGCTGCTGCAGGCCCTCGCCCAGCGGCCCGGCTTCGTGAAAAGCCGCGACCAGCTGATGGACGTGGCCTACGACGACCAGGTCTATGTGGACGACCGCACCATCGACAGCCACATCAAGCGTCTGCGGAAGAAGCTGCGCGCGGTCGATCCCGAGTTCTCCGCGATCGAGACGCTCTACGGTATCGGCTACCGCTACAACGAAGAATGACCTTCGCATCCAAGATCGACGCTCCGGCCGGCGAGGGCATCCCGGCGCGCGCGCCGGGGGAAGGCCGCGTCGTGCTGGGCGAAGACTGGATCGCCCAGCCACCCGCCGGCGGCGACACCCGGGGCGGGCGGCAGCGGCGGCGCCTGATCGCGCTCAACCGCTCGCCGCTGGCGCGCAAGATCGTCACCTTCAACCTGCTTGCGATGATCGTCCTCGTCGCCGGGGTGCTGTTTCTCAATCCGTTCCGCGACAGCCTCGTGCTGCAGCGCGAGCGGGCGCTGGTGGTCGAGGCCGAGCTGATCGCCGACCTGTTCGAGCTGCAGCTCGCCGCGGGCGAGCGCGATTTCGCCGCGGCAGCGGCGCAGGCCGCACCACGCCTCACGCTTCAGCCCGGGGTCGAGCTGTTCCTGTTCGCGCCCGACGGCACGCGGCTGGCCCAGGCGACGGGGGCGCCCCGCCCCGCCGGCGCGCCGGTTCCGGGCGGCGAGCGCGACAGCCGCTCGACGCTGATCACCGATTTCCTCAACGCGGTGTGGGAAGGGCTGTCGGGCCTGCTGTCGCCGGCCGAGCGGCACCGGCCCGAGGTTGCGCCCGAGGATCTCGCCCGTCTCCTTCTGTCCGACGCGCTGGCGGTCGGCACCCGCATCGAGACCGGGCGGGACGAGGCCGGGCGGACCATCTTCACCGTCGCCACCCCGGTCCTGGCCGGCGGCGCTCCGGTTGGCGTGGTCGCGCTGACCTCGGCGGCGGGCGAGATCGACACGCTGGTGCGGCACGAACGCGAGCAGGTGCTGCAGATGTTCGTCGTCGCGCTGCTGGTCTCGATCGGCCTCAGCCTCGTGCTCGCCTCGACCATCGCCAACCCGATCTCCGATCTCGCCGCGGCGGCCGAGCTCGGCCGCGACCGCAACGCCCGCAAGATGAGCCCCAGCCGCATCCGCATCCCCGACCTCTCGGGGCGCCCCGACGAGATCGGGCGGCTGTCGGAGGCCATGCGCGGCATGGTGGGCGCGCTCTACGACCGCATCGAAGCGAACGAGCAGTTCGCGGCCGACGTCGCGCACGAGATCAAGAACCCGCTCGCCTCGCTGCGCTCGGCCGTGGGCACGCTGCGGCGGACGACGCGCGAGGACCAGCGCGAGACGCTTCTGGAGGTGATCGAGCACGACGTGCGCCGCCTCGACCGGCTGGTCAGCGACATCTCCAACGCCTCGCGCCTCGACAGCGAGCTGGTGAAGGAGGAAGAAGAGCGCTTCGACCTGCTGCGCATGCTCGGCCGGCTGTGCGAGCACCACGCGCGCGAGGCCGCCGAGGCCGGGATCGACTTCGTCACCGATCTGCCGGCCGAGCCGATCGTGATCCAGGGGCTCGAGGGGCGGCTGGCGCAGGTGTTCGTCAACCTCATCACCAACGCGATCTCGTTCTGCGAGGCGGGCGATGCGGTGCGCGTCTGGGTCCGCCGCCGCGAGAACCGCGTTCTGGTGGTGGTCGAGGATACCGGGCCCGGCATCCCCGAACAGTCGCTGACCAAGATCTTCAGGCGTTTCTATTCCGAGCGTCCGCCGGGGCAGTTCGGCAACCATTCGGGCCTAGGCCTTGCCATCTCGAAGCAGATCGTCGAGGCGCATGGCGGCGTGATCTGGGCCGAGAACATCCGACCGACCGACGCCGACCCCACCTCGGACCCGCTCGGCGCCCGCTTCGTGGTGGGCCTGCCGGTGTGAGCCCGGATCCGTCCGCGGCCGAAGGCGACGCGCGCGCCCCCGGCGCGGACGCCGCGCGGTCGCTGCATGCAACCTGCGTCGCCGTGGAGGGGCGCGGGATCTTGCTGCTCGGCCCCTCGGGGGCGGGCAAGTCGGGGCTGGCGCTGCAGCTCATGGCCTTCGGCGCAGCGCTGGTGGCCGACGACCGCACGGTTGTCGCGCGCGCGGACGACGCCCTGATCGCCCGCGCGCCCGCCGCGGGCGCGGGCCTGATCGAGGCGCGGGGCCTCGGCATCCTGCGCCTGCCGGCCCTGGCGGAGGCGCGCCTGGCGCTGGCCGTCGATCTGTCGCGGGTCGAGCCCCTGCGCCTGCCCCCGCCCCGCCGCCTGCCGCTGCTGGGCCTCGCCCTGCCGCTGCTTCAAAAGGTGGAGAGCCCGCATTTCGCTGCCGCCCTGCTGCTTTACCTGCGTCAGCTGAGGGGGTGGGAGTGATGCCCGACGCGCCAGGGCCCGCCCGGGCCATGCATCGGCTGGTTCTGGTCACCGGCCCGTCGGGCGCCGGACGCTCGACCGCGATCGCCGCGCTCGAGGATGCGGGGTTCGAGCCCATCGACAACCTGCCCCTCACGCTGATCCCCCGGCTGGTCGAGGGCGCGCCGCTCGGGCGGCCCGTGGCGCTGGGCGTCGACGTGCGCAACCGCGACTTCAGCATCGCGGCGCTGCTCGATCTGGTCGGCACGCTGCGCCGGTCGCCCGATGTCGGGATCGAGCTGCTCTTTCTCGACTGCGCGCCCGGGACGCTGGTGCGCCGCTATGCCGCCACACGCCGCCGCCACCCCCTGGCCCCGGCCGAGACGCCCGCGGCCGGAATTGCCCGCGAGGCCGACCTGCTGGCCCCGGTGCGCGCCGCGGCCGACCATCTGATCGACACCACCGACCTCACCCCCCACGACCTGCGCGCCGAACTGCAGCGCCGCTTCGCGGCCGAGGGCGCGGCGGGCCTTGCCGTGGCGATCCAGTCGTTCTCCTACAAGCGCGGGGCGCCGCCGGGCATCGACATGATGTTCGACTGCCGCTTCCTGCGGAACCCCTACTGGGACGAGGCGCTGCGCCCCCGCGACGGGCGCGATCCGGCCGTGGCGGCCTTCGTCGCAGCCGACCCGATGTTCGCCCCGTTCTTCGACCGTCTCGCCGGCCTCGTCGAGCTAGTGCTGCCCGCGCAGGTCGCCGAGGGCAAGGCGCATCTCGCCATCGGGCTGGGCTGCACCGGCGGGCAGCACCGTTCGGTCACGGTTGCGGAAAAGCTCGCCGAGAGGCTTGCAGCGCGCGGTTGGCGCGTATCTATACGGCACAGGGAACTCGAGCGGCGGGCGGAAGCGCCCCCGCCGCCGGTGAAGGGTGACGGCTGGTGATCGGAATCGTGATCGTCGCGCATGGCGGCCTCGCGCGCGAATACCTTTCGGTGGTGGAGCATGTGGTGGGCCGCCAGCCCGGGATCGAGGCCGTCTCGATCGAGGACGACCACGACCGCACCCTGAAGCAGGCCGAGATCTGCGCCGCGGCCGACCGGGTGGATGTGGGCGACGGCGTCGTGGTGGTGACCGACATGTTCGGCAGCTCGCCCTCGAACCTGTCGCTGATGGCCTGCGCCGCGGGCAACCGCCGCATCCTCTACGGCGCCAACCTTCCGATGCTGATCAAGCTAGCGAAGTCGCGCAACCAGAGCGTGGCCGAGGCCACCGCCTCGGCGCTGGACGCCGGGCGGAAATACATCGCAAGCTTCGATGTCTGCTCGGGCCAGCGCATCGGATGATCCGCCGGCGCCTGACGATCGTCAACGAGAAGGGGCTGCACGCCCGCGCCTCGGCCAGATTCGTCGAGGTGGTCGAGGCGCATGACGCCACCGCCACGGTCGAGTTCCGGGGCGAGCGCGTGCCGGGCGATTCGATCATGGGCCTGCTCACGCTCGGCGCCTCGCGCGGCGCGACCCTCGAGGTCACGATCGAGGGGGCCGAGGCCGAACGGCTGGCCGAGGCGCTCGAGGCGCTGGTCGCCGGCCGCTTCGGCGAGCCGTTCTGAGCGCGCGGCTCACATCACCCGCTCGACCATCATCTTCTTGATCGACGCGATCGCCTTGGCCGGGTTCAGGCCCTTGGGGCAGGTCTTGGTGCAGTTCATGATCGTGTGGCAGCGGTAGAGCTTGAAGGGGTCCTCGAGCGCATCCAGCCGCTCGCCGGTGGCCTCGTCGCGGCTGTCGATGATCCAGCGATAGGCGTGCAACAGCGCCGCGGGGCCGAGATAGCGGTCGCCGTTCCACCAGTAGCTCGGGCAGGAGGTGGAGCAGCAGGCGCACATCACGCATTCGTAAAGCCCGTCGAGCTGCGCGCGGTCCTCGACCGACTGCCGCCACTCCTTCGCCGGCGTGTTCGACTTGGTTTCCAGCCAGGGCATGATGCTGGCGTGCTGGGCATAGAAATGCGTCAGGTCGGGGACCAGGTCCTTGACCACGGGCATGTGCGGCAGCGGATAGATGCGCACGTCGCCCCGGATCTCGTCCATGCCCTTGATGCAGGCCAGCGTGTTCGCCCCGTCGATGTTCATCGCGCAAGAGCCGCAGATCCCCTCGCGGCAGGACCGGCGGAAGGTCAGCGTCGGGTCCACCTTCGACTTGATCCACATGAGCGCGTCCAGCACCATCGGCCCGCAGTCGTCGAGGTCCACGCTGTAGACATCCACCCGCGGCGTCTGCCCGTCGTCGGGGTTCCAGCGATAGATGCGGAAGGTCCGCAGCCGCCGGGCGCCCTCGGGCCTGGGCCAGGTCTTTCCGGTCCGGATCTGGCTGTTCTTGGGAAGGGTCAACTGGACCATGGAGGTCTCCTACAGGGCTCGGGGCGCCGGCCGACGGCGCCTTGTGTCGCGCGCGAGATAGCGGGCAAGGTATTTCCGGGCGAGGGCGGGCAGCATCAGCGCCACGGGGCGCTCCAGCGCCGCGGCGGCGTCGGCGGGCAGGCCGGTGTTCTGCCGCCCCGCCGGTTGCCAGGCGGCCAGATCCTCGGGCGACAGGCCGAAGCGCGCCAGCAGCGCCGCGCCGGGGCCAAGGCGGTGGGAGAGGTCGGCCTCCATCGGGAACACCTCGACCGGGCCGAAGCGGGCGTGGATGTCGGCCAGCACCGCCCCCCACGAGAAGGCGGCAAAGGCAGGCAGGGTGCGAAAGGCCGCCTCGGTCATCGGCAGGCCGCGCGCGGCCACCAGATGGCGGTGCAGGCTGCCAAGCCAGGCCTCGCGGGCGCGGATCGTCAGCGCCACCGTCAGCGGCCGGTCCCCGAGGCCCGCCCGCGCCCAGCGCAGGATGTCCGCTGCGGTGCCGTAGACCGGGCCCGGGCGGCGCGGCGAGGGGATCGGGCCGGTGAGGAACTCGGACGAGACGAACAGCCGTCCGGGATGCGGCGCGGCCAGCCGGCGCACCACCTCGGCAATCGCCGGCCCGGTGGAGGCATCGCGCGCGGGGTCATAGGCCCCCACCGCCGCCTTCAGCGGCCGCACGGCGCGGTCGCAATGGTTGACCAGCGCGGCGGGCAGCCGCGCGCGGTTCAGCTCCAGCAGCGCCTGGAACGAGGTCGTGCCGGTCTTGTGGAACCCGGCATGCAGGAACACCTCGCCCAGCGCTTCCATCGCCGGCCTCAGTAGACCCGCGCCTTGGGCGCGACCCGGGCGGGGTCGATCCCGCCCTGTTCGGGGGGCGTCAGCGGCTCGGTCTTGACCGGGCGGTAACCCAGCCGCACCCGCGGCCCGTCGATCCAGGCCAGCGTGTGCTTGCGCCAGTTGACATCGTCGCGCTGGGGATAGTCCTCATGCGCGTGGGCGCCGCGGCTTTCCTTGCGCGCCTCGGCCGAGACGATGGTCGCCAGCGCGTTGGGCATCAGGTTGTCGAGCTCCAGCGTCTCCATCAGGTCGGTGTTCCAGATCAGGCTGCGGTCGGTCACGGACAGGTCGTCCATCTTGCGGGCGATGCCGTCCATCCGGGCGCAGCCCTCGGCCAGCGTGCTGGACGAGCGGAACACCGCCGCGTCGTTCTGCATCGTCCGCTGCATCTCGAGCCGCAGCTCGGCCGTGGGCACCGACCCCGCGGCGTGGCGGAAGCGGTCGAAGCGGTCGAGCGCCCGCTCCACGCTGGCGGGGTTCGGCGTGGGGTTGGCCGCGGCCCGGTCCACCACCGCGCCTGCGCGGATCGCCGCGGCGCGGCCGAACACCACGAGGTCGATGAGCGAGTTCGACCCCAGCCGGTTCGCCCCGTGGACGCTGGCGCAGGCGGCCTCGCCCACCGCCATCAGGCCCGGCGCCACGCGGTCGGGATCGCCCTCGGTGGGGTTCAGCACCTCGCCCCAATAGTTCGTGGGAATGCCCCCCATGTTGTAGTGCACCGTGGGCAGCACCGGGATCGGCTCGCGCGTCACGTCCACCCCGGCGAAGATCTTGGCCGACTCCGAGATGCCGGGCAGGCGCAGCTGCAGCGCCTCCTTGGGCAGGTGGTTGAGGTGCAGATGGATGTGATCCTTCTTCGGCCCCACCCCGCGCCCCTCGCGGATCTCGAGGGTCATGCAGCGCGAGACGACGTCGCGGCTGGCCAGGTCCTTGTAGGTCGGCGCGTAGCGTTCCATGAACCGCTCGCCTTCCGAATTGGTCAGATAGCCGCCCTCGCCGCGCGCGCCTTCGGTGATGAGGCAGCCCGCGCCGTAGATGCCGGTGGGATGGAACTGCACGAACTCCATGTCCTGCAGCGGCAGGCCGGCGCGGGCGACCATGCCGTTGCCGTCGCCGGTGCAGGTGTGGGCGGAGGTCGCCGAGAAATAGGCCCGCCCGTAGCCGCCCGTCGCCAGCACCGTCATCTTCGCGCTGAAGGCGTGCAGCGTCCCGTCGTCGAGCTTCCAGGCCAGCACGCCCTGGCAGACCCCGTCCTCGGACATGATGAGATCGAGCGCGAAGTATTCGATGTAGAACTCGGCCTTCTGCTTCAGGCTCTGGCCGTAGAGCGTGTGCAGGATGGCGTGCCCCGTCCGGTCGGCGGCAGCGCAGGTGCGCTGCACCGGCGGCCCTTCGCCGAACTGGGTGGTGTGGCCGCCGAACGGGCGCTGATAGATGCGCCCGTCCTCGGTGCGCGAGAACGGCACGCCGTAGTGCTCGAGCTCGTAGACCGCCTTGGGCGCCTCGCGCGCCAGGTACTCCATGGCGTCCATGTCGCCCAGCCAGTCCGACCCCTTCACGGTGTCGAACATGTGCCACTGCCAGTGGTCGGGGCCCATGTTGGACAGGCTTGCCGCGATGCCGCCCTGCGCCGCGACGGTGTGGCTTCGGGTGGGAAAGACCTTGGTGATGCAGGCGGTGCGCAGCCCCTGCTCGGCCATGCCGAGCGTGGCGCGCAGGCCCGCCCCGCCGGCCCCCACCACGACGACGTCATAGATGTGTTCTTCGATCGGATAGGCGGCCATGGACGGCTCCGACAGTCAGAGGGCAAGGCGCGCGACGGCATAGAGGCCCGTCGCCATGGCGCCATAGGAGACAAGGATCATCAGCACGATCAGCGCCTTGCGGGTCATGCCGTGGACATAGTCCTCGATCATCACCTGCACGCCGCCGCGGAAGTGGTGAAAGCCCGCGACCAGCAGCAGCGCCGTCACGATGGCCGGGAAGGGCCGGGCGAAATGCGCCGCCACCGCCTCGTAGGGGGCGCCGATCACCGGCACCACCGCAGCCACGAACAGCACGACGAGCACCACGAGCGCCGCCGACGAGATCATCATGGCGATGTGATGCTCGGTGCCGGCGCGGGCCGCCCCCCGGCCCTCGGCGCGCTTGCGGTCGGTCAGATAGGCCATGGCGTGCCCCCCTCAGATCAGCGCGAGCAGGGTCAGCGCGGTCAGGACCACCGACCCCCCGACCACGGCCCAGCCGAGCTTCTCGGCCGTCTCAAGCTCAAGGCCATAGCCCATGTCCCACACAAGGTGCCGAAGCCCGGCCAGACCGTGGTAGTAAAGCGCCCAGAGCGACCCCACCAGCACGATCCGGCCGACCCAGGAGGTCAGCACGCCGTTGGCAACGGCATAGGCCTCGGGCCCCGACGCGGCAGCGAGCAGCCACCAGACGAACAGCAGCGCCCCCACCAGCAGCGCATTGCCGGTGATCCGCGTCAGGATCGAGGTCACCGAGGTCAGCTGCGGGCGGTAGATCTGGAGATGCGGCGAAAGCGGGCGGTTGCCCCGGTTCACGTCGGCCATGGTGGCCCCCTTTGTTCTTGTCGGGCCTGCGGCGGGCAGGCCCGGGGTCGCTCCTGTGCTCTGTCTTATCGCATTCTCCGGCCGTGTCACCGGCCGGCCGGGCAGCTGGCAGCGGCAATATGGCGCGATTCGCGCGAATTCCTGCATTCGTGATCACGAGTTTTCGGCGCGTGATCACAGCGCCGGCGCCGCCGACGCCCCAGGCCGGGCGGACGGGGCGCGACTCAGCGCGGAACCAGCGCCCAGTAGTCGAGGTCGAGCAGCACCTCGGGCAGATATTTGCCCGCACCGTCGCGCAGCGCGAAGGGGGCGGCGCCGGCGCGCAGGGCCACCAGCCGCAGGCGCAGCGCGCCGACGCCCGGGGCCTGCGTCTCGGCGCGGTCGAGCACCTCGGACCAGGCCGTGACGGTGTCGCCCGCGAAGCAGGGGTTGGCGTGGGTGCCGCCGTTGATCGCCGCGACCCGTTGCGCATTGGCCAACCCGTTGAACGACAGCGCCCGCGCCAGGCTGAGGACATGCCCGCCATAGACCAGCCGCCGCCCGTCGGGGCGCAGGGTGGCATCGAAATGCACCCGGGCGGTGTTCTGCCACAGGCGCGTGGCAAAGAGGTGGTCGGCCTCGTCCACCGTCACGGCATCGACATGGTCGATCCGCTCGCCCACGGCATAGTCGCCCCAGCGGTGCCGCTCGCCCGCCAGCGCGAAGTCGTACCGGGAGAAGTCGAGCCCGCGCGGGACAACCAGATCGCCCGGCGCCACCGCCGGCGCCAGCGCGGGCACCGCGGGCTCGGGGGCCGGCGCCGCGGCGTCGCGTTTGCGCACCAGCACCCACCGGACATAGCTCAGCACGGCCTCGCCGTGCTGGTTGCGCCCCGTCGTGCGCACCCAGACGATGCCCGCCTGCCCGTTCGAGGCCTCGCGCAGCCCGATCACATCGGAGACCGCCGTCAGCGTGTCGCCCGGCCAGACGCTGCCCAGGAACCGCCCTTCGGCATAGCCGAGATTGGCGACGGCGTTCAGGCTGATGTCGGGCACCGACTTGCCGAAAACGGTGTGGAACACGATCATGTCGTCAAGCGGGCTCGACGGCAGCCCGCAGGCCTGCGCGAAGGCATCCGACGCGTGCAGCGCGTGCCGCACGGGATAGAGCGCGAAATACAGCGCGCGCTCGCCCGTGGTCAGCGTCCGCGGCACGGCGTGGACGATGGTCTCGCCCAGCCGGTACTCCTCGAAGAACCGCCCCGCGGTCGTCCGGCTCACAGCTCCCCCAGCTTCATCGCGGGGTCGTAGACCTGCCCCGGAACCTCCTTGACCACCGCCTGGGCGCAGCGCATCCGGCCTGCCGCCGCGTCGAAGGCGTAGGCGGGGCTGCCGTGAAGCTCCCACCCTTTCGAAAGCGCTTCCGTCACCCTGTGGCAGAAGGCCGGGGTGTCGTCGTCGGTCAGCAGGCGGTAGACCTTCATGCGCTTACCCCGGAAACGGCCAGACGCCCAGCCACCCATGCACCGCCGCCGTCGCGGAAAAGACCACGGCGGTGATGGCCAGCGCCGGCACCGCCCCCCTGATGGGCCGGGGCCGGGCCGGGCCCGCCGGGCCGGCGCGGTTGATCAGCACCACCTCGACCACCGCCCAGGCAAGCAACCCGCCGAACAGGACGATCGAGGCGAGATCGCCGTTGACCAGAAGATGCGCCACCGCCCAGGTCTTGACGGCGGTCAGCTGCGGATGGCGGATGCGCGCGGCGATCCGCGTCTCGGCCGCGGACAGAACGAACAGCCAGACCGCGAGCAGCATCAACAGGTTGTTCAGATGCGTCAGGAACGGCGGCGGCGCCCAGACATGGACGAAGTCGGCACGCTGATAGCCGACGACCATCAGCACGAGGCCGGCGAGGATCAGCGCGCCGACCACGCCCTTCGACGCTTCGCCAAGCCGCGCCTGCAGCGCCGCGCGGCTTCCGGGCGCCGCGCGCTTCCACAGATGCGCCCCAGCCCAGAGCAGCAGCCCGAGGACGAGCCAGCTCATGCGGCCGCTCCCGCGCGCCGGGCGATGGCCTCGGCCCGGGCCAGCAGGCGGCGCGCGGCCTCGACATGCAGGGTCTCGACGATGCGGCCGTCGAGCACGGCCACCCCCCGGCCCTCGGCCTGGGCCTCGGCCACGGCGGCGATCTGGCGGCGGGCGAGGTCGAGCTCGGCCGCATCGGGGGCGAAGGCGGCGTTGGCCGTGGCGATCTGGTCGGGGTGGATCAGCGTCTTGCCGTCGAAGCCCAGGTCGCGCCCCTGGGCGCATTCGGCCGCCAGCCCCTCGGGGTCGCGGAAGGCGTTGTAGACGCCATCGACGATGATCTTGCCCGCCGCGCGGGCGGCCAGCAGGCACAGGCCCAGCGCGGGCAGAAGCGGCGCGCGGCCGGGCAGGCTGCGGCAGCCGAGGTCCTTGGCCAGATCGTTGGTGCCCATCACCAGCCCGTCGAGCGCCGGATGCGCGGCGATGGCGGCGGCGTTCAGCACGCCCGCCGGGGTCTCGAGCATCGCCCACAGCCGCCGCCCGGGCGCCTGCGCGGCAAGGGCGTCCAGCGCCGCGGGGCCTGTCACCTTGGGCAGCAGCAGCCCCTCGACCGCCGCCCCCGCGAAGGCGGCCACGTCGTCCGCGCCCCAGGGCGTGTCCAGCGCGTTGACGCGCACCAGCCGCGCCCGCCCGCCGTAGTCGCCCCCCAGCGCCTGCAGCAGCGTGGCCCGGGCGGCCGGCTTCTCGGCCGGGGCCACCGCATCCTCGAGGTCGAAGATGATGGCGTCGGCGTCAAGGCTGCGCGCCTTCTCCAGCGCGCGCGGATTGGCGCCGGGGATGTAGAGCACCGAGCGCCACGGCCGCGACGCATGATCCATGATTCGTCCCCCCGGGTCTGCACCGCGAGGCGACCACAACGCCCGGCCCGGGGCAAGGGGCCCGTCGCCGCGCCGCGGCGACGTCCCCGGCGGAGCGGGCGCAGCGTTAACCTTTCTTTACCTCGTTGCGGCGACGCTCGGCAGGTGTCGCGCCGGGGTGTCCCGGCCGGACCGGCAGGGCGCATGGGCCCGGGCGCGGCCGACCGAACCGGAACCGAAGGGCGCGCCGCGCGCCGCCCTGCGCCCCCGCAAAGCAAAGGCCGAACCGATGCGACGGATCTTGCCCTGCCTGACTGCCGCCCTCGCCGCCGCCCTTGCCGCGGCCGCCCTGCCGCCCGGCCCCGCCGCCGCCCAGGCCGCCCGCTGCGGCGAGCGCAGCCGCATCGTGGCGCATCTGACCCAGACCTATGGCGAGACGCGCCGTGCGATGGGCCTTGCCGCCGACGATGTGGTGGTCGAGGTCTATGCCAGCGCCGCCACGGGCAGCTGGACGATCACCGCCACCCTGCCCAACGGCCTGATGTGCCTGATCGCCGCCGGCGAGGGGTATGAGGCCGCACCCGATGCCGCACCGGCCCGCGGCACGCCGGCCTGAGGCATCCGTCCGTCGGGGCGCCCCGCCCCCGCCGCGCCGAAGGCGCCCGAGCCCGAGCCCCGGAGGGGCGAAGCGAGGGGAAGGCCGTCGCCCGAAGGGCGTCCGCCCGGCAGCGCTCAGGTCAGCGCGTCGGCCACCAGCTTCGCCCCCGCCGCCGCCAGCAACAGATAGGTCACCGCGAAGAAGACGCGCTCGGGGATGACCCGGTGCGCCCGCACCCCCAGCCAGAGGCCGAGCATCGCCACCGGCAACAGCACCGCATCGGCCAGCAGCGTCTCGGCGGTGAAGATGCCGAGGAACCCGTAGGGCACCGCCTTGAAGGCGTTGATCGCCCAGAACGAGGCGACGGCCGTCGCCTGGAAGGCGGTCTTGTCCAGCCCCAGACGCAGCAGGAAGATCGCCACCGCCGGGCCGCCGGCATGGGCGATGAAGCTGGTGAACCCGGCGACAACGCCGGCCCCCACGCCTTCGCTCCGCACGAAGGGGCGCGGCGGCAGCACCAGCCATCCGGCGGCGCGGGCAAGCTGGAAGGCGACGAAGGCCAGCGACATCGCCCCGATCAGCAGCCGCAGCAGGTCGGCATCGGCGATGCGCCAGAACAGCGCGCCCAGCGCCACCCCGGGCAGCGCGCCGAGGACCAGGGCCGCCACGCTCGGCCGGTGCCAGCGCCCGCGGTAGGCGTGCAGCGCGCCGAGGTCCATCGCCATGAGCAGCGGCAGCATGAGCCCGAGCGCCGCGGCCGGATCGATCGCCAGCGTCAGCAGCGGGGTGGCCGCGAAGGTGGCGACATCGCCGAAGCCGCCCTTCGAGATGCCGGCCAGCAGCACCGTCGGAACGGCAAGGGCGAGAAACACCGGATCGAAGGCCAAGCAACGCTCCCTGCCGACGTCTGCCCTCGTCTAGCCAAGCCGCCGCCCCGCGGAAAGCCCCGCGCCGCGCGCCGCAGCGGTCCGGAGCGCAGGCTTGCGCGGCGGGCGGCGACGGCTTAGGCATCCGGCTGCATCAACCGTGCGGAGACCCCTATCATGGCCAGACCCAGGATTGCGCTGATCGGCGCGGGGCAGATCGGCGGGACGCTCGCCCATCTGGCCGCGATCAAGGAGCTGGGCGACATCGTCCTGTTCGACATCGCCGAGGGCATGCCCCAGGGCAAGGCGCTCGACATCGCCGAGTCCGGGCCGTCCGCGGGTTTCGATGCCGTCCTGAAGGGCACCAACAGCTACGACGACATCGCCGGTGCCGATGTCTGCATCGTCACCGCCGGGGTGCCGCGCAAGCCGGGGATGAGCCGCGACGACCTGCTCGGCATCAACCTCAAGGTGATGAAGGCGGTGGGCGAGGGGATCCGGGCGCATGCGCCCGAGGCCTTCGTCATCTGCATCACCAACCCGCTCGATGCGATGGTCTGGGCGCTGCGCGAGTTCTCGGGGCTGCCGCACGAGAAGGTCGTGGGCATGGCGGGCGTGCTCGACTCGGCGCGCTTCCGGCATTTCCTGAGCCTGGAGTTCCGCGTCTCGATGCGCGACGTCACCGCCTTCGTGCTGGGCGGGCACGGCGACACGATGGTGCCGCTGGTGCGCTATTCCACCGTCGCCGGCATTCCGCTGCCCGATCTGGTGGCGATGGGCTGGACAACGCAGGAGAGGCTGGAGGCCATCGTCCAGCGCACCCGCGACGGCGGCGCCGAGATCGTGGGGCTGCTCAAGACCGGCTCGGCCTATTACGCGCCCGCGACCAGCGCGATCGAGATGGCCGAGGCCTATCTGAAGGACCAGAAGCGCCTGCTGCCCTGCGCGGCCTGGTGCGACGGGCCCTTCGGGCTCAGGGGCGTGTATGTCGGCGTGCCCACGATCATCGGCGCCGGCGGGATCGAGAAGATCGTGGACATCCGGCTCAACCGCGACGAGCAGGCGATGTTCGACAGGTCGGTCGAGGCGGTCCGGGGCCTTGTCGCCGCCTGCAAGGGCATCGACCCGACCCTCGCCTGACCCGGCGGCGGCGCCGTGCCGGCGCCGCGGCTTGCCGCTGGAATGCCCCCCGGCGCCGTCGGCCGCCCGCGGCCTGCCCGGCCCCGGGCACCGCACCAGGGGCAGCCGCGCGCCGGTGCGCCGGAGGCTAGGCGCGCGGCCGATCAGCCCTCTGGCCGCGGCTGATTCGCATGCGCGACGGGCGACTGCCCGCGGCTCGGTGCCGGCGCGACTCACCCCGCCAAAGCCGTCGGGCAGACGGGGGCGATTTTGCGATCACACCCAGAAATCATGTGATCACAAACGGCGGAATCTTGCCGCCGGGGCTGCGTATACGACGGAATACCGTTTGCGGCGCGTCCCGGCTGTGCCATGAGGACGCTCGACATCGCAAGCCAGCGGGGCGGGAGAGATGAACATCCACGAGTATCAGGCCAAGGCGCTGCTGCGCAGCTACGGCCTGCCGGTCTCGGACGGGCGGATCGTGCTTCGGGCGGAGGAGGCCAAGGCGGCGGCGGGCGAGCTCGACGGGCCGCTGTGGGTGGTCAAGGCGCAGATCCATGCCGGCGGCCGCGGCAAGGGCCGCTTCCGGGAACCCGAGGCCGGCGAGAAGGGCGGCGTGCGGCTGGCCCGCTCGGTGGGCGAGGCGGCGGAGGAGGCGCTGAGGATGCTGGGCCGCACGCTGGTCACTCACCAGACCGGGCCCGCAGGCAAGCAGGTCGGGCGCGTCTATATCGAGGAGGGCAGCGACATCGCGCGCGAGCTCTATCTGGCGCTGCTGATCGACCGCAAGACCAGCCGCATCTCCTTCGTCTGCTCGACCGAGGGCGGCATGGACATCGAGGAGGTGGCGGCGCACAGCCCCGAGAAGATCCTGACCTTCTCGGTCGATCCTGCCACCGGCATCCAGGGCTTCCACGGCCGCCGCATCGCCTTTGCCCTCGGTCTCGAGGGCAAGCAGGTCAGGCAATGCGTCGATCTGGTGACGAAACTCTATCGGCTGTTCGTCGACAAGGACGCCGAGATGATCGAGATCAACCCCCTCATCGTCACCCCCGCGGGCGACCTCAGGTGCCTCGACGCAAAGGTGGGTTTCGACAACAACGCGCTTTACCGCCAGCCCGACATCCTGTCGCTGCGCGACGAGACCGAGGAGGACCCCAAGGAGCTTGCGGCGTCGAAGTTCGATCTCAACTACATCGCGCTCGATGGCGAGATCGGCTGCATGGTCAACGGCGCGGGCCTTGCCATGGCGACGATGGACATCATCAAGCTCTACGGGGCCGCGCCGGCCAACTTCCTCGACGTCGGCGGCGGGGCGACGAAGGAGAAGGTGACGGAAGCCTTCAAGATCATCACCTCGGACCCCAACGTGAAGGGCATCCTCGTCAACATCTTCGGCGGCATCATGCGCTGCGACATCATCGCCGAGGGGGTGCTGGCGGCGGTGCGCGAGGTGGGGCTGAAGGTGCCGCTGGTGGTGCGGCTCGAGGGGACGAACGTCGAGCTCGGCAAGCAGATCATCCGCGACTCGGGGCTGAACGTGATCGCGGCCGAGAACCTCAGCGATGCCGCGGCGAAGATCGTCGCCGCGGTCAGGGGATGATGCCGGGCGGGGTTGCCTCCGCCGGCGCGGACATGAGCCACGGGCCGAGGCCCGCCCTACGCAAGGAGGCCGGAGATGGCCATTCTCGTTGACCAGAACACCCGCGTGATCTGCCAGGGCTTTACCGGCAGCCAGGGCACGTTCCATTCCGAACAGGCCATCGCCTACGGCACGAAGATGGTCGGCGGCGTGACGCCCGGGAAGGGCGGCAGCGTCCACCTCGGCCTGCCGGTATTCAATTCGGTGCACGAGGCGAAAACCGCGACGGGGGCGACCGCCAGCGCCATCTATGTGCCGCCCCCGTTCGCGGCCGATTCGATCCTCGAGGCGATCGACGCGGGGATGGAGCTGATCGTGTGCATCACCGAGGGCATCCCGGTGCTTGACATGATGCGCGTCAAGCGCGCGCTCGAGGGCAGCCGCTCGATCCTGATCGGGCCGAACTGCCCCGGCGTCATCACCCCCGATGCCTGCAAGATCGGCATCATGCCCGGCCACATCCACCGCCGCGGCAAGGTGGGGGTCGTCTCGCGCTCGGGCACGCTGACCTACGAGGCGGTGAAGCAGACGACCGACGTGGGCCTCGGGCAATCCACCTGCGTGGGCATCGGCGGCGACCCGATCAAGGGGACCGAGCACATCGACGTGCTGGAGTGGTTCCTGGCCGATCCCGAGACCGAGGCGATCATCATGATCGGCGAGATCGGCGGCACGGCCGAGGAGGAGGCGGCGCAGTTTCTGGCCGACGCCGCCCGCCGCGGCAGGGGCAAGCCCTGCGCGGGGTTCATCGCGGGGCGCACGGCGCCCAAGGGGCGGCGGATGGGCCATGCCGGGGCCATCGTCTCGGGCGGCAAGGGCGACGCCGAAAGCAAGATCGAGGCGATGAAGGCCGCCGGCCTCGTGGTGGCCGACAGCCCCGCGGGGCTGGGCGAGGCGGTGCTGAAGGCGATGGGCCGGGCATGAGCTTCGCCACGGCCGTCCGCCGCTGTCTGGCGAACTACGCCACCTTCTCGGGCCGCGCGTCGCGGCCCGAGTTCTGGTATTTCGCGCTGTTCGTCGTCCTGGGCGGGAGTGTCGCCGCGCTGCTCGATGCCGCGCTTCTCGGGGCGGGCCGGTTCCAGGCCGGGCCCGGCCGGCTGGACGCGAGGGCCGACGGGCCGCTGGCCACGCTGTTCGGGCTGGCGATGGTCGTCCCCCACCTCGCCGCGGCCTGGCGGCGCATGCACGACACCGGGCGGTCGGGGATCTTCGTGCTCTACCCGCTGCTGATCGTGATCGGGATCGGCAGCTTCATGAGCCTTGCCGGCGCCATCGCACCGCAAAGCGGGCCTGCCTTCGGCGGCGCCGTCGCGGCGCTGGTCTGGCTGTCCATGCTTGTCCTCGTCGTCTCGCCGCTGATCGTTCTGTGGTGGCTGGCGCGCCCGTCCCAGCCCGGCCCGAACGCCTACGGCCCCGCCCCCGCCTCCGCCTTCCAAAGGTGACGCCATGACCGACCAGTCCCCGAACGACGCCTTCCATGCCTCGAGCTTCCTGCAGGGCCAGAACGCCGAATATGTCGAGGCGCTGCACGCCCGCTATGCCGCCGACCCGGCTTCGGTCGATGCCAGCTGGGCCGAGTTCTTCCGCGCGCTCGCCGAGCCCGAGGGCGATGTCCGCCGCCAGGCCCGCGGCGCGTCCTGGAGCCGGGGCGACTGGCCGCCCGCGCCGTCGGACGAGCTGACCGCCGCGCTGACCGGCGAGTGGCCCGCCGCGGCGAAAGAGGCCAAGGCCGTGCGCGAGAAGATCGCGGCCAAGGCCGCCGAAGGCGGGGTGGCGCTGTCGGATGCGCAGGTCCAGCGCGCGGTGCTCGATTCGATCCGCGCGCTCATGCTGATCCGCGCCTACCGCATCCGCGGCCATCTGGTGGCCGACCTCGACCCGCTGGGCATGCGCAACGAAAAGCCGCACCCCGAGCTCGACCCCGTGTCCTACGGCTTCACCGAGGCCGACATGGACCGGCCGATCTTCCTTGACAACGTGCTGGGGCTGATGACCGCCTCGATGCGGCAGATCCTCGACATCGTGAAGCGGACCTACTGCGGCACCTTCGCGCTGCAGTACATGCACATCTCCGACCCGGCGCAGGCGGCCTGGCTGAAGGAGCGGATCGAGGGCTACGGCAAGGAGATCACCTTCACCAAGAACGGGCGCAAGGCGATCCTCAACAAGCTGGTCGAGGCCGAGGGATTCGAGAAATTCCTTCACGTCAAGTTCACGGGCACCAAGCGCTTCGGCCTCGACGGGGGCGAGGCGCTGATCCCGGCGATGGAGCAGATCATCAAGCGCGGCGGCGCGCTGGGGGTGCGCGAGATCGTCATCGGCATGCCCCACCGCGGCCGGCTGAACATTCTTGCCAACGTGATGATGAAGCCCTACCGCGCGATCTTTCACGAGTTCCAGGGCGGCAGCTTCAAGCCCGACGACGTGGACGGATCTGGCGATGTGAAATACCACCTCGGCGCCTCCTCCGACCGCACCTTCGACGGCAACACGGTGCATCTGTCGCTGACCGCGAACCCCAGCCATCTCGAGGCGGTGAACCCGGTCGTGCTGGGCAAGGCGCGGGCCAAGCAGGCGCAGGCGGGGGATACGGCGCGCAAGATGGTGCTGCCGGTGCTGCTGCATGGCGATGCGGCCTTTGCCGGGCAGGGCGTGGTCGCCGAGTGCTTCGGCCTGTCGGGGCTGGTCGGGCACCGCACTGGCGGGACGATCCACATCGTCGTCAACAACCAGATCGGCTTCACCACCGCCCCGTCCTACTCGCGGTCCTCGCCCTATCCCACCGACATCGCGCTGATGGTCGAGGCGCCGATCTTCCATGTCAACGGCGACGACCCCGAGGCGGTGGTGCACGCCGCCAAGGTAGCCACCGAGTTCCGCCAGGAGTTCGGCCGCGACGTCGTGATCGACATGTTCTGCTATCGCCGGTTCGGCCACAACGAGGGCGACGAACCGATGTTCACCAATCCCGCGATGTACACCCGGATCAAGCGGCACAAGACCACGCTCCAGCTGTATACCGAGCGGCTGGTGGCCGACGGGCTGATCCCCGAGGGCGAGATCGAGGACATGAAGGCCGCCTTCCAGGCCCGGCTGAACGCCGAGTTCGAGGCCGCCAAGGACTTCAAGCCCAACAAGGCCGACTGGCTGGACGGCCGCTGGGCCGGCTTCGAGCGCGAGCGCGACGAGTATCAGCGCGGCCAGACCGCGATCTCGGACGCGGTGATGGATGAGGTCGGCGCGGCCCTGACGCGGGTGCCGCCGGGGTTCGACCTGCACAAGACCATCGGCCGCCAGCTCGAGGCCAAGGCCGAGATGTTCCGCAGCGGCAAGGGCTTCGACTGGGCCACGGCCGAGGCGCTGGCGTTCGGCTCGCTGCTGGTCGAGGGGTTCCCGGTGCGACTGTCGGGGCAGGATTCGACGCGCGGCACCTTCAGCCAGCGCCATTCGGCCTTCATCGACCAGACGACCGAGGAGCGGCACTATCCGCTCAACCACATCAAGGCGGGTCAGGCGCGCTACGAGGTCATCGATTCGATGCTGTCGGAATACGCCGTGCTCGGCTTCGAATACGGCTATTCGCTGGCCGAGCCGAACGCGCTGGTGATGTGGGAGGCGCAGTTCGGCGATTTCGCCAACGGCGCGCAGATCATGTTCGACCAGTTCATCAGTTCGGGCGAATCGAAATGGCTGCGGATGTCGGGCCTCGTGATGCTGCTGCCCCACGGCTACGAGGGGCAGGGGCCCGAACATTCCTCGGCGCGGCTGGAGCGGTTCCTGCAGATGTGCGCCCAGGACAACTGGATCGTCGCCAACTGCTCGACGCCGGCCAACTATTTCCACATCCTGCGGCGGCAGATCCACCGCAGCTTCCGCAAGCCGCTGGTGCTGATGACGCCGAAATCGCTGCTGCGTCATCGCCTCTGCATCTCGGACCGGGAGGATTTCGTCACCGGCTCGTCCTTTCACCGGGTGCTGTGGGACGATGCCGAACGCGGCCATTCGGACCTCGTGCTGCGGCCCGATGACGCGATCCGCCGCGTCGTGATCTGCTCGGGCAAGGTCTATTACGACCTGCTCGAGGCGCGCGACGCGCTCGGGCGGGACGACATCTATCTGCTGCGGATCGAGCAGTTCTACCCCTTCCCCGCCAACTCGCTGATGCACGAGCTCGCGCGGTTCAAGGGCGCCGAGATCGTCTGGTGCCAGGAGGAACCCAAGAACCAGGGCGCCTGGGCGTTCATGGAGCCCAATCTGGAATGGGTTCTCGGGCGCCTCGGCGCCGCCCACGCCCGCGCGCGCTATGTCGGCCGCCCCGCCTCGGCCGCGCCGGCGACGGGGCTCGCCAGCCAGCACAAGGCCCAGCAAGAGGCGCTCGTCTCCGAAGCGCTGAGCATCGAAGGATAGACCGATGACCATCGAAGTCCGCGTGCCCACCCTGGGCGAAAGCGTCACCGAGGCCACGGTGGCCACCTGGTTCAAGAAGCCGGGCGACATGGTGGCGGCCGACGAGATGCTGTGCGAGCTCGAGACCGACAAGGTGACGGTCGAGGTGCCCGCCCCCGCCGCCGGGCGGCTGGCCGAGATCGTCGCCGCCGAAGGCTCGACCGTGGGCGTGGCCGCGCTTCTGGCCACGCTGACCGAGGCGGAGGAGGGCGCCGCCGCGACGGCCGCCGCTGCCCCGGCTGCCGCGGCCGCCGCTGCCCCGGCTGCCGCTGCACAGGCCGCGGCCGCCGTGGCCCGGTCGGTGCCCGTGATGGTGCCCGCGCTGGGCGAAAGCGTGACCGAGGCCACCGTCTCGGCCTGGCGCAAGGCGGCCGGGGATCCCGTGGCGCAGGACGAGATCCTGTGCGACCTCGAGACCGACAAGGTCTCGGTCGAGGTGCCGTCCCCCGCCTCGGGCGTGCTGTCGGAGGTTCTGGCCCCCCAGGGCAGCACGGTGCAGGCCGGCGGTCGGCTGGGCACCATCGCGGCCGGGGCCGCGGCGCCTGCCGCGGAGCCCGGGACGACGGCGGCGGTGGCGCCGCCGGCCCCGGACAAGCCCCGCGCGCCCGAGGATGCGCCCTCGGCGCGGAAGATGATGGCCGAGGCCGGGCTTGACCGCGACCGGGTGACGGCCTCGGGCCGCGACGGCAGGATCATGAAGCAAGACGTCCAGGCCGCGCTGCGCACCGCGGCCCCTGCGGCGCAGCCCGCTGCGGTGGCCGCCCCCGCCCCGGTGCCGCGCGCGCCGGTTCTGGCCGAGGACGCCGCCCGCGAGGAGCGGGTGCGGATGACCCGCCTGCGCCAGACCATCGCGCGGCGGCTGAAGGAGGCGCAGAACACTGCCGCGATGCTGACCACCTACAACGAGGTGGACATGTCGGGCATCATCGAGCTGCGCAACGACTACAAGGACGCCTTCGAGAAGAAGCACGGCGTCAAGCTCGGCTTCATGTCGTTCTTCGTGAGGGCCTGCTGCCACGCGCTCAAGGAGGTGCCCGAGGTCAACGCCGAGATCGACGGCCAGGATGTGGTCTACAAGCACTATGTCCACATGGGCGTCGCGGTGGGCACGCCCAGCGGGCTGGTCGTGCCCGTGGTGCGCGATGCCGACGCGATGTCCTTTGCCGCGATCGAGAAGAAGATCGCCGAACTGGGCGCGCGCGCCCGCGACGGCAAGCTGTCGATGGCCGAGATGCAGGGCGGCAGCTTCACCATCTCGAACGGCGGGGTCTATGGCAGCCTGATGTCCTCGCCCATCCTGAACCCGCCGCAGTCGGGCATCCTGGGGATGCACAAGATCCAGGATCGCCCGGTGGTGGTGAAGGGCCAGATCGTGATCCGGCCGATGATGTATCTGGCGCTGTCCTACGATCACCGGATCGTTGACGGGAAGGGGGCGGTGACGTTCCTTGTCCGCGTCAAGGAGGCGCTCGAGGATCCGCGCCGCCTGCTGATGGATCTCTGACGCAAAGGGCCGGCCCCGCCCGGGCGCCGGTCCGCCCGATGCCCGCCGACCGGAAGGAGACGGCATGTCCCCCGAACTCACGACCCTGGCGCTGGCCGGCCTGCTGCAGGCCGTGCAGCTCGTCCTGTTCGCCGTTCCCGCCAACCGCGAGCTTGGCCCCGACTACACCGCCGGACCCCGCGATGCGCCGCCCAAGCCGCTGTCGCCGGTCGCGGGCCGGCTGCAACGGGCGCTGAACAACCATTTCGAGGGGCTGATCCTGTTCACCCTCGCCGTGGTCGTCGTCACCCTCTCGGGCAAGGCCTCGGCCTTCACCGCTGCCTGCGCCTGGGTCTACCTGGCCGCGCGCGTCCTCTACGTCCCCGCCTATGCCCTGGGCCTGCGCCCCTGGCGATCGGTGGTGTGGGCGGCGGGCTTCTTCGCCACGCTTGCGATGATCGTCGCGGCCCTGCTCTAGCTGATCCGGAGACACCCCATGTCCGACTTCGACCTGATCGTCATCGGCGCCGGCCCCGGCGGCTATGTCTGCGCGATCCGCGCGGCGCAGCTGGGCCTCCGCGTCGCCTGCGTCGAGGGGCGCGCGACGCTGGGGGGCACCTGCCTGAACATCGGCTGCATCCCGTCGAAGGCGCTGCTGCATGCCAGCCACCAGCTGCACGAGGCGGCGCATAACTTCGCGAAGATGGGCCTGATCGGCGCCGCCCCCTCGGTGGACTGGGCGCAGATGCTGGCCTACAAGGACGAGGTGATCGCCCAGAACACCCGGGGCATCGAGTTCCTGTTCCGGAAGAACAAGGTCGCCTGGATCAAGGGCTGGGGCTCGATTCCCGCGCCCGGCCAGGTCAAGGTGGGCGAGGCCGTCCATGCCGCCCGGGCCATCGTCATCGCCACCGGCTCCGAGCCCTCGCCGCTCAAGGGGGTTGCGATCGACGAGGAGACGGTCGTCACCTCGACCGGGGCGCTGGCGCTGCGCCGGATCCCGGCAAGCTTGGCGGTGATCGGCGGCGGGGTGATCGGGCTCGAGCTCGGCTCGGTCTATGCCCGGCTGGGCAGCAAGGTGACGGTGATCGAGTATCTCGACCGGCTGATCCCGGGGCAGGACGGCGAGGTGGCCAGGACCTTCCAGCGCATCCTTGCCCGCCAGGGGCTCGACTTCGTGCTCGGCGCCGCGGTGTCGGGGGTCGAGACCGGCGCCGCGGGGGCCACGGTGCACTACGCGCTGCGCAAGGACGGCAGCGCGCGGGCGCTTCAGGCCGAGACCGTGCTCGTGGCCACCGGCCGGCGGCCGTTCACGGCGGGGCTCGGGCTCGAGGCGCTGGGCGTGGCCATGACCCCGCGCGGCCAGATCGCGGTGGACGGCCGCTATGCCACGAATGTCGCGGGCCTCTACGCCATCGGCGACGCCATCGACGGCCCGATGCTGGCCCACAAGGCCGAGGACGAGGGCTTTGCCGTCGCCGAGATCCTTGCCGGGCGCGCGGGGCATGTGAATTACGGCGTGATCCCGGGCGTGATCTATACCGCGCCCGAGGTCGCCAGCGTCGGCGAGACGGAAGAGGCGCTGACGGCGGCGGGGCGCGCCTACAAGGCAGGCAAGTTCAGCTTCATGGGCAACGGCCGGGCCAAGGCGATGTTCGCGGGCGACGGCTTTGTGAAGATCCTGGCCGACGCCGCCACCGACCGCATCCTCGGCGCCCACATCATCGGCCCCGGCGCGGGCGATCTGATCCACGAGGTCTGCGTGGCCATGGAGTTCGGCGCCGCGGCCGAGGACCTCGCGCGCACCTGCCATGCGCACCCCACCGTCTCGGAGGCGGTGCGCGAGGCGGCGCTGGCCTGCGGCGACGGCGCGATCCACGCCTGATGCCGGCGCGACCCGAACGGCGGGGCGCCCGGCGCGCCGCGCCCGGTGCCGACGGGGGAGGGCAGCGTTGACCGGACTGCTCGAGCTCGCGGCGCAGAACCTGATCTCTCCCGCGATCCTGTGCTTCGTGCTGGGGCTGGCGGCGGCGCTGGCGCGCTCGGACCTGTCGGTGCCCGAGGCGGCGGCGAAGGCCTTGGCGCTCTATCTGCTGTTCGCCATCGGCTTCAAGGGCGGCGTCGCGCTGGTCGAGGCCGGGGTGGGCGTGCAGCTGGGCGCGGCCCTGCTGGCGGGCGCGGCCCTGTCCTTCGCCCTGCCCTTCGTTGCCTTCGCGATGCTGCGCGCGATGTCCTCGCTCTCGCCGGTCGATGCGGCGGCGGTGGCGGGGCACTACGGCTCGATCTCGATCGTGACCTTCGTCGCGGCGACGGCGTCGCTGTCGGCCATGGGCGTGGCGTTCGAGGGCTGGATGGTCGCCGTTGCCGCGGCGATGGAGGTGCCCGCCATCGTTTCCGCGCTGTGGCTGGCGCTGCGCGGCGGCGCCGCGGGGGGCGAGCGGATGGACGCGCGCCTCTGGCGCGAGGTGATGCTGAACGGCTCGATCGTGCTGCTGGTCGGCGCCTTCGCCATCGGCTGGATCACCGGGCCCGCCGGGCGGGCCGAGATTTCCAGTTTCATCGACGCCCCCTTCCGCGGCGTGCTCTGCCTGTTCCTGCTGGACATGGGGCTGGTCGCAGGGCGCGGACTGCGCGCGGCGCGGGGCCAGCTGACCGGCGGAACCGTGGCCTTCGGGGTGGTGATGCCGCCCGTGGGCGCGGCGTTCGGGCTGGCCGCGGGGGCGGCGCTGGGCCTTTCGACCGGGGGCGCGGCGCTGCTGGCGGTGCTCTGCGCCTCGGCCTCCTACATCGCGGTGCCGGCCGCGATGCGGGTGGCGCTGCCCCAGGCCAACACAGGCCTTGCGCTGGCGCTGGCGCTGGCGGTGACCTTTCCCTTCAACCTCGTCGTCGGCATTCCGCTCTATGCCGCCGCCGCCCAGGCCCTGACCGGAGGCTGAGCGATGCAGACCCATGTCGCCAAGCGCGTCGAGATCATCATCGAGGCGGTCATGGAACGCCGCCTGACCGAGGCGCTGACCGCCGCGGGCGTCACCGGCTACACCGTGCTGCCGGTGCAGGGCGGATCGGGGCGTTCGGGCGAGTGGAGCCGCGAGGGGCAGGTGGGCCGGGCGGGCGGCATGGTCGCCGTGATCTGCCTGATCCGGCCCGAGCGTCTGGACGGCCTCCTCGAGGCCGCCTTCCGTGTGGTCGAGCGGCATATCGGCGTGGTCAGCGTCACCGACTGCGCCATCCTGCGGGCCGAGCGGTTCTGACGGCGGCCCGCGACGGCCTGCGACACCGGCGCGACGGTGCAGCGACGGGCGCAGGCGATAGGGGCGCGGGCGATAGGGGCGCGGCCGATAGGGGCGCGGGCGAGCGCCCGTCAGGCCGGCCCGCGCGGTCCGGTGAAGACGAAACGGCGATAGAGCCGGCCGATCCCGATCAGCGCCAGGCCGAGGCCGAGGAACGAGGCGACGCGGTAGAGCCCGGTCAGGCCGGACATGTCGTAGAGAAAGGCCTTGGCCACCGCCGCCAGCAGCACCGCCAGCGCCAGGTGCCGCCAGACCGCCGTGCGCATGACGATGCCGGCCGCCAGCAGGGCAAGCGCAAAGACGATCCAGACTGCGGAGTAGGCGTAAAGCTCGAGATCGCTCGGCGCGCCGTCGCGGACGGCGCCGGGCAGGCCCGGCACCGGATGCAGGCCGAGCGCGATGTCGCTGCCCTGGAAGGCGCGCCGGAGCTCGAGCGTGACCCACAGGAAGGCCAGCGCCCCGGCCAGCACCCGCAGCAGGGCGGCGGCGGCCGCGCCCAGCGCCGCGCCATGCCTTGCCGCGATCAGCCCGAACAGCACCGCCGGCAGCAGATAGGCCAGGCCGAGGAGGTTGAGGATCGGCCAGCTCCCCACGGGATGGGGCACGAGAAGCGGGTTGTCGCGCAGCGCGGTCAGCAGCACCGTCTGGGCCGCGGCAAGCCCCAGAAGCGCAAGGCCCCCCCAGCGTGCCAGCGGCAGCCGCCCCGTCGCCGCGGGCGACAGCAGCATCGCCGCCGCCGCCAGCCACCACGCCGCCTGCACCGCCTGGTCGAACAGCGGGTAGCCCGGCGCGTCGAGCGCCCCCGCCGTCCACAGTCGCAGCTGCAGCGCCACCGCAAGAACCCCCAGCCCCAGCCCCGCCGCTGCGCTGGCCGCCGCCAGCGGGTCGCGCGCCGGGTCGCCGAAGCGCGGCGCGGCCGCCAGCAGCGCCGCCGCCGGCAGGCCGTAGACGTACAGCACCCAGCCGATCCAGGGCGGCAGCCCGCCCGAATACGCCAGCACCTGCGGGTTCAGGACAAGCCGCACCAGCACGGTGGCGACCGCCAGCGCCGCGACCCACCGCAGCATGGGCACCGGCAGGCGCGACCAGATCCAGCCCAGCGCCAGCACCTGAAGCGCCAGCGCGACCGTGAGCCACCCCTCGCGCAGCAGGCAGGCGCAGGCGAAGGCCAGCGCCGCCGTCACCCCGGCGGCATAAAGGCCGAGCGGGGTCGGCCCGGCCTCAAGCCCCATCGCGGCACGGACCCGCGCGGCGGCGAGAAGGAACAGCGCCGCGAGGCCCGCGGCCAGCACCGCCCAGCGCAGGTCCGGGGCAAGGCCGCCGATCCGCCAGTAGCCGAGCGCGAAGAGAAACAGCGGCATCCCCGCCGACAGCCCCGCCCACAGCGCCGGGCGCCGCGCCCGGGGAAGCGCAAGAAACCCGCCCAGCCCGAACAGCAGGGCAAAGCCCGCCAGCGCCCGGGCGAAAGCGGCAAAGCCCGCGGGCATCGCGAAAGGGCCATAGCCGGGATGGAACGTCTCGATCCCCTGAAAGGCCAGATCGTCCCCGGGCAGCAGGCGCGGCGGCACCGGCCAGACGAGCAGCGCCGCCGCGACGGCCAGCGCCGCGACCAGCGCCATCGCCTCGAACGCCGCGCGGCGCAGGCCCAGCAGGCCGGCCAGCGCCGCGTGCAGGCCGAGGACCACGAAGGCCGGGCCGTTGAAGGCGCAGGCGCGCGCCAGCAGCACCAGAAACGCCCCCGCCAGCGCCGTTCCGGCCAGCGCAAGGCCCGGGCCCGCCGTCCAGCCCAGCGCCGCGGCGCGCGGCGTCGCGGCGGCAGCGGGCGCGGCCGCCCGCGCCCGGCCCAGCAGCGCGAAGGCCGCCGTCACGGCCAGAGCATGGGCCGACAGCACGCCCTGATCGGCCGGAACGAACGGCCCGGCCAGCCAGGCCAGCGGCCAGCCGAAGGCGCCGGCCAGACAGCCCAGCGTCAGGAAGGGCCATGGGCGGACGCGGATCAGCACCAGCGACGCGGCCGTCAGCACCGAGACAAACAGGAACACCGGCAGCGCCTGCGGATCGTCCGAGGCGACGAGCGCCGGCACGAGGTAGCCGCCCGCGATCCCGAGCAGCGCGACGAACCGGCCCTGCCGCGCCGCCAACGCCAGCGCGGCGAGGCTCGCCGCGGCCAGCGCCGCAAAGGCCGCCGCCGGGCCCAGCAGGCCGAACAGCCCGTGCGCGGCATAGAGGCTGACGTAGACGGCAAAGACCCCGGCCGCCGTCAGCGCCGGGCCGACGGGATCGGCGCCGTCCCCCCCGCCCAGCGGATGGCGGTGCGCCCATTCGCCCGCGGCCACCAGCCCCGCGCCCAGGGCAAGGCCAAGCCCGACCCGCATCGCCGGGCCCAGCCACCCCTGCTCGACCGCGTAGCGGAACAGGAACACCGCCGCGAGCGCCACGGTCAACCCGCCCAGCCAGACCATCCAGCGCGCCGCGAACGCCTCTTCCAGGCCGCGCCGCCGCCTGCGGGGCGGGCTCGCGCCCTCGGCCGCCGCCGGGGCCGCGGTCGCCGCAGGGGCCTCGGCCCTTGCCGGGGCGTGGGTCGTCGCCGGGCCCGCGGTGGTCGCGGCGACGGCGGGCGCGGGTGCCGACCCGGCGGTGCGGGCCGGCGCGCCCTCGAGCAGCCGAAGCCGGCGCTCGACCCGTCGCAGGCGCAGCAGCAACAGGATCAGCCCGGCCGGCAGGACGAGAACGCCGATCACGAACCAGGCCGCCACGAGGATGCCGAGCAGTTCGAAGCCGTCCAAGATCCGCCCCCCGCGGCCGCGGCGGCCGCCCTGCGCGGGCGCGACTGTGCCGCAGGCCGGCGCGCCTGCGCAAGCCGGCCGCGGGGGCGATCCTGGCGGCGCGGGCCGGCCCCGCACCGGTTGGCGGGGGGCCTGTGCCTCGCCGGGCTTGCCAAGGGCGCCCGGGCGCGCCAGATGGCGCCACCCCTGCCCCAACCCGCGAGCCGCGCCATGACCGACAGCCCCGAGCCCTTCGCCGACGGCCGGCTGCTGCTGCACCGCGGGCGGGTCGCCCGGCTCGAGATCACCGCCCCCGCGCGGCGCAACGCGATCGGGCGCGACATGTGGGCGGCGATCCCGCACATCTGCGCCGCCGTCGCCGCCGACGAGGGCGTGCGCGCCGTCGTCCTCTGCGCCCGCCCCGCCGCCGACGGTCCGCTGTTCTCGGCCGGGGCCGACATCGCCGAGTTCGCCGAGGTCTATGCCACGCCCGCGGCCGCGGCCGCCTACAACGCCACGATCCGCGCCGCGCTTGCCGCGCTGACCGACCTGCCCCGCCCGGCGATCGCGCGCATCGAGGGGGCCTGCATCGGCGGGGCCTGCGCGCTCGCGCTCGCCTGCGACCTGCGCATGGCCGCCCCCTCGGCGCGCTTCTGCCTGCCGCCCGCGCGGCTTGGTCTTGCCTATGCGCCCGAGGACACCGCGCGCCTGGTGGCCACCATCGGCCCGGCGGCGGCGAAGGACCTTCTGTTCTCGGCCCGCACCGTCGATGCCGCCGAGGCGCTGGCGATGGGGCTGGTGGACCGGGTGATGCCGGCCGAGGCCCTGGCGCGGGACTGCGCGGCCTATGCCGAGACGCTGGCGGCGCTGTCCCCGGCCTCGATCCGCTTCGCCAAGGCGGCGGTCAACGCCGCGCTCCTACCCCCCGATCCGGCCCGCGCCGCGGCCCTGCGGGCGGCCTACGCCGCCTGCTTCGCCGGCCCCGACCTGGCCGAGGGCCGCACGGCCTTCCTCGAGCGGCGGCCGCCGCGGTTCTGACCGGGGCGCGCGGCGCGGGCCGGACCGACGGCTGTCGCCCTGCCGGCAGGCGTTCACCGCGCTCACCGGTCTGGCCGGCGCATGGACGCAGGGGGATGCAGAAGGCCGATCACCGCGACGTCCGCCGCGACAGCGCGATGCCCGGGCGCGAGGCATGCAACGCCGCATGTGCGCGTTGCACGCGGCTGCCCTCCGGCATCTGGCGGGGCGACGCGCTGACCGCGGCGCCGAAGCCGTGCCGCCGGCCAAGGTTGCGCGCGCGCAACGTCCCGCCCCGCCGAGGAGGCCGGGCCATGGCCGCGCGCCGCCGTCCGGAACAGCCGCACCCGGTCAGCTGCCGCTGCCGCCTGCGCCTGCCGGTGGGCGCGGCTTCCCAGGTCACGGCGGGCCCGAACCGGATCGCCGGCGAGCCGCGGCGCTCGAGCGCCCTGTGATTCGCCGGCCAGCTCGAGGTCTTGCAGGCGATGGGTGCGGGTCTGCTCATGCGCCGCTGCTGCCACGCTGGATCCGCGGGATGAATCCCTCACAGGATTCGTGCAGCAGAGCCCCTCGGCACCCTCCGGCCAGAGGGGGCGGCCAGAGGGGGCGGCCAGACGGGAAGCTCGGCGGTCCCTTTCGTTTCATGGCCTGTCGGTCCGTCGATCATCGTCCTGATCCCGGCCGCGCTGTCCGTCCCGATCGTCCGGGCGCCCCCGGGAAGCCAGCAGATCCCAGAGCGCGGTCGCGGCGTCGCGTTCGGGCGACTGGACCGGGACGGGGTTTGCGGCGCGATGGAGCGTGGGGTCGAAGAAGTCCTGCACGAAACGGTCCAGCACCGCCGGATCGGGGTGCAGGTCGAGCTTTTCGGCCAGCGCCTGCAGCACCCCGCGCGGATCGCTCCGCAGCGCGTCGTGCCGCACCGTGAGGGCGGCGCCCGGCGGCAGCGTCGCGAGGACCGTGCGCATCAGCGTCGTCCACAGCGCATGCATCGCCTCGGGCGTGTTCATGCGGGGAAACTGGTCCGGCCGCCGCGCGGCGCGCTGCATCTGGCTTTCGGCGACCTCGTCGGGGTGGCGCAGGATCAGGACATGGCGCTGCGCCCAGCCGAGGTCATCCAGCACTCGGACCCAGAACGGCAGAAGCTGGGTGATGCGCGGATCCTTCAGCGCCACCGCCCCGCGCCCGCCGTAGTGCTCGCGCAACAGCACCGCCGCCCTGTCGCGCCACCCCGCCCAGGCCGGACCGTCCAGCCCCGCAAGCTCGGCATGAAAGCCGCTGTCATCCCAGGCTGCCCCGAGTTCCTTGAGCAGAGCGTCGTTGAAGGCGCGGATGCTACGGTTCTCGAAGTAACCGCGCGGGTTGTCCACATCGGCCTCGGCCGGCAGCCGCCCGAGGTCCAGCCCGATGGCCTGCAACCCCGCCGTCAGCAGCGAGGTGCCGGAGCGATGGACGCCGAGAACGAGAGTCATGCGGAGGACCACCGGCGCACCCTCACGCTGGCAGGTGCAGCGGCTGCCGCACCCTGGGGGCCGTCTGGATGAGGCTGTCCAGCGTCGGCCGTGCAGGCAGCGTCGCTTCGCCCCCGGTCACGATGGCCAATCCGGGCCGAACCTCGAGCCGGCTGAAGATCCGCGGGTTGCTTGCGACGGCCATCGCCAGCCCGAGGATCGGTGACGACAGCGCCCTTCCCCCCGCGGTATCGCAGGTCGTCACCGGCCCGTGCGCCCGGGCCCGGTCCTCGATCACACGCTTGCCGCCGGAGGTCAGGCGCGGAAACGGTTTCTCGAAGGAGGCGCGCGAGACGCGACAGTGACGGTCTGCATCGCCGGTTGCGTCGCCGCTTCTTCCGTTCGGGGTGCCTTCGCTGGCGGATGCCCGGGTCAGAGCCATGCGTTCAGTCCCTCCTCGATGACGGGCAGCGAAAGCTCCTGCGCCTTGTCCCTGTCATAGGTCCGCCACCCGGCCGCCCCCTCGCCGTTCTCGCGCCGGAAATAGGCCCCGTGGCCGCATTCCTCGATAAACACGTCGAAATAGCCGGGCCAGTTGGCGCGCGTGGGGGCCAGCGGGTTGCGCGAGCCGCCCAGAAGGCCGCGGCGGAAGAAGCGGCGCAGCACCACCTCCCTTTCCACCCCGGCCAGATGCGCCAGGTCCGAGAAGCTGTTCGCCCCGTGCAGCCGGTAGCCGTAGAGCGGTTCCATCACCACGGCAGGTTCGCAGTGATGGAGCGACTGCAGCACGAAATCCCAGTCATGGCAGAATTTAAGCGGCAGGAAGGGGCCGATCCGTTGATAAAGCGCACGGCTGAACAGCAGGTTCCCGGTCGAGACGGCGTGGTTCGCGCGCAACAGCGCGAAGCCCGTGGTCGGATCGCGCTGGAGCGCCAGCATCTGGCGCAGGGTGAACAGGCAGAAGCTGTCCGGAATGACGGGCACCTCGGCCGGATCGGCGATGATATCGACGAGGGTGAAGGACAACTCCGACCCGGCTTCGGCCAGGGCCTCGATCTGGGCGGCGATGCGCCCGGGGTAGAACAGGTCGTCCGAGTTGATCACCGCGACATGCGAGCCCTTGGAGGCCGCGATGCCGCGGTTGATCGTGGCGTGGGCGCCGAGGTTCCTGTCGTTGCGCATCAGCACGGTGTTGGCAAAGCGCCGGGCGAAGGCCGTGGACAGCAGCGCCTCGGCCCGGGCAAAACTGGCATCGGTCGAGGCATCGTCGACGACGACGAGTTCGATGGCCCTGTAGCTCTGGTCGTGGACCGAGAGCAGACAGTCCAGCAGATGGTCCTCGTGGCAGTAACTGGGCACGACGACGCTGACGAGCGGCTGATCGGTCATGGCGCTCAACCGATCAGGACGCTCAGCGGGAGGAGCAGAGCCACGGCCTTTCGCGGATCTGCCGGATCGGGGGCGAGCACCTCGACCCGATACTCGCCGGGCGCGACGCCCTGCATGCCAACCGCGATGCTGAAGCCGCAGTTGAGAGACTTTTCGTCAAGCGACAGGGTCTGGACGACATCCTCGCGTCGCATCCGCCGATGGATCTGGGCGATGTAGCGCCCCGCCTCGTCATCCCCGCGGCGCTGAAGCGACAGGAACGCGACATCCGTGTTGTGGCTTGGCATCACGAACCATCCATGCAGGCTCAGCGCTCCGTCCCGGCGCAGCGGCAGCCGCTTAACCCAGCTCGCCATCCGTCCGTTGACCGCCTCGATGGTGAACCTGCCATCCGTGACGGCGGACACCTTCAGCATCCCGGGCGGGCACTGCACAAGGCGCTGCTCCTCGCCCAGGCGCAAGTCATACTTGTCGCGACGGATCAGCCGCGTCAGCTCGCGGTTTGCGGTGACCAGGCTTGCGACATAGCGCCGGGTGTCGACCAGACGATCCTCCGTCCCGTCGGCCGGCGGCAGGAGCGGGGCCAGGGCCCGGACCTCGGACGCCAGCGCGTTGCGCACCGCCCGCAGATTGCCGTGTCCGTACTTCCGGTCGGGTTCCAGATGCGTGCCCTCGGCCCATTCGTTCCAGGCGTTGACGAAGACCAGCCGCTGCCCCTCGGGCAGCCGCCGGCGGGCATCGGCAACGAGAAACCGCATCCAGGTCTCGAACATCGCCGGCGAGGCGCCGGCAAAGACGCTCCCTGCCGGTCCCTTGCGCGCCGTGTTGTCCCAGGACGGCATCGCCGCACGGAAGCGGGTGTGCGGCGGCGTCGGGCGGGCGATCTCGGCGCGCACGATCTCGGCATAGCTGAAGATCGTGCCGGTGAACTTCGGGTCCAGCCCTTCGATCTCGGGGTCGATCGGGCTTCTTGCGACGCCGTGCGGCGGAAACTGGCAACTGCTGTCGCAGCCGTATTCGTAGGGGTCGCTCAGCCCGAAGGACTCGACCATGCTGACATGCAGGTCCGGGAAGCCCTCGGCGCGCACGATCTCGCGCCAGCGCTCCAGGGTCTCGCGCGGGCGCTCCATCAGCGGGATGCGGTAGACCAGCAGGAGCGGAGCGCCGTCGATCGTGAGGTAGCGCCTGGAGCGGAAATACGGCAGGCAGGAGCGGATGAACTCGACATCGCTGTCATAGCTGTGGCGCTGGCCGATGAGCACGTCGTTCTCGGAGCCGTCCCAGCGCCGCGACCAGGTCTCGTTGGCCCAGCACAGGCAGAAGTCCATGTCCAGATCCTGCTCGACATGCCGGTCGATCGGCAGCGTCATCAGGGTCTTGCCCGAAAACCAGTAGTAGTAATAGCAAAAGCCTGTCACCCCGTAGCGCTTGGCCAGATCGATCTGGTCGCGCTGCACCTGATCCAGCCGCAGGTCGTAAAAGCCCAGGTCGGCGGGAAGATGGGGCTGGTCATGGCCCTTGAAGAGCGGCTTTGCCGTGGTGACGTTGGTCCATTCGGTAAAGCCTGTTCCCCACCACTCGTCGTTCTCCGGGAAGGGATGGAACTGCGGCAAGTAAAAGGCGATCACCCGGACATCGCCGTCCTCGGCCTCGGGGACAGCCAGGTTGGCCAGAAGCGACCGTCCCAGCGCCACCCGGTCGCTGCCGATGGCCAAGGCCGTCGCCGCCGACAGCCGTTCGGCCAGGCGCGCGATCTCGACCTTCGTCGTGCGCGCCGTGACGGACATCGGCAGCTTCAGGCGGGTCCCCTCGATGCGCACCGAGAGCAGGTCCTCCACCCCCGTCGGAGGACCCTTGAGGGCGCGCAGCGCGGCAAGGGCATCACGGGCGCCGGCCTCGGTGACGGTGGCAAGATCCAGCACAAACCCGGGCCGCACCGGCAGGCCGACGATGCGCGCCACGTCGCCGCGCGGCTCTCCGGTGGTCATCCGCGCCACCCGGACGCCGGCCAGCCACAGCTCGAGCCCGACGGGCCGCAGCGGATTCTCGGCCGACAGGGCCCAGCCCCTGAGCACGCCGTCCTCGACGGTGTCGATCGCCCCGCGAAAGCGCGGCGGCGCGGCAAGATCGGCGAGGCTGGCATTGGGCACCGGCTCCGCCGGCGCCTCCTTGGCGCGCGTCTGCGGCGCGGGCGTCGCCTCGCCGCAGGCCGCCGGGGGATTGGGGGTGGGAGTCTCGGTCATCTCGTTCTCATGCAAGATAGCCGCGGCATGGTCTGCGTGCCCGGGCCATTACGTCGCAACGCACGATGGCGCGTCCGCCAGCCCGATGTGCCGCAGCCGCAGGGCAAGGCGGCGCCGATCGGGCGAAAGGCCCAGCGAGGCCCTCGATGCGGCGCGGGGGTTGTGGAACCAGACCTCGATCCGCCTTGCCTGACCCGGATCGGGGCGCTCCAGCTCGATCGTGGCGACGCGCCGGTCCTGGCCGGGAGGGAGATCGACCCGCACCGCGCCGCCCGGGCCGGCATGGATGTCGATCGACGGCTCGGGGTCGGACGGGTTGCGGAAGCAGGCGATGTCGATCGACAGGCGCAGCCGCCGCGGGCCTTCGGGGTCGGCCGGCAGCTCCGGCACCACGCAGGACCAGACGCCGCAGGCCCAGGTGCCGGCGCGCTCGGCCGGTGTGCCGACGCCCGGCAGCCTGCCCGCGGGCACGCCGGCCTCGTCGCGGAGGAAACCAAGCGTCCCCCCGGGCGCGAGGCGGTTTGCGGCAAGCACGCCCTCGGGCGGCAGCAGCGCGACCGCGGCCATGCGCTGGTCGCAGATTTCCACCTTCCTGTAGCTGCGCATGAGGTTGCGGAAGATCTTCGAAAAGAGATTGCCGTGGGCCTTCGCCGCGCCCTTCGTGGTCAGGAAGAACTTGGTCTCGCCATCGCCTACCGGCACCGGCCTGCCGGGGCAGTCGGGCCCGCCCGGGTATCGCACGACTGCCTCCCTCACACAAGGCGAGGCGCGGTTGAGAAAGTCGTCGAGAAGAACGATCCCCCCCTCGGCCAGGCTGCCCTCGGCGATCCTCAGGTCATTCAGGGTGTGCCGGCAGCTGTGCGAGCCGTCCATCGAGAACAGGCGCACCCGCCCCCCCAGCCGGCGCCGGACCTCCTCGCCGGTGACCGACAGGCTGTCGGCCTTCAGCACCTTCACCACCGGGTCGGGCCCGCGCCAGCTTGCGACGTTGGCGTTGAAGGCTGCAAGATCGCCCTGCCCGGACCTGTCGACGTTGAACTGCTGCAGGTCGGACACGTCGATGGCCAGCGCCCGCTCGCCCGGCTGGCGCAACAGCGACCGGGCCAGGAAGAAATGTAGCAGGCCGTCACCACCTTGACCGCGCCGTCGCGCGGCAGCCCGGCCAGCTCGGCCAGGATCGCCTCGGGCGCCAGCGAGACCGTCCCGTCGGCACTCTCGACGGCCAGGAACTCGTCGCAATCGAGGACCAGGACAAAGTCGTGGGGCCCGCGCGCCGCCGCTTCCTGCGCCAGTGGGGCGAGGATCGTCCCCTTGCGCTTGAAATCGCGCGCGCGGCAAGGCCGCGCAGGACGGTGGCCGCCCGCGCCTGCCACCCCTCCAGCACCCCGAGCGGGGCCGGATCGTCCGAGCCGTTGTCGACCACATGCAGCCCTTGCGGGCCGAACAGCGCCGCGTGATAGGCAACCCAGGCCGCCAGCAGGTCGCCCTCGTTGCGCTGCATCATGAAGCAGGCGGACCGCGCCTTGCCGCCCAGCGTCGGCATCCCCGCGACCGTCATGCGACGCAGGCCGCAGCGCCCGGTGCCACGGGCTCCTTCGACCCCGGCGCCTGCCCGGCCTCGTCCGGGCGTGCGTCCAGCAGCCGGGCGAGATGGGCGCCGTAGCCCGTCTTGGCGAACAGGCGGGCGCGGTCGGCGAGCGCCGCGCGGTCGATCCAGCCCTGGGCGAAGGCGATCTCGTCGGGGCTGCCGACCTGCAGGCCCTGGCGGCTTTCGAGCGTGCGCACGAAGTTGCCGGCATCGAGCAGGCTGGCGTGGGTGCCGGTGTCGAGCCAGGCATAGCCGCGGCCCATCCGGGCGACCCGCAGCGCGCCCTCGGCGAGGTAGAGCTCGAGGAGCGAGGTGATCTCGAGCTCGCCGCGCGGCGAGGGGGTGACGCGCGCGGCCTTGGAGGGCGCGGTGCCGTCGAGAAGGTAGAGCCCGGTCACGGCATAGGTCGAGGCCGGGCGGACGGGTTTCTCGACGATCGAGCGCACGCTGCCGTCGGGGGCGAACTCGACCACGCCATAGCGCTCGGGGTCGGCCACCTGATAGCCGAAGACGGTGGCGCCCGCCGTCTGCGCGTCCGAGGCGCGCAAGAGCTCGGTCAGCCCGTGGCCGAAGAAGATGTTGTCGCCCAGCACCATGGCCGAGGGCGCGCCGGCCAGGAAATCGGCCGCCAGCAGATAGGCCTGCGCCAGCCCCTCGGGCCGGGGCTGGGCGATCCAGCGCAGCGCCAGGCCCCACTGGCTGCCGTCGCCCATCAGGCGGCGGAACTGGTCCTGATCCTCGGGCGTGGTGATGACGGCGATCTCGCGGATGCCGGTCAGCATCAGCACCGAGAGGGGGTAGTAGATCATCGGCTTGTCGTAGACCGGCAGAAGCTGCTTCGACACCCCAAGCGTGATCGGATACAGCCGCGATCCGGTGCCCCCGGCCAGGATGATGCCCTTGCGGGCGCTCGCGTAGCTCGTGCTCGTGTCGCTCATGGGCGGGCCCCGAGTTCGGACAGGACATTGTCGAGCCCCGCGCGCCAGTCCGGCCGCGCGAGGGCGAAGGTTGCGGTCAGGCCGGTGCAGTCCAGCCGCGAGTTGGCCGGGCGGCGCGCCGGCGTGGGCCAGGCCGAGGTCGGGATCCCCTCGACCGTCACCGCCCGCCCCGCCCGGGCGAAGATCGCGCGGGCAAAGCCCGCCCAGGTCGTGTCGGGCGCGCCGGCGAAATGGAAGGTCCCCGACGCGCCCCGCCCCGCGGCAAGATCGGCCGCGATCCGCAGCAGCGCCTCGGCGATGGCGGCGGCGGGCGTCGGGCCGCCGTGCTGGTCCTCCACCACGCCCAGCCGGTCGCGCGCCTCCGACAGCCGCAGCATGGTCTTGACGAAGTTCGTCCCATGCGCCGAGAACACCCAGGAGGTGCGCAGGATCGCATGCGTCCCGCCCGCCGCGCGCACCCCCGCCTCGCCCGCCGCCTTGGACCGCCCGTAGGCCGACAGCGGCGCCACGGGGTCCTCGGGGCGCCACGGCCGCGTGCCCGAGCCGTCGAAGACGTAGTCGGTCGAGACATGGACGAACGGCACCCCCAGCGCCGCGCAGGCCCGCGCCATCGCCGCAGGCGCCGCGGCGTTGACGACCGTCGCCGCCGCCTCCTCGGCCTCGGCCGCGTCCACCGCCGTCCAGGCGGCGGCGTTGATCACCGCGGCGGGCGCCCGCGCCCGGATCGCCGCGGCGCAGGCGGCCGGATCGGCAAGGTCGGCCGCCGCGCGGCCGAGAAACAGCGACCCCGCGGGTGCACGGCGCCGCAGCTCGGTGGCGACCTGCCCGGTCGTGCCGAACACAAGCAGCGTCATGCCGCCCCGACCCCGCCCGCCAGCCCCAGCCGCGCGCCCACCCCCTGCCGCGCCTGCAGCGGGCGCCACCAGGCCTCGTTCTCGAGATACCACGCGACCGTCCGCGCGAGCCCCTCCTCGAGCGTCACCGAGGGCTGCCAGCCCAGTTCGTCCCGGATCCGCCGTGCGTCGATGGCATAGCGCGCGTCATGGCCGGGCCGGTCGGGCACGAAGGCGATCTGCCCGGCGTAGCTGCCCGACGGTTTCGGCCGCATCCCGTCCAGGATCGCGCAGATCGTGCGCACCAGCGCAAGGTTTGTCCGCTCGTTCCCGCCGCCGATCGCATAGCTCTGCCCGACGCGGCCCCGCGCCAGCACCAGAAGCAGCGCCGCGGCGTGATCCTCGACATAGAGCCAGTCGCGGATGTGCGAGCCGTCGCCGTAGACCGGCAGCGGCTTGCCCGCAAGCGCGTTCAGGATCGTCACCGGCACCAGTTTTTCGGGGAAGTGGAAGGGCCCGTAGTTGTTCGAGCAGTTGGTCACGAGCACCGGCAGCCCGTAGGTCGCATGCCAGGCGCGCACCAGATGGTCGCTCGCGGCCTTGGAGGCCGAATAGGGGCTGCGCGGGTCGTAGGGCGTCGCCTCGGTGAAGCGTGCACCCGGGTCGGGCGGCAGCGAGCCGAAGACCTCGTCGGTCGAAACATGCAGGAAGCGGAAGCCGTCCGGCCGGCCCCGGCGCATCCAGAAGGCGCGCGCGGCCTCGAGCAGGCAGTAGGTGCCGGTGACATTGGTCTCGATGAAGGTGCCCGGCCCGTCGATCGAGCGGTCGACATGGCTTTCGGCCGCCAGATGCATCACCGCATCGGGCGCATGGTCGGCGAAGATCCTCTCGAGCGCGGCGCGGTCGCGGATGTCGGCCCGCTCGAAGGCATAGCGCGGGCTTGCGGCGACGCTGGCCACGTTTTCCACGCAGGCGGCATAGGTCAGCGCGTCGAGGTTGACCACCCCGTGCCCCGCCGCCACCGCCTGGCGCACCACCGCCGAGCCGATGAAGCCCATGCCGCCCGTGACCAGGATCTTCACGCCGCGCCCTCCGTGGCGAAGGGGCTCTGCCAGTCGGCCCAGCGCGGCGCGGCGGCGTCCTTGGCCGACAGCACCGCCGCGCCCACCCCGATGCCCCAGTCGATCCCAAGGTCGGGGTCGTCCCAGGCCACCGCCCCGTCGGCGGCGGGGGCGTAGTAGTCCGAGCACTTGTAGAACACCACCGTGTCGGGTTCGCGCGTGACAAAACCGTGCAGAAAGCCCGCAGGGATCAGCAGCTGCCGGCCGTTCCCGGCCGACAGCTCCACCCCCACCCAGCGCCCGAAATGGGCCGAGCCGCGGCGCGCGTCGACCGCCACGTCGAGGATGCACCCCGCCAGCACCCGCACCAGCTTGGCCTGGGCATGGGGCGGCGCCTGATAGTGCAACCCCCGCACCGTGCCCGCCCGGCGCGAGAGCGACTGGTTGTCCTGCACCCAGTCGACTGCGACCCCCGCCTCGGCCAGCGCGCGCCGGTTCCAGGTTTCGCTGAAATACCCCCGATCGTCGCCATAGCGCCGCGGGGTCAGGATCAGCACCCCCGGAATCCCCGTTGCCTCGATCTGCAAGCCCGATCTCCCGCCGCACCCGACACGCGCCGCCCGCTCCTTGCCACGAAATGGCCCTTCGAGTCCATGCTGCCGGAGCAGCCGCTGTTCCAAGTCGCGCCTGCGCCCGGGCGCCGTGGCGCGGTCTGCCCGAACCGGCCCCCGGCGCGGATGTCGCGGCGCAGCGCCTGCCACGCCCCGGCGCCGAGGCGCGCCGACAAGCGCGCCTCGTTGATGGCCAGCCGCGCCGCGGCGGCTGCGGGCAGCCGCCAGACCGTGCCCATCACGGGCGCAAGCGCCATCGCCCGGTGCTGTTGGCAGGCCGCGATCCGCGGCCGGTCGGGCTTGTGCCCCGGGGCGAATGCCGAGGTGCCGACCGAAGCCCGCGGCCGCCGGCTTTCCCGCCTCCGACGCCCCGCCGGCGGGCGAGGCCAGCCGCACGTCCGCCGCCCCCGCCCGCGGGTCGGCCCGCGCGTGCCGGATCGGCGTCAGGATGTCCCCGGCCGGCAGCCTGTCGCAGCCCGGACACCGCAGCGCATCCTTGCGGCCGGGGCTTTCGCCGCGGTTGTTCGGCGCGGCGGGCGATGCATCGATGCCGCCCGCCGGAACCTTGATGGCCAGGCGCTCCGGCCACCACTGGCGCGGCCCGAGGCCGGCATCGCGCGATCCGTGGCCTGTGACAAGGCAGCGGTGGTGCGGATGCCGGTTGACCCGCGGCGAGCCTTCGGAACAGCCGCCCGAGCTGGTCCGCCCGCGTCCTGCGAGGAGCCACGACGGCGAAGCGTTGCGGCGCCCGCCCGGCCGCGGCGGGCCGGATGTCGAACGGCGCGGCACGGCCTGCCGTCGGCGCGTCCGGCAGGGGCGGATGCCGCAGTCCCTTGCGGATGCCGCGCAAGGCCCGCGGTCGATGAGGCAGGGGCGCAGCGCTGCCGGAGACCCCAGGCTCCAGCAGCCGCGTCCTCAAGGTCGAGGCCCGGCGCACCCTTGATGTCGCGGCCGGGTCGGCCCTCGGTGCCGCGGCGGCCCCCGAGATCCGCCCTTGGCGCATCGGCGGGGGCGCAGGCGACAGCCGGCCGTCGGGGAACAGGCCCGCCCGACCAGGCCGGGCCGGGCCGGCCGGCCGGTGCCGCCCGGGTCGGGGCGCGCCCTGACGCCCACGACGGCACGCCCGGGGGGCACGCCCGGGGGGGGCACGCCCCGGGGGGGCACCCCCGGGCCGGATCCCGGCGGACTGGATCGTCGGCGTGGGGCGGGTGTGCGCCGCCCCCAAGAACCGCCGGAGCGAGGCCGGCCCCCCGCCCCGCCGCCCCGCCCGCCGCACGGGGGGCGCGGGGCCGTCCGGCCGGGCGGGTCGCGTTCGATCGCCGCCGCGATGCGCGCCGCCCCCCGCCAACGAGGGGGCGCACCCCCCGCAACAGGGCAGGACATCGGGTCGATGGCAGTGCGACGGCCGCCGCACGGGGTATGCGCCACGGCGCCCCACCGCCCCTGCCGCAGGGATGCCGTTCCGGCGCGCCGACAATTCCGGCGACCTGCTAGCCTTGCGGCGCGCCGGCGTTCTCGCGTTCGATCCGCTCGACCTCGGCGTTCAATGCGGCGCCGGCCAGGATGAAATACGCGCCGAGGTAGAACCACGTCAGCAGGGCAATCACCGCCCCGAGCGAGCCGTAGATCTGGTTGTAATTTGCGAAATTGGCGAGATATTCCGAAAAGGCGACCGATGCCGCGGCCCAGAGGATCACCGAGGCGCCGAGGCCCGGCGTGAACCAGCGCGGCCGCGGACCGCGGCGGTTGGGCGCATAGCGGTAGACGAGCGCAAGGCCCAGCAGGACCGCACCCATCGCAAGGCCCCATTGCACGAAGCGGGGCACCAGACCCGTCCACGGGCCCTGCGGCAGGACGGCCAGCAGCACCGGCAGCACCACCACCGCCGCCAGCACCACCACGCCCACCCCCATCAGCGCCCCCGTCAGCGCCAGCGCCGCCAGCGCCTGCCGCAAACCGTCGCGCGTCTCGCCGCCATGGACCGCGTTGATGGCCCGGACCAGCGCGCCAACCCCCGCCCGCGCCGACCAGAACGCCACCGCCAGCGACAGGCCGCTGGTCCAGCCCAGCGTCCGCTGGTTGGACGCGACCAGGGCCTCGACCTGCGCCGCCACCAGCGCATAGGCGTCGCCGGGGAGAACCTCGGCCAGCAGCTCGACCTCCCTCGCGACCACCTCGGGGTCGGCGAGAAAGCCCCACAGCGCCACCAGCGCCGCAAGCCCCGGGAACAGCGAGAACAGCGCGTAGAACGCCACGCCGGCCGCGATCAGGCCGAGGTGGCGCGCCTCCATCAGCCGCCAGGCGCCGGCGACGGCCCGGGCCCATTTCCTCGGCAGCGTCACCACCCACGGTGACGCGCCGCGCTGCCGCAGGATCAAGCGCCGATCCGCAGCGACTCGAGCGACCCGCCCGCGTCCAGCACAGCCTTCACCCAGGCGGGCCGGCGACCGCGCCCCGACCATGTCTGTTCGGGATTCTCGGGATGGCGGTATTTCGCGGCGCTGAGCGTTGCCGACGTCCTGCCGCGCCTGACGGGAATCGCGGCGAGTTCGCTCAGGGAATAGCCCCTTGCCTTCGCCAATTCCTCCAGCTCCAGCCGGGCGGCTTCCTTCTGGCGGGCCTCGTAGGTTTCGATCGCCGTCGCGACATCCTTCTGGAGCTGCCGCAACTCCTTCAGCGACATCGCGTTGAGATCCTGATTGAACATTCCTGTCTTGCCTTCCGTGACGAATGGAACGCAATATTATCCGCATTCCCGCCCGCGAATTGCAACAGAAAATCGAGGCGTCCCCCACGTCGGGCGCCCCGTGGGCCGGCCCGTGCGGTACCGGTCGGGCCAGGCGGGCCGCCGGTGCCGGTCCTGCACAACCTGCCGGATGGGGTGCCGCGGGCGCTGGCCGGGCCGTCAGGCCACCGGCACGACGCAATCGCAGACCCGCATCCTGACCCGGCTGCCCACCGCGATCGGGGCGCCGGGGCCCGAGATCACCAGCATGCAGGTCTCGCCCTCCTGCACCCAGTAGATCTGGTCGTGGCCGCGGAACTCGCGCCCGACCACGGTCGCGGGGCCGGCCGGATCGGGGTCGAGCAGGATCTGCTCGGGCCGCACCGCGATCTGCACCGCGCCCGAGGCTGCCCGGCTCAGCGGCAGCCGGCCCAGCGGCGTGACGGCATCCATCCCCTCGGCCCGGCCGGCAAGGATGTTCGACCGGCCGAGGAAGCTGGCCACGAAGGCGCTGGTGGGGTTGCGATAGATCTCGTCGGGCGTGCCCACCTGGCGCAGGCGCCCGGCCTCCATCACCGCGATGCGGTCCGACAGCGCCAGCGCCTCTTCCTGGTCGTGGGTGACAAGGATCGCGGCCGATCCCGCGGCCTTGAGCAGCCGCCGCACGTCCTGCCGCGTCTCGACCCGCATCGCCGCATCGAGGTTCGAGAAGGGTTCGTCCATCAGCACCAGCGGCGGGGCGATGGCCAGCGTGCGGGCCAGCGCCACGCGCTGCTGCTGGCCGCCCGACAGCTCGTGCGGGCGCCGCGCGCCGAAATCCGCCAGCCCCACCAGCGCCAGCATCTCGGCCACCCGCGCTTCGGCCCGGGCGCGCGGCATGCCGCGCAGGCCGAAGCGCACGTTCTCGGCCACCGTGAGATGCGGGAACAGCGCATAGTCCTGAAAGACGAAGCCGATCCCCCGCGCCTCGGGCGGCAGCCCCGTGATGTCGCGCCCCCGCAGCAGGATCCGCCCGGCATCGGGCGCCTCGAACCCGCCGATCAGCCGCAGCGTCGTCGTCTTGCCGCAGCCCGAGGGGCCGAGCAGCGACAGAAGCTCGCCCTCGCCCATGGCGAAGGACACGCGCTCGACCGCCGCGGCCTCGCCCTGCCGGAACTGCTTGGTCAGCCCGTCCACCTCGAGCAGCACCTTCGTCGGCCGCTGGCGGAAGCCGAGCGGCGAGGCCTCGGCCGGCAGGCGGAAGGGGCGGGTGCAGGCGATCTCGTTCATCCGGTCGGATCCGTCGGTTCGCGCGAGGGTCGCGGGCGGGGCATCGCCCGGTTCCCGACTATTACACTCGGATTAAGGTCGGCCGTCCGGATTGTCAATCGTGCCCCCCCTCGGCCGCGAAGCCGGCCAGCACCACGGCCGTTCCCGCCGCCTCAGCGGCGCGGGCGAGGGCGGCGGGCAGGGCCGCATCGGTCACCAGCGCGTCGATCTCGGCCAGCCCCGCCACCCGCACCGGCGCCGTGCGGGCGAACTTTGCCGCATCGGCCACCAGCAGGCGCCGCCGCGCAGCCGCAAGCGCGGCGCGGCTGACGGCGGCCTCGCGCAGGTCGAAGTCGAGCAGGCTGCCCGCGGCATCGACCCCCGAGATGCCGAGGATCGCGAGGTCGGGGCGAAAGCCGCGCACCGCCTCGGCCGCCATCTCGCCCACAAGCCCGGCATCGGCCGGCCGCAGCACGCCGCCGGTGACGACGACCTCGGCCCCCCCGCCCTCGGCCAGGATCGTCGCGACGGTCAGGTTGTTCGTCACCACCATCAGCCCGCGCCGCCCGGCCAGCGCGCGCGCCACCGCCTCGCAGGTCGTGCCGATGCCGAGAAAGAGCGAGGCCGCCTCGGGCACCTCGGCCGCCGCGCGCCGGCCGATCGCCTCTTTCGCGGCGGCGTTCAGGCGCCGGCGCTCGGCATAGGCGATGTTGGCCACGCCCGAGGGCGGGATCGCCCCGCCATGCACCCGCATCAGCCGCCCGGCCGCGGCAAGCGCGTTCAGGTCGCGCCGCACGGTCTGCACCGTCACGCCCAGACGCGCGGCCAGATCCTCGACCAGCGCCCGCCCCTCGGCCTGCGCGATCCGCAGGATCTCGGCCTGCCGGAGGTTTTGCGCCATCTGCCACCCCGAGATCAACCGAAAGCCCGTCGCCGCATTCCGCGCCGAAGCGAGCGGAAACATTGACAAAGCGAGCAGAGCCGGTCAAGTCAGGGAGGCCAGCGGAGGGGTGCCATGGACAAGCCGGCGGACCTGTTCATCATCGGGGGCGGGATCAACGGCTGCGGCATCGCCCGCGATGCCGCGGGACGGGGCCTGAAGGTGACGCTGGCCGAGATGGGCGATCTGGCGCAGGCGACCTCCTCGGCCTCGACCAAGCTGTTCCACGGCGGGCTGCGGTATCTGGAATACTACGAGTTCCGCCTTGTCCGCGAGGCGCTGCGCGAGCGCGAGACGCTGCTGGTCGCGATGCCGCACATCGCCTGGCCGCTGCGCTTCGTGCTGCCGCACCACCGCGGGCTGCGCCCGGCGTGGCTGTTGCGGCTGGGCCTGTTCCTCTACGACCATCTCGGAGGGCGCCGAATCCTGCCCGGGACGCGCACGCTCGACCTCCGCCGCGACGCTGCCGGGGCGCCGCTGAAACCCGGCTTCGCCCGCGCCTTCGAATATTCCGACTGCTGGGTCGAGGATTCGCGGCTTGTGGTGCTGAACGCCCGCGACGCCGCCCTGCGCGGGGCCCGCATCCTGACCCGCGCGCGCGTCACCGGGGCCGAGCGGGCGGCGGACCTCTGGCTTGTCCGCCTTTCCCATGCCGATGGCCGCGCGGAGACGGTGGCGGCCCGCGCGCTGGTGAACGCCGCCGGGCCCTGGGCGGGCGAGATCGTCACCGGCACGCTGCGCCTGACCTCCTCCGAGCGCATCCGGCTGGTCCGCGGCAGCCACATCGTCACCCGGCGGCTGTTCGACCACGACCGCGCCTATATCCTGCAGGGATCGGACGGCCGGGTGGTGTTCGCCATTCCGTACGAGACCGACTTCACCCTGATCGGCACCACCGACGCCGAGCATCTCGGCACCCCGGCCGAGGCGCGCTGCACGGAAGGCGAGCGCGACTATCTCTGCCGCTTCGTCTCGGACTATTTCGCGCGCCCCGTCACCCCGGCCGATGTGGTCTGGAGCTATTCGGGCGTCCGGCCGCTGTACGACGACGGCGCGAAGTCGGCCACCGCCGCGACGCGGGACTATGTGCTGTCGCTCGACACCCGCGGCGCGCCGCTTCTGAACGTCTACGGCGGCAAGATCACCACCTACCGCAAGCTCGCCGAGGCGGCGCTGGCGCGGATCGCCACCGTCCTTCCCGTGCCGCAGGGGCCCTGGACGGCGCGCGCGCCGCTGCCGGGCGGCGGCTTTCCCGTGGACGGTGTGCCGCGGCTCGTCGCCGCGCTGCGCGCCGCGCATCCCTTCCTGACCGAGCGCTGGGCGCTGCGCCTGGTGCGCGCCTACGGCACCGAGGCGGGCGAGGTTCTGGGCGGGGCGCGCAGCGCCGCCGACCTGGGCCGCGCCTTCGGCGCCACGCTCACCGAGGCCGAGGTGCGCTGGCTGGTGGCGCGCGAGTTCGCGCGGACGGCCGAGGACATCGTCTGGCGCCGCTCCAAGCTCGGCCTGCGGATGTCGGCCGCCGAGATCGCCGCGCTCGACCGCTTCCTGACCGAGGAGATGGCCCATGCCCAGCATCCTGGCCGTTGACCAGGGCACCACCTCGACCCGGGCGATCCTGTTCGACGACCGCCTGCACCCCGTCGCCATGGCGCAGCAGGAGTTCCCGCAGCACTTCCCGCGCCCGGGCTGGGTGGAACACGACCCGGCCGAGCTCTGGGCCACCACCGTTGCCTGTGCGCGAACGGCGATCGCCCGCGCCGGGGCGGACCCCGCCGCGATCGCGGCCATCGGCATCACCAACCAGCGCGAGACGACGCTGGTGTGGGACCGCGCGACCGGAGAGCCCATCCACCCCGCCATCGTCTGGCAGGACCGGCGGACGGCGGACCTCTGCGACCGGCTGCGCGCCGCGGGGCACGAGGCGCTGGTGCGCGCCCGCACCGGGCTGCTGCTCGACCCCTACTTCTCGGCCACCAAGCTGGCCTGGCTGCTCGAGCACATCGAGGGCGCGCGGGCGCGGGCCGAGCGGGGGGAACTGGCGTTCGGCACGGTGGACAGCTTTCTGATCTGGCGGCTCACCGGGGGCCAGGTGCACGCGACCGACGCCACCAATGCCGCGCGCACGATGCTCTACGACATCCGCCGCGGCGGCTGGGATGCGGACCTTTGCGCGCTGTTCGGGGTGCCCATGGCGATGCTGCCCGAGGTGCGGGACTGCGCCGACGACTTCGGCACCACGGTGCCCGAGCTGTTCGGGCGCGGCATTCCCATCCGCGGGGTCGCGGGCGACCAGCAGGCGGCCGCCATGGGGCAGGCCTGCTTTGCCCCCGGCATGGTCAAGGCCACCTACGGCACGGGCTGCTTTGCGCTGCTCAACACCGGCGCGACCCCGGTCGACAGCCACAACCGGCTGCTCACCACGCTGGCCTGGCAGCTCGACGGGCGGCGGACCTATGCGCTTGAAGGCGCGATCTTCGTCGCCGGCGCCGTGGTGCAATGGCTGCGCGACGGGCTGAAGCTGATCGCCACGGCGGCCGAGACGCAGGCGCTGGCCGAGGCGGCCGACCCCGCGCAGCGGCTCTACCTCGTGCCGGCCTTCACCGGGCTTGGCGCCCCCTACTGGGACGCAGGCGCGCGCGGGGCGATCTTTGGCCTCACGCGCAACAGCGGGCCGGCCGAATTCGCCCGCGCGGCGCTGGAAAGCGTGGGCTACCAGACCCGCGACCTGATGGAGGCCATGGCCGCCGACCTCGGGACGGCCGGCGGGGGCGGGCCGGAGGGGGCGGTGCTGCGGGTGGATGGCGGGATGGCCGCGTCGGACTGGACGATGCAGTTCGTGGCCGACATCCTCGGCGCCCCGGTCGACCGGCCCGTGCTGCGCGAGACGACCGCGCTGGGCGCCGCCTGGCTGGCCGGCATGCGCGCGGGCGTCTGCCCCGACGCGCCGGGCTTCGCCGCCGCCTGGGCGCTCGACCGCCGCTTTGCCCCGCAGATGGTCGCGGACCGGCGCGAGGCGCTCTATGCCGGCTGGAAGGGCGCGGTGCGGCGCACGCTGTCGGCCTGAGTCAGGCGCCGTAGGGCGCCCAGATCGTCTTGGGCTGGCTTGCGGCCTCGAGAAAGCGGCGGCCCTGCCCTGCCGCGCCCGTCCAGTCGATCCGGCGGCCGTGGTTCACCCAGGTCGCCTTCAGGTTGCCCGCCGCCTCGCGCTCGACCATCGCCGAGCCGTCGGCCGTGCCGAAATACCACATCGCCGCCACGTCATCGTGCCGCGCCAGGGTCTCGGCCAGCTCCTCGCGGTGGCCGGTCACGATGTTCACGACCCCCGCGGGCATGTCCGAGGTGTCGAGCACCTGGTAGAGGTCGGTCGCCGCCAGCGCCCCGGTCTGCGAGGGAATTGCCACCACGCGGTTGCCCAGCGCGATCGCGGGCAGCACCAGCGACAGGAGGCCCAGCAGCGGCGCCGCCGCGGGGCAGGCGATGCCCATCACCCCCCAGGGCTCGGGCATCGTGATCGTCACATGGCCCGAGCGGGTGGCATGCACCGCGCCGTCGAACTTGTCGGCCTGCGCGGCATACCAGAAGCAGCGGCGGATCGCGGCCGCGACCTCGGCCTCGGCGGCGGCCTTGGGTGCACCCAGCGCGGCGAGGCGGGCAGCGAATTCGGGCCCGCGGGCGGCGAGGTTCTCGGCAAGGTAGAAGAGCACCTGCGCGCGCTGGTGGCCCGAGGCGCCGGCCCAGCCCTCGGCCTTGTGCGCGGCCTCGACGGCGTTGCGGATGTCCTTGCGGTTGCCAAGCCCGGCAAGGCCCAGCAGCCGCCCGCCGCGGCCGGTGATGGCATAGGAATGGCCCGAATCTGGGCGGGCCTGCTTGCCGCCGATGTAGAGCTTGGCGGTGCGGTCCACCCCCTCGCCCGCCCCCTCGAGCCCGGGGCCGGCGGCGGGCGGCGGCAGCGCGGGCTCGGCGGCCGCGCGGCCGGGGGCGGGTGCCCTGAGGTAGGCCAGCATCCCGGCGCGCCCGCCCTCGCGGCCGAAGCCGCTTTCGCGAAAGCCGCCGAACGGGGCGCCGGCGTCGAAGACGTTGGTGGCGTTGATCCAGACCACCCCGGCCTTCACCCGCGCGGCCATGTCGAGCGCGACCGAGATGTTTTCCGACCAGATCGACGCGGCCAGCCCGTAGCGGGTGGCGTTGGCAAGCTCGACCGCCTCGTCGGGGGTGCGGAAGGGGGTGAGCGTGGCGACGGGGCCGAAGATCTCCTCGGTCGCCAGCACCGAGGCGGGCGCGACCCCGGTCAGGAAGCCGGGCGCGAACCACGACCCCCGCTCGGGCAGGGGGCAGGACGCCTGGTGCAGTTCGGCCCCCTGTGCCACGCCCTCGGCGACAAGGCCGCGGATGCGCGCCAGCTGGACGGGATGCACGATGGCGCCCACATCGGTGGACTTGTCGAGCGGATCGCCCAGCCGCAGCGTCTGCATCCGCCGGGTCAGGCGCGCGGCGAAGGGCCTGGCCACCCCCTCCTGCACGAGGATGCGCGCGCCGGCGCAGCAGACCTGCCCCTGGTTGAACCAGATCGCATCGACGACGCCCTCCACCGCGGCGTCGAGGTCGGCATCCTCGAACACGACGAAGGGCGACTTGCCGCCAAGCTCGAGCGTCAGGGCCTTGCCGCTGCCCGCGGTGGCACGGCGGATGGCGCGGCCGACTTCGGTCGAGCCGGTGAAGGCGACCTTGTCGACCGGGGCGGCGACCAGCGCCGCGCCCGTCGCCCCGTCGCCGGTGACGATGTTCAGAACCCCCGGCGGCAGCCCGGCCTCGCGCGCGATCATGGCGAAGGCGAGCGCGGTGAGGGGGGTGTATTCGGCGGGCTTCAAGACCACCGTGCAGCCCGCGGCGAGGGCCGGCGCCACCTTCCACGCCAGCATCAGGAGGGGGAAGTTCCACGGGATGATCTGGCCGCAGACGCCCACGGGGGCCATCCCCGGAAACGCGTCGGCCAAGACCTCGGCCCAGCCGGCGTGGTGATAGAAGTGGCGGGCCACCAGCGGCACGTCGATGTCGCGGCTCTCGCGGATCGGCTTGCCGTTGTCGAGGCTTTCCAGCACCGCCAGGAACCGCTCGCGCTTCTGCACATGGCGGGCGAGCGCGTAGAGATGCCGCGCGCGGTCGTGCGGGGCCAGCCCCGACCAGCCCGGCAGCGCCCGCCGCGCGGCGGCCACGGCGGCGGCGACATCCCCGGGCGTGCCCTGCGTCACCCGCGCCAGCACCTCGCCGGTGGCCGGCGCATGGGTCTCGAACGTCTCGCCCGGCGCGGTGAAGCGGCCGGCGATGAAATGGCCGAAGCCCGCCGCGTGATCGGCCAGCCAGGCCCGCACCGCATCGGCGGCCTCGGGCGCGGGGCCATAGTCGAGCGTTGCAAGCGCCTCGCGGACGGATGGCATCGGGCGTCCTCCTCAGGCGGGGGCGTGGCGGTGGGCGGCGGCGTAGCGGCCGGTGACGAAATGCTCAAGCTGCCGCTCGATGTCGCCCAGCATGGAACTGGCGCCGAGGCGGAAGAGGTCGGGCGCGAGCCAGCGGTTGCCAAGCTCTTCCTTCATGAGGATCTGCCAGGCGAGCGCGTCCCTCGCCGTGCGCATCCCGCCCGCGGGCTTGAAGCCGATCTCGAAGCCCGTGCGTTCGCGATAGTCGCGCAGCGCCCGCACCATGACCAGGCTGACCGGCAGGGTGGCGTTGACCCCCTCCTTGCCCGTCGAGGTCTTGACGAAGTCGGCCCCCGCCTGCATCGCCACCATCGCGGCCATGTAGACGTTGCGCAGGGTGCGCAGCTCGCCGGTGGCGAGGATGGCCTTCAGCTGCGCCGCCCCCGAGGCCGCGCGCATCGCCGCCACCTCGTCGTAGAGCGCCGACCAGTCGGCAGAAAGCACATGGGCACGGGTGATGACGATGTCGATCTCGGCCGCCCCTTCCTCGACCGCATAGCGGATCTCGGCCAGCCGCAACGGCAGCGGCATCAGCCCCGCCGGGAACCCCGTGGCGACCGAGGCAACGGGAATGCCCGCGCCGCGCAGCGCCCGGACGGCGGGGCGCACCATGGTGGGATAGACGCAGACCGCGGCCACCCGCACCTCCTCGGGCGCCAGGCCCAGGCCCGCGAGGATGTGCGGGGCCAGCGGGCGCATCGCCTTGGCGCAGAGCCGCGCGATCCGCCCCTCGGTGTCGTCGCCGGCCAGCGTGGTGAGGTCCGTGCAGCGGATCGCGTTCACGAGCCAGGCGGCCTGATATTCGCGCTTGACGCTGCGCCGGGCGGTGAGCGTCGCGGCGCGGTGCTCCGCCGCCGGGCGGTTCACGGCCGCGGCCGCGAACCAGTCGCGCGCAAGCGGCACGCCCGGGTTGCGCGGGCGGTTCGAGAGCGGATGTGCGGCGATGGCGGCGGCCTCGTTCATCGTTCCCCCCCGGGCGCCCTGTGCGGACCCATGAGGGGGAAGTTGCGCGGGAAATGCAAGCCGGCCGCCGCGCCCCGCGGCATCAGTCCTCGGCCAGCCGCAGCTCCTCGAACAGGCCCGGCAGCACCACGAAGTCGCCCAGCGCGTCGCACTCGGGCATCGTCACGGCCAGATCAACCAGCGTCACGGGGGCGGCCCCGCGCATCGCGATCGTCTCGGCCAGCATCTCGCGCCCGCAGGTCGCGGCCGTCACCGGTGCCTCGACCTGCAGCCGGACCTCGGCCGCCCGGTCCCGCGGCAGGCTGTAGATCTCGGCGAACAGCGGGCGCTCGACCTCGCCGGTGCCGAGCGACACGACCGTGCCCATCCCCGGCGCCGATCCCGCCCGGACATGGCCGGCGTCGTCCCAGCCCGCCCCGCCCTCGAAGGCATGCAGTTCGAAGTGGTCGGGGCCCATCCATTGCAGCCCGACGCGCAGCATCCGGGCGGCCTCGGGCACCGCAACCTCGGCCGCCACCCAGTCGTTGCCGGGCAGCGTCGCCCGCACCCGGGCCTGGACGGCGAGCGCCGGCAGCGACAGCGACAGCGCGCCTTCGGCATCGGTCCGGGCGGTGAAGGCGAGCCCCTCGTGCCGCACCACCACCCGCGCCAGGGGTGCGCAGGGCGCGGCCAGCGCGAGGGCGATCATCGCACCGGGCTCGGCCGACAGCGACAGCGCGGGCGTGCAGGCGGGCGCCGCGCGGGCCGGGGCCGGCGGCATCGTATCGGCCGCCGAGGCGGGCAACCGCGCCGTCGGCGCCGCGGCAAGGATCACGTCGGCCACGGGCAGGCTGTCCAGCGGCAGATCGAGGCCCGCGCCGTCCCGGGCGGCGACCAGCCGCGGCGCGGGCGCAGCGGCGGGCAGCGCGATCTCGGCCGCCGCGGCCGGCGGCGGCGCTTCGGCCGCCATGGCCTGCGCAGGACCTGCCATTACCGCCGCCGGCTGCGCCCCGGCGGTTGCCGAGCCGCCGCGGCCCTGCTGCATCAGATGCCCGCTGAACGCCGCCAGCGCGACGGTTGCGACCACGATTGCCAGTTTGCCGTTCCGGTCCATGCCTGCCTCCCGCGCCGATCCCGTCACAGATAGGCGCACAGTTGGGCAAAGTGATGGCAGGCCCGCGCCGCCGGGCGGCGCTAGACGAGGCGGCCGTGGCAGTGCTTGAACTTCCTGCCCGAGCCGCAGGGGCAGGGATCGTTGCGCCCGGGATTGCCCCAGGTCGAGGGGTCGTCCTCGACGAAGCCTGCCACCAGCGGCACCGGCCGCGGCGCCGCCTCGGCGGGCGCCCCGGCGCCGGCCATCGCCATCGCCGGTGCCGCCACGGCCGCCGCCAGCTGCTGCTGCGCGATCAGCTGCCGCAGCAGCCGCTGCTGCTCTTCGGGCGAGATCAGCACGATCGACGACAGCTTCTGCGTCACATCCTCGCGCAGGGCGTTCAGCATCGATTCGAACAGCGCGAAGGCCTCGGACTTGTATTCGTTCAGCGGGTCGCGCTGGGCATAGCCGCGGAACCCCACGACCGAGCGCAGATGCTCGAGCCGCAAGAGGTGCTCGCGCCATTTCGCGTCGATGGTCTGAAGCAGGACCTGCTTCTCGACATTGCGCATGGTGGCGGCGCCGTAAAAGGCGGCCTTCTCCTCCATCAGGCGGTCGGAGGCGGCGTAGAGCCGTTCGCGGATCGCCTGCTGGTCAACCCCCTCCTCGGCCGCCCAGTCGGCCACCGGCACGTCGAGGTTGAGCTTGGTCTTGACCGCGGCGGCCAGGTTCTCGACCTCCCACTGGTCGGCATAGCTTCTCGGCGGCAGGAACGCATCCACCAGATCGTCGATCACCTGGTGGCGCATGTCGGTGACGATCTCCGAAAGGTCCTCGGCGCGCATGATGTCCAGCCGCTGGCCGAAGATGACCTTGCGCTGGTCGTTCATCACGTCGTCGAACTTCAGCAGCTGCTTGCGGATGTCGAAGTTGCGCGCCTCGACCTTGGCCTGCGCCTTCTCGAGGCTCTTGTTCACCCAGGGGTGGACGATGGCCTCGCCTTCCTTCATCCCCAGCGTCCTGAGCACCTTGTCCAGCCGCTCGGAACCGAAGATGCGCATCAGGTCGTCTTCCAGCGACAGGAAGAAGGCCGAGCGCCCGGGGTCGCCCTGCCGGCCCGATCGGCCGCGGAGCTGGTTGTCGATCCGCCGGCTCTCGTGCCGCTCGGTGGCCAGCACGAACAGGCCGCCGGCCGCGATCACACGGGCCTTCTCCTCGGCGTGCTCGGCCTCGATCCGGGCGCGCACCGCGTCGGGGTTGGCTGCGGGGTCGGCGGCCAGCGCCTCCATCACCTTCATCTCGACGTTGCCGCCGAGCTGGATGTCGGTGCCCCGGCCCGCCATGTTGGTGGCGATCGTGACCGCGCCGAACTTGCCCGCATCGGCGACGATCTGCGCCTCCTTCTCGTGCTGGCGGGCGTTGAGCACGTTGTGCGGGATGCCCTCCTTCCGCAGCAGCCCGGACAGGAACTCGGACTTCTCGATGCTGGTGGTGCCCACGAGAATCGGCTGCCCGCGCCCGTGCGCCTCGCGGATCGCGGCGAGGATGCCGTCGTATTTCTCGCGCGCGGTGCGATAGACCTGGTCGTCCTCGTCGATGCGGGCCACCGGCATGTTGGTGGGCACCTCGACCACGCCGAGGCGGTAGATCTCCATGAACTCTTCGGCCTCGGTCGCGGCGGTGCCGGTCATGCCCGCGAGCTTGTCGTAAAGCCGGAAGTAGTTCTGGAAGGTGACCGAGGCGAGGGTGGTGTTCTCGGGCTGGATCTCGACCTTCTCCTTGGCCTCGATCGCCTGGTGCAGCCCGTCCGACAGCCGCCGACCGGGCATCATGCGGCCGGTGAACTCGTCGATCAGCACGACCTCGCCGTTGCGGACGATGTAATCCTTGTCCTTCGTGAACAGCTTGTGCGCGCGCAGCGCCTGGGTGACGTGATGGACGATGGTGGTCGATTCGGGATCGTAGAGCGACTGCCCCGCGGGCAGGATGCCCATCTCGCGCAGCCGCGCTTCGATGAACTCGTTGCCCGCGTCGGTATAGGTGACGGTGCGCGTCTTTTCGTCCAGCGCGAAGTGCTCGGCCGTCACCTCGGGGATAAGCTGGTCCACCGCGGTGTAGAGCGCCGAACGGTCCTGGCTCGGCCCCGAGATGATCAGGGGCGTGCGCGCCTCGTCGATCAGGATCGAGTCGACCTCGTCCACGATCGCGTAGTTGTGCCCGCGCTGGTACATGTCCTCGAGCCGCGACTTCATGTTGTCGCGCAGATAGTCGAACCCGAGCTCGTTGTTCGTGGCATAGGTGATGTCGGCCGCATAGGCCGCGCGCTTGGCGTCCTCGGGCATGAAGGGATAGACGACGCCGACGCTGAGCCCGAGCGCGCGATAGACCTTCCCCATCCATTCCGCATCGCGCCGGGCGAGATAGTCGTTGACCGTGACGATGTGCACGCCCTTGCCGGTGAGCGCGTTGAGATAGGCGGGGAAGGTGGCGACCAGCGTCTTGCCCTCGCCCGTCTTCATCTCGGCGATGTTGCCCTGGTGCAGGAAGATGCCGCCCATCAGCTGCACATCGAAGGCGCGCAGGCCCAGCGCCCGGCGCGCCGCCTCGCGGCAGTTCGCGAAGGCCTCGGGCAGCAGGGCGTCGAGGCTCTCGCCCGCCCGGGCACGCGCCTTGAGCGTCTCGGTGACGGCGACGATCTCGGCATCGCTGCGGTTGCGGGCCTCGGCCTCGAGCGCGTTGATCTTCGCGACCAGGGGTCGGGTGGCCTTGATCTTGCGGTCGTTGGGGGTGCCGAAGACCTTGCGCGCCAGCGTTCCGAACCCAAGCATGATGTTCCCGCACTCCGTTCCGTTCGGTCGCGGCCGCCTCGGCCCACGCCTCTGTCGGCCCACGCCTCTCTCGGCAACGTGTGACGCGGCGCCTTGTTTGGCCGCGCGCGCTTGCCTAGAAGGGCGCCAGCCGCTGCCCGCCCCCTGCCCAGCCTGTCGGCGATGTAAGGGTCGGCCTGCGGAGTGTCAACGTCGCGGGACTGTGCGGCAGGATCGGGAGATCACGGGATGAAGACCAAAGCTGTCCGCCGCCTGGCGGCCGCCCTTGGCGCTGCGCTGGCGCTGGGCGCAGCCGCGGCGGCGCAGCCGCTGACCGGGGCCACGGTGGTGGCCACGGTGAACGGCACCGCCATCACGCTGGGCCACATGCAGCTTCTGCGCAACCAGCTTCCCGCCCAGTATCAGCAGCTGCCCGACGCGATCCTGTTCAACGGCATCCTCGACCAGCTGATCCAGCAGACGGCGCTCGCCCAGACCATGGAGGGGCGGATCACCCGGCGCGACGAGCTCGCGCTCGAGAACAGCCGCCGCGCCTATCTCGCCTCGGCCGCGCTGATCGCGGCCGCCGGGGCAGCGGTGACGGACGAGGCCATCGCCGCGGCCTATGCCGAACGCTTCGCCGGACGCGAGCCGGAGCGCGAGTTCAACGCCTCGCACATCCTCGTGGCCAGCCGGGAGGAGGCCGAGGCGCTGCGGGCGCAGATCGAGGCCGGCGCCGACTTTGCCGAGCTTGCCCGCCAGCATTCGCGGGACGGCGCAGCCCGCAACGGCGGCGAACTGGGCTGGTTCGGGCTGGGCATGATGGTGCAGCCCTTCGAGGCCGCCGTGGTCGCGCTGTCGGTGGGCGAGGTCTCGGAGCCCGTCGAGACCCAGTTCGGCTGGCATCTCGTGCGGCTGAACGACACCCGCCTCGCCGCCGTGCCCAGCATCGAGGAGGTCCGCGACGACCTGGCCGCCGAGATCCAGCAGGCGGCGATCGAGGCCCTGATCGCCGAGCTGACCGCCGCCGCCACCGTCTCGCGCCGGACAGAGGGGATTGACCCCGCCGTGCTTCGCGACCAGACACTCGTGATCGAGTGACGCGGCGCGCGCCCGGTGCGGCGGGCGCGGCGCCGAAACCTCCGCGGGCGCGTGGCGGCGCCCACGGACCTGCCCGGGGGGGGCGTGCGATGGGCGGCAAGGCGGCCGAGAAGGCGCGGGCGAAGATCAAGGAGCTCAAGGCCGAGCTGCGCGCACTGCGCAAGGAGGTCTCGGCGCTGAAGAAGGCCCGGAAGGCCCGCGCCGGCGCGACGCTGGCCGAGACCGCGCCGGGCGCGACGGCCACGACGCAGACGCCGAAAAAGGGGGGCATCGTCTCGCCGCTCGCCCCGCCCGCCTTTCCCGACCTGCCCGTGATCGCGGGGGTCGAGTTCGCGACCGCCGCCGCCGGGGTGCGCTATGCCGGCCGAACCGATGTGATGCTGGCCCGCCTTGCCCCCGGCACGGCGGTTGCCGGGGTGTTCACCCGCTCGGCCACCCGCGCCGCCTCGGTTCTTGACTGCGAGGCCAAGCTCGCGCTGCCGCAGGACGCTGCCGCCGGCGCGGCCATCCTCGTGAACTCGGGCAACGCCAACGCCTTCACCGGCGCCGAGGGTGCCGCCGCGGTCGCCCGCGTCGCCGGCGCCGTGGCCGCGGCCCTGGGCGTGCCCGAGACGCGCGTCTTCACCTCGTCCACCGGCGTCATCGGCGAGCTGCTGCCAGCCGAGCGGATCGTCGCGGCGATCGACGGGCTTGCCGCCGGGCTCGACGCGGGCGCCATCGCCGCGGCCGCCCGCGCCATCATGACCACCGACACCTTCCCCAAGGGTGCCGCCGCCGAGGTCGCGGTCGAGGGCGGCACGGTGCGGATCGCCGGCATCGCCAAGGGGTCGGGCATGATCGCCCCCGACCTTGCCACCATGCTCGTCTACATCTTCACCGATGCCGCCATCGCCCCCAAGGCCCTGCAGCGCATGCTGGCGCGCAACATCCGGGCCACCTTCAACGCGATCACGGTGGACGGCGACACCTCGACCTCCGACGCGCTGATCCTGGCGGCCACGGGGCGGGCGCAGGCGGCGCCGATCGCCGACCTGCGCAGCAGCTCCGCCCGCGCCTTCGAGCGGGCGCTGGCGGGCGTGATGCATGATCTGGCGCTGCAGGTCGTGCGCGACGGCGAGGGGGCGACCAAGCTGGTCGAGGTCGCCGTCACCGGCGCCGAAAGCGCGGCCGATGCCCGCGCCGTGGCCATGGCCATCGCCAATTCGCCCCTGGTCAAGACCGCCATCGCCGGCGAAGATCCCAACTGGGGCCGGATCGTCATGGCAGTGGGCAAGTCGGGCGCGAGGGCCGACCGCGACCGCCTCGCGATCCGGCTGGGCGACATCGTGGTGGCCGAGAACGGCCGCGTCGCGCCGGGTTACCGAGAGGCCGACGGCGCGGCCTACATGAAGCGCGCCGAGCTGGTCGTGGGCGTGGATCTGGGTCTGGGCGATGGGCGCTTCACCGCCTGGACCTGCGACCTCACGCACCGCTACATCGACATCAACGCCGACTACCGGTCGTGATGGCTGCGGTCCCTTCGCGCCCTGCGCCGCGCGGCTGCGCAGGCTGGCCTGCGGCGGGGCGCCGGGCGTGACGCTCGTGCTCGTCTCGGCCGTGGCCCTGGTCGATCCGGACGGCCGCGTGCTGCTGGCGCAGCGGCCCGAGGGCAAGGCGATGGCCGGGCTGTGGGAGTTTCCGGGCGGCAAGGTCGAGCCCGGGGAAAGCCCCGAGGCCGCGCTGATCCGCGAGCTGCGCGAGGAGCTCGGCATCGACACCGAAGCCTCGTGCCTCGCCCCGCTCAGCTTTGCCAGCCACGCCTACGACGAGTTTCACCTGCTGATGCCGCTGTTCGTTTGCCGCCGCTGGGCCGGCCGCGTGACCGCGCGCGAGGGGCAGCGATTTGCCTGGGTGCGCCCGTCCGCCTTGCAGGACTATCCCATGCCGCCCGCGGATCTGCCGCTGATTCCCCACCTGCGCGATTGGCTCTGAACCTTCCATCAGGGTTTCCCACAGATTTCTTGCCGGCGACGCAGCCTTGCGGCTAAAATCTGGGTGACTCTCGGCAGCCGTGCACTAGGCTGAGCACCGCTGGTGGGGGGGCGGGCAGGAGCGGCGCAATGATCCGCACGATCATGATCGGAGAGTACATCTCGGTTCAGGGGCTTTTCGTCGGCCGGCTGCCCGACGGCCGCATCGCCGTGCGCGTCGGCGACCGGGTGTTCACGGGGCGGCCCGTCTGCGACCGCGCCGCCGCCTGAGGCGCCCGGGCACAAGCGGCGCGCGCGCCCGAGCTCCCGGTGACGACCAGCCCCCGGTGACGACCAGCCGATGACAGCGCAGGCCGGGCTGCCCGGCGTCAGGTCGCCGCCCGGCCTCAGGTCAGCGAGCGCTCGACCGTCTCGCGCTCGAAGATCTCGATGATGTCGCCCTCCCGGACGTCGTCGTAGTTCTCGAAGGCCATGCCGCATTCCTGGCCCGAGGTGACTTCCTTCACCTCATCCTTGAAGCGCTTGAGCGTCTTGAGCGTGCCTTCGTGAATCACGACGTTGTCGCGCAGCAGCCGGACGCCGGCCGACCGCCGCGCGACGCCCTCGGTCACCAGGCAGCCGGCCACCTTGCCCACGCCCGACACCTTGAAGACCTGAAGGATTCGGGCGTAGCCGATGAACTTCTCGCGCACCTCGTCCTTCAGCAGGCCCGAGGCCGCCGCCTTCACGTCGTCCACCAGGTCGTAGATCACGCTGTAATAGCGCAGCTCGACGCCCTTCTGGTTGGCCGCGGCCCGCGCCGGCGCGTTGGCGCGCACGTTGAACCCGATGACCAACGCCTTCGACGCCTCGGCCAGGCCGATGTCCGTCTCGGTGATGGCGCCGACCCCGGAATGCAGCACCCGGACGCGCACTTCCTCGTTGCCGATCTTGTCCAGCGCCTGCACGATGGCCTCGGCCGAGCCCTGGACATCGGCCTTCACCACCACCGCCAGTTCGGCCACCTTCTGGTCTGCCCGGGCGCGGGCGATGAGCTGTTCGAGCGTCGCGGACGCCCCCGCTGCCGCGCGCTTCTCGCGCGCGACCTGTTCGCGGTAGCTTGCGATCTCGCGCGCCTGCGCCTCGGTCTCGACCACGTTCAGCACGTCGCCTGCCTCGGGCGTGCCCTGCAGGCCCAGCACCTCGACCGGCACCGACGGCCCGGCCTCGTCCACCCGCTCCCCCTTGTCGTTGATGAGCGCGCGGACCTTGCCCCACTGCTCGCCCACGACGAAGACATCGCCCTTGCGCAGCGTGCCGTTCTGCACCAGCACCGTGGCGATCGGCCCGCGGCCGACATCGAGCTTGGCCTCGATCACCGCGCCCACTGCCGCCCGGGCAGGGTTGGCCTTGAGTTCCAGAACCTCGGCCTGAAGCGCGATGGCCTCGAGCAGCTCGTCGAGCCCCTTGCCGGTGATCGCCGAAACCTCGACGTCCTGCACGTCGCCCGACAGCTTCTCGACCACCACCTCGTGCTGCAGCAGATCGGTGCGGACCTTCTGCGGGTTGGCGGAGGGCTTGTCGATCTTGTTGATCGCCACGATCATCGGCACCCCGGCCGCCTTGGCGTGGTTGATCGCCTCGACCGTCTGCGGCATCACCGCATCGTCGGCAGCCACGACCAGAACGACGATGTCGGTCACCTGCGCCCCGCGCGCGCGCATCGAGGTGAAGGCGGCGTGGCCGGGGGTGTCGAGGAAGGTCAGCGTCTGGCCGCCCTCGGTTTTCACCTGGTAGGCGCCGATGTGCTGGGTGATGCCGCCGGCCTCGCCCGCGACCACGTTGGTCTTGCGGATCGCATCCAGCAGGCTGGTCTTGCCGTGGTCGACATGGCCCATGATGGTGACGACCGGCGGCCGCGGCCGCAGATCCTCCGGGCGGTCGCGGACGGTGTCGATCACCTGCTCGACGTCGGCATCCGAGACGCGCACGGCGCGGTGGCCGAACTCTTCGATGACCAGCTCGGCCGTGTCGGCGTCGATGGTCTGGTTCATCGTCGCCATGACGCCCATCTTCATCAGCGCCTTGACGACGTCGGCCGCGCGCTCGGCCATGCGGTTGGCCAGTTCCTGCACGATGATCGTCTCGGGCAGCTGCACCTCGCGCACCTGTTTCTCGCGCGAGACGTTCATGCCCATGGCCTTCTGCCGCGCGCGCTCCTGCTTGCGCTTCATCGCGGCCAGGCTGCGCTGGCGGCCGCCCTCGTCCGAGATCGCCTCGGTCAGCGTGAGCTTACCGGCGCGGCGGCCGTCCTCGCGGCTGCGCGCGGCGCGCGAATCGCGCTCGGCGTCGCGCTCGCGCTCGCCCTTGCGGGCGGGGGCCGCACCCGGGCGGGGCGCCGGCCGCTCGGCCACGGGGGCAGCGACCGGCGCCGCAGGGGCTGACCGCGGCGCGCGCGCCAGAGCCTCGGCCTCGCGCTTGGCACGCTCTTCCGCTTCGGCCTTTGCGGCGGCAGTGGCGATTCGCTCCCGCTCCTCGCGCTCCCTCGCATCCGCCTCCTCGCGCTTGCGCTGGCGCTCGAGGTCGCGCTCGCGCTCTTCCTCGAGGCGGCGGGCGGCCTCCTGCGCCTCGCGCGCCCGGGCGGCCTGCACGGCGGCGAGGCGCCGCGCCATCTCGCTGTCGGAAACCCCCGCAGGGCGCTTGCCGGGCATCGCCACCTGCGGCTTGCCCGCCTGCGACGGACCACCGCCGGCGGCGCCCGGTGCAGCGGTGGCGGCGGCCGGGGTCGCGGGCTTGGCCGCGACAAGCCGCTTGCGCTGCTTGGTCTCGACCACGACGGCCTTCGTCCGGCCGTGGCTGAAGCTTTGCTTCACCTGGCCAGGATGCGACGCACCGCGCAGCCCGAGGGGCTTCTTTCCGTCAGTGTCGGTCATCAGACTTTCGCTTCCTTCCCGGCAGCATCGCCGCCGACACGCTCCCGCAGCCCCGAGAGCCGCGCGGCTTCCTCTACAACACGGGACGTGACTCCGCCAGCCGCAAGCGCCCCATGTATCACACGTTCCCGGCCAAAAGCCAAACCCATTTCCCCGGCGGTGAGGCACCCCACGAAGGCGCCCTCGCCGTCGGGCGGCCGCAGCCGCGCCCGTTCCCGCGGCGAGCCGTCGGACGCCTGCACAAGCACCGCGACCCGACCCGCGACGAGCCATTCCTTGACCTTCTCGAACCCCGCCACCGCCGCACCGGACTTGCGAGCGAGCGACACAAGCTCGACCACCCGGCGCGCCAGCTGCGCCTCGACGAGCGCCACAAGCCCCTCGGGCACCTTCGCCGGGGCTCTCGCGGCGCGGGCGAACAGGCCACGGGCCGCGGCCTTCTCGAGCGCGGCGCGATCGGCCGCGACCCAGAGGCCGCGGCCGGGAAGGCGGCCGAGGATATCGGGCACCACCTCGCCCTCGGGCCCGATCACGAAGCGGATGAGGCCCGCCTTGGGCTGCACCTCGCCGGTGGCGATGCAGCGCCGCTCGGGGCCCTCCGCCGCATCGCGCCGCCCGCCCCGGCCCATGCCGTCCGCGCCGCTCAGCCGCGCGCCTCCGCCCCGTCGTCGTCCGCGTCGTCGTGGCCTTCGCCGCCGTCCGGCGACAGCGCCGAGGGATCGACCCACCCCAGCAGGACCCGCGCCGTCATCACCAGATGCTGCGCCTCTTCCAGGCTGAGGTCGAACTTTTCGAGGATGCCCTCGTCCTTCACGCGCTGGCCGTTCACCGTGGTCCAGCCGCCCGCAAGCTCCCAGTCGGCGCAGGTGGCGAAATCCTCCAGCGTCTTGATGCCCGCCTTCGCCAGCGCCTCGACCATCTGCGGCGTGAGCCCCTCGAACTCGATCAGGCTGTCGTCGGCGCCCAGCGCACGGGCAGCCTCGATGGCCTTGGCGTTCTGCGCGGCGAGGTAGTCCTGCGCCCGGGCCTGAAGCTCGGCCGCGGTGTCCTCGTCGAAGCCCGCGATCGAGAGCAGCTCGTCGATGTCGACAAAGGCCACCTCCTCGAGGTTGGTGAAGCCCTCGGCCACCAGAAGCTGCGCCAGCGTCTCGTCCACGTCGAGCGCCTCGACGAACAGCCGGGTGCGCTCGGCAAACTCGGCCTGCCGGCGCTGGCTCTCGTCCGATTCGGTCATGATGTCGATGTCGAGGCCGGTGAGCTGGCTGGCCAGCCGCACGTTCTGGCCGCGCCGGCCGATGGCAAGCGACAGCTGGTCGTCGGGCACCACCACCTCGATCCGCCCCGCCTCCTCGTCGATGACGACCTTCGACACCTCGGCAGGCTGCAGCGCGTTGACAAGGAAGGTCGCCTGATCCTCGTTCCAGGGGATGATGTCGATCTTCTCGCCCTGAAGCTCGCCCACCACCGCCTGCACGCGGCTGCCGCGCATGCCCACGCAGGCCCCCACCGGGTCGATCGAGTTGTCGTAGGAGATGACGGCGATCTTGGCGCGGCTGCCGGGGTCGCGCGCCACCGCCTTGATCTCGATGATGCCGTCGTAGATTTCCGGCACCTCCATCTTGAACAGCGCCGCCATGAACTCGGGCGCGGTCCGCGACAGGAAGATCTGCGGGCCGCGGGCCTCGCGCCGGACATCCTTGATCAGGGCGCGGATGCGGTCGTTGGGGCGGTGCGTCTCGCGCGGGATGCGGTCGTTGCGGCGCAGGATCGCCTCGCCCCGGCCGACATCGACGATGAGGTTGCCGTATTCCTCGCGCTTGACCACGCCGTTGATGATGGTGCCGACGCGGTCCTTGAACTCCTCGTATTGCCGGTCGCGCTCGGCCTCGCGGACCCGCTGCAGGATCACCTGCTTGGCCGACTGCGCCGCGATCCGCCCCATGTCCACGGGCGGCACCTCCTCGCGGATCTCGTCGCCGACCTTGGGATCGGGCAGCAGCGCCTTCGCCTCCCTGACCGTCATCTGTGCGTGGTGGTTCTCGACCGCCCCGTCCTCGACCACGGTGCGCACGCGGGTGAAGGTGGCCCGGCCGGTCTTGCGGTCGATCTTCACGCGGATGTCGAGCTCGGAGCCGTAGCGCGACTTCGCCGCCCGGGCGAGGCTGTCCTCCATCGCCTGGACCACGAGTTCGGGGTCGATCATCTTCTCGCGCGCGACCGCCTCGGCGGTCTGGAGAAGCTCGAGCTGGTTGGCGGAAGTGATGGCCATGTCCTAGTGCTCCTTGCCGTTGGCCGGCGCGGCCGGGCGGGCCGCATCGCCGTCGTCGTCGTCGTCCTCGTCCCCGTCGTCGTCCGCGGTCTCGACCGCGTCGAAATCGTCCTCGTCGATCAGCCCGGCATCTTCGCGCCCGCGCAGCGCCTCGGCGATCAGCGCGTCGGTCAGCACCAGCTTGGCGTCGGCAAGCCACTCGAACTTCAGCCCGACGGTCACCGGCCCGAGCTTGCCCCGGTCGAGCTCGATCAGCACCTCGTCGCCCTCGGTGCCCTGCAGCAGGCCCCGGAAGCGGCGGCGCCCGTCGATCGGCGCCTCGGTCTCGATCCGCGCCTCGTGGCCGGCCCAGAGGTCGAAATCCTTCAGCCGCGTCAGCGGCCGGTCGATCCCGGGCGAGGAGACCTCGAGCGTATAGGCCTCGTCGATCGGGTCCTCCACGTCCAGCGCGGCCGAGATGGCGGTGGAGATGCGCGCGCAGTCGTCCACCACGATGCCGCCCTCGGGCCGGTCGGCCATGATCTGCAGCGTCTTGCGCTGCCCGCCCATGAGGCGCAGGCGCACCAGCTCGAAACCCAGTCCCTCGATCACGGGGGCGACGATCGCGGCCAGGCGGCGGTCGATGGGGGTCTTGGCGATGAGATCGGTCAAGGTGCTCTCGGAGACGGTGGCGGTAGCGGGAGGGTTGAAAACGAAAAACGGGCCGAGCGGCCCGTCGATCCTGCCGATGGTCCGCGGGGGTGGAGGCCGCAGCGCCGCTGTTCGCCCGATATAGGCGGGCCTGCGCGCCGATGCAAGCCGGACGTCAGAGCCCCATCTGCGCGCCCCGCCCGCGCAGCGCGTCGGTCGTGCGCACCAGTTCGGCGCTGATCCCGGGCTCGCTCAGCGCATGGCCCGCGCCGGGGATCATCCGCAGATGCCCCTTCGGCCAGCGCGCGGCCAGCTTCCAGGCCGAGATCGGCGGGCAGATCATGTCGTAGCGCCCCTGCACGATCACGCCCGGAATCGCGCCGATCTCGGGCATGCGGTTGAGGATCTGCCCGTCTTCCTCGAGAAAGCCGTCATTGACGAAATAGTGGTTCTCCAGCCGAGCGAAGGCGCGGGCATAGTCGGCCGGGCTCTCGCCCGCGGGCCCCTCGTGGTCGATCGAGGCGAGCGCGTTCTCCCACGATGCCCAGGCGCGGGCAAAGCGCGTCTCGGTCGCCGCATCGCCCGAGAACAGGCGGCGGTGGTAGGCGGCGATCAGGTCGTCGCGCTCGTCCGCCGGCACCATGCCGGCAAACCGCGCCCAGAGGTCGGGAAAGAACTGCCCCGCCCCGCCGCCGTAGAACCAGGCCAGCTCGGCCCTCGTCATCAGGAACACGCCGCGCAGGATCAGATGGGCCGCCCGCTCGGGGTGGGCCTGGGCGTAGATCAGCGCCAGCGTCGCGCCCCAGCTGCCGCCGAACACGACCCAGCGGGCGATGCCCAGCGCCTCGCGGATGCGCTCGATGTCGGCGACCAGATGCCAGGTGGTGTTGGCCTCGACGCTGGCATGGGGGCGCGAGCGGCCGCAGCCGCGCTGGTCGAACAGGACGACGCGCCAGGCCCGGGGATCGAAATAGCGCCGCATCGCCGGGCTGCAGCCGCCGCCGGGGCCGCCGTGCAGCACCACCACCGGCATGCCCTGGGGATGGCCGCACTGCTCGACATAGATGCGGTGGCCGGCGCCCACATCCATCATCCGCTGGTCGAACGGCTCGACCGGCGGATAGAGAAACTCGGCTGCGCGCTTTTGGCCGGAGACCTTGTCCATGTCCGGTCTATATACCGCGGGCGGGCGGGACGCCAACGCCCCGACGCGAAAACCGACCGGAGCGCCCGATGAATGCCGACACTGCCGTGACCCCCGAGACCACCGTCGATCCCGCCGAGATCGCCAAGTTCGAGCGCATGGCGGCCGAATGGTGGGATCCGCAGGGCAAGTTCAAGCCGCTGCACATGCTCAACCCCTGCCGGCTGGACTACATCTCGGCCCAGATCGCCGCACAGTTCGGCCGCGACCGCGGTCGCCCCGCGCCGTTCTCGGGGCTCAGGCTGCTCGACATCGGCTGCGGCGGCGGGCTTCTCAGCGAGCCGATGGCGCGGCTGGGGGCCGAGGTCGTGGGCGCGGATGCCGCCGCGCGCAACATCCCCGTGGCGCGGCTGCACGCCGAGGCGATGGGGCTTGCCATCGACTATCGCCACACCACGGCCGAGGACCTGGCCGCGGCAGGCGAGACCTTCGATGTCGTGCTGAACATGGAGGTGGTCGAGCATGTGCCCGACCCGCTGGCCTATCTGACCGCCTGCGCCCGCCTGCTGCGGCCGGGGGGGATGATGGTCTGCTCGACCATCAACCGCAACGCGAAGAGCTTCGTCATGGCGATCGTGGGCGCCGAATGGGTGATGCGCTGGTTGCCCCGGGGCACCCACGACTGGCGGAAGTTCATCACCCCCGACGAGCTGTTCGACCTCATCCGTCGCGCCGGCCTCGACCCGGTGGATCGCAAGGGGTTCGTCTTCAACCCCCTGTCCTGGTCCTGGTCGATCTCGGCCCGCGACCTGTCGGTGAACTACGTCACCACCAGCCTGCGGCGGTAGGGGGCCTCAGGCCCCCAGCCGCGCCTTCCGCGTCGCGATCAGGCGCAGCCGCAGGGCGTTGAGCCGGATGAAGCCCTGCGCATCCTTCTGGTCGTAGGCGCCGGCGTCGTCCTCGAAGGTGACATGCGCCTCGGAGTAGAGCGAGTGGTCGGACCAGCGCGCCACCGTCCGGGCGAGGCCCTTGTAGAGCTTCAGCCGCACCGAGCCCGTCACATGCTCCTGGCTCTTGTCGATCAGCGCCTGGAGCATCTCGCGCTCGGGGCTGAACCAGAAGCCGTTGTAGATAAGCTCGGCATAGCGCGGCATCAGGCTGTCCTTGAGATGGCCCGAGCCGGCGTCGAGCGTGATCTGCTCGATCCCGCGATGCGCCTCGAGCAGGATCGTGCCGCCGGGCGTCTCGTAGAGGCCGCGCGACTTCATGCCGACGAATCGGTTCTCGACGAAGTCGAGCAGCCCGATGCCGTGCCGCGCGCCGTGCTCGTTCAGCCGCGCCAGCAGCGCGGCGGGCGAGAGCGCCTCGCCGTTCACGGCCACCGGGTCGCCGCGCTCGAAGGCGATCTCGATGAACTCGGGCCGGTCGGGCGCCTGTTCCACCGGGACGATGCGCTGGGCCACATCCTCGGGCGCCTCGACCCCCGGATCCTCGAGCACGCGGCCCTCGGAGGAGGTGTGCAGAAGATTCGCGTCCACCGAGAACGGCGGCTCGCCGCGCTTGTTGCGGGCGATCGGGATCTGATGCGCCTCGGCGAACTCCAGAAGCTTGGTGCGGCTGGTCAGGTCCCACAGCCGCCAGGGCGCGATCACCCTGATCGCGGGGTCGAGCGCATAGGCCGACAGCTCGAAGCGCACCTGGTCGTTGCCCTTGCCGGTGGCGCCGTGGGCGATGGCGTCGGCGCCGTGGCGGCGGGCGATCTCGACCAGATGCTTCGAGATCAGCGGCCGCGCGATCGAGGTGCCGAGCAGATAGGCCCCCTCGTAGACCGCATTCGCGCGGAACATCGGAAAGACGAAGTCGCGCACGAACTCCTCGCGGACATCGACGATGTGGATGTTCTCGGGCGCGATGCCCAGCATCAGCGCCTTCTGGCGCGCGGGCTCGAGCTCTTCCCCCTGGCCGAGGTCGGCGGTGAAGGTGATCACCTCGCAGCCGTATTCCGTCTGCAGCCATTTGAGGATGATCGAGGTGTCGAGGCCGCCGGAATAGGCGAGGACGACCTTCTTGGGGGCGTGGGGGGCGGCCATGGCGGGCTCCGTGGGGCGTGGGGCGGTCAGCGGCCGGGCTTAGCGGCTTCGCGGCGCGGCGGCAAGGCCGGGGGCCGCCAGGGGCCCGGGCCCCGCCTGGCACCCTCTGGCCCTTGCCGCGGCCGCCGGATAGGCTTGGCGTCATGACAGGGTTTTCCGACGAGGCCCGCGCCGCCACGGCCGCGCTGCGCGCGCTGTTCCCGCCCACGCCGCTGCAGCGGAACGACCATCTGTCGGCCCGCTGGGCGGCCGACATCTGGCTCAAGCGCGAGGATCTCGCGCCGGTGCGCTCCTACAAGCTGCGCGGGGCCTTCAATGCGATGCGCAAGCGGCGGGCGGCCGACCCCGGGCAGGAGCATTTCGTCTGCGCCAGCGCCGGCAACCACGCCCAGGGCATGGCCTATGCCTGCCGGCACTTCGGGGTGCGCGGCACGGTGTTCATGCCGGTCACGACGCCGCAGCAGAAGATCGCCAAGACGCGCGCCTTCGGCGGCGGCAGGGTCGAGATCGTGCTGACGGGCGACTACTTCGACCAGGCCCTTGCCGCCGCCCGCGCCTACTGCCGGGCCGAGGGGGCGCATTTCCTCGCCCCCTTCGACGACGCCGACGTGATCGAGGGCCAGGCCAGCGTCGCGGTCGAGCTGCTCGAGCAGCTCCGCGCGGCCGCCGGCGGCGAGCCGGATCTCGTGATCCTGCCGGTGGGCGGCGGCGGGCTGGCGGCGGGCGTCACCGGCTATCTGGCCGAGGCCGCGCCGGCCGTCGCCTTCCGCTTCGTCGAGCCCGCGGGCGGCGCCAGCCTGACCGCGGCGCTGGCCGCCGGCGCCCCGGTGGTGCTGCCCCGGGTGGACAGCTTCGTGGACGGCGCCGCCGTCGCCTGCGTCGGCGCGCGCCCCTTCGCGCGGCTGGCCGGGACCGACCCCGCCCATGTGCTGCGCCCCCCCGAGGACCGCATCTGCGTGACCATCCTCGAGATGCTGAACCTCGAGGGGATCGTTCTGGAACCCGCCGGGGCGCTGGCGGTGGACGCGCTGCAGGACATCGCCGCCGACATCCGCGGGCGGAGGGTGGTGTGCGTCACCTCGGGCGGCAACTTCGACTTCGAGCGGCTGCCCGAGGTGAAGGAACGCGCGATGCGCTTCTCGGGGGTCAAGAAATACCTCATCCTGCGGCTGCCGCAGCGCCCGGGCGCGCTGCGCGACTTCCTCGCGCTGCTCGGGCCCGACGACGACATCGCGCGGTTCGAGTATCTCAAGAAATCCGCCCGCAACTTCGGTTCGGTCCTGATCGGGATCGAGACCAGCCGCGCCGAGAACTTCACCGAGCTCGCGCGGCGGCTCGATGCCGGCGGCTTCACCTGGCGCGACATCACTGGCGACGAGACGCTGGCCGAACTCCTGATCTGAGCGCGCCCGGCCGGGGCAGCTCAGGGGATGTGGTCCATCGCCGCCCGGAGCCAGGCGATGTGCCGCCCGATCCGGGCGCGCTGCGCGGCGAGGTCCTGGTCGAACTCGGCCGCCAGCGTGCCGTGAATCTTCCGCTCGGTTTCCAGCCGCTGGAGATCGGGCGCGGCATGCGCCTCGAAGGCCGCGCGCCAGGCGCGCAGGCGGTCGATCTCGAACTGGCGGATCGCGACGTCGGTCGCAACCGCGACGGGGATGCGGCGCAGCGCGTCCTGGTAGTGCGGCCGATATTCGGCCGGGATGCAGGGGGTGGGCCCGTTCTCGCGGCAGGTCGGCAAGGCAAGCGCGGCGCGGGCGCCCTCGCCGTTGACCCAGCCCAGAGCGGAGGGCACGGCATAAAGCCCGGACCCCTCCTGCCGCCGCACCTCGGCGATGCCGGCCTCGCGCTCGGCGATCATCGCGTCGATGCCCTGCCCGTTCAGCCAGCCGCCCGACGGAAAGGCATAGGCATAGACCCCGTCGCCCAGTTGCCGGCCGATTTCGGCCCGTGCGGCCTCGTTGCCGGCGATCCAGGCTTCCAGCCCCTCGCGGTTGAACCAGCCGTGCCCCTGCCGGGCGATGCCCAGGGTTCCGCCCGTCAGCGCATCCTCGATGCCCTTCAGCTCGGCTTCTGCGGCGTCGATCATGCCCCGAAGTCCGTTGCGGTTGACCCATCCGATGCCGGGAATCGCCACGGCGTAGTCCCCCGCGGCGATGGTGGCGCGGATCTGGGCGATCTCGGCCTCGGCGGCGGCGATGCAGCCCTCGACCCCTTGCCGGTTGATCCAGCCGAGGCCGGGATAGGCAATGGCGAACAGACCGTCCGCCACCGCGGCGTCCAGGTTTGCCCGCTCTTGCGCCGCCGCGGCGATGGCTGCCTCGAGGCTGTCGCCCGTCATCCAGCCCTGCCCGGCCACATGGAACCCGTAGTCGCCGGCCGACACCACCCCCTCGGCCTCGGCGATGGCGCGGTTGGTGTCGTCGCGACGCTGCGCGAAATAGCCGAAGATGCCCCAGCCGATATGCGGCACATGGGCGGCGTCGCCCCCCAGCGGCACGAGGCTGCGCGCCGCCGCCACCGCCTGCTCCTCGACCGCGCGGGCGCGCCGGTGCTCCTCGGCCAGCCGGGCCGCGCCGCGGGAAAGCTCGGCTGCCAACCCGCGGCGAAAGGCCTGCCAGGCATCCATCTCGCCGCGCCAGACATCCGCCTGCCGCGCGATCTCGGTCGCGGCGTCGCGGCACAGCGCGATCCGCAGGGTCTGGGGGGCGATGGCGTCGGCGTCGGTGAAGGCGGCGGCCGGAAGGGCGACCGTGGCGGCAAGGGCGAAGGCGAGAGGGCGGCGCATGGAGACCTCGTTCGCAACGGTAGCGATCCGTGCATGCATGCTCCCGCCGTCCGGGCCGCGCCTTGACGCAGGTCAACCGTTTCCCTTCGTCGCGTCCTGCCCTAGGGTCGCCCGCCGGAAGGGGAGGGCTGCGTGACCGACACCGCCACGCCGATGATGGCGCAGTATCTCGAGATCAAGGCGCAGCATCCCGAGGCGCTTCTGTTTTACCGGATGGGCGACTTCTATGAGATGTTCTTCGACGACGCCGTGGCAGCGGCGGCGGCGCTGGACATCGCGCTGACCCGGCGCGGGCAGCACGAGGGGCGGGACATCCCGATGTGCGGCGTGCCGGTCCAGGCCGCCGAGGGCCATCTGCTGACGCTGATCCGCAAGGGCTTCCGCGTCGCCATCGCCGAGCAGATGGAGGACCCGGCCGAGGCCCGCAGGCGCGGCGCCAGGGTGCCGGTGCAGCGCGCGGTCGTCCGCCTCGTCACCCCCGGCACGCTGACCGAGGAAAGCCTGCTCGAGGCGCGCCGCCACAACTACCTGGCCGCCTGGGCCGAGGTGCGCGACGAGGCGGCGCTGGCGGTGGCCGACATCTCGACGGGCATGCTGACCGTCCTGCCCTGCCCGCGGCTGCGGCTGGCCCCGGAACTGGCGCGACTGGCCCCGCGCGAGCTGCTGGTGCCCGAGGCGCTGGCGCCCGTGGCCGAGGGGCCGGCGGCCGAGGCGGGGGCGGTGGTGACGCCGCTCGGGCGCGCGAGCTTCGACAGCGCGGGGGGCGCGCGGCGGCTCTGCGCGCTCTACCGGGTCGAGACGCTGGACGCCTTCGGCAGCTTCGGCCGGGCGGAGCTTGCGGCGCTGGGCGCCATCGCCGATTATCTCGACCTCACGCAGAAGGGCCGCCTGCCCCTGCTGCAGCCGCCGCGCCGGGAAAGCCCCGCGACGCGGGTTCAGATCGACGCCGCGACGCGGCGCAACCTCGAACTCCTGACGGCGCAGGGCGGCGGGCGCGAGGGCACGCTGATCGCGGCGGTGGACCGCACGCTGACGGCGGCCGGCGGGCGGCTGCTGGAGCGGCGGCTGTCGGACCCCTCGCGCGACCTCGCCGAGGTGCGGGCGCGGCTGGACGCCGTGGCGGCGCTGCTGGCCGATGCCCCGCTGCGCGCGGCCCTGCGGACCCGGCTTCGCGCGGTGCCCGACATCGACCGCGCGCTGTCGCGCCTCGCGCTCGACCGCGGCGGGCCGCGCGACCTTGCCGCCGTGCGCGACGGGCTGCGCGGCGCGGCGGCGGTCGCGGCGCTGCTCGGCGGCGCCGGCGGCCGGCTGGCCGAGGCCGCCGCGCGGCTGGCCGGGCACGAGGCGCTGGCCGACCGCATCGCGGCCGCGCTGGTCGAGGCGCCGCCCGTCCTGCTGCGCGACGGCGGCTTCATCGCCCCGGGGCACGACCCCGAGCTCGACGCCGCGCGGCGGCTGCGCGACGAGGGGCGCGGCGTGATCGCCGCGATGCAGGCCGACTATGCCGCCCGCGCCGGCATCGCCTCGCTCAAGATCCGCCACAACGCCGTGCTGGGCTATTTCGTCGAGACCACGGCGACCCATGCCGAGCGGATGCTGGCCCCGCCGCTGTCGGACCTCTTCCGCCACCGCCAGACCACGGCGAACGCGCTGCGCTTCACCACCCACGAGCTGGCCGAACTCGAAAGCCGCATCCTCAACGCCGGCGCCCATGCGCTCGAAATCGAGAGGCGGCTTTTCGAGGATCTGCGCGCGGCGGTCATGGCCGCCGCCGGCCCGGTGGCCGAGGCCGCGCGGGCCCTGGCCGAGATCGACCTGACTGCCGCCTTCGCCGAACTGGCCGCCGAAGGCGACTGGTGCCGGCCCGAGGTGGACGACAGCCGCGCCTTCTGCGTCGAGGGCGGGCGGCACCCGGTGGTCGAGCAGGCGCTGCGCCGCACGGGCGCGCGCTTCGTGCCCAACGACTGCGCCCTGGCCGAGGGCGGACCGGGTGCCGCGATCTGGCTGGTCACGGGGCCGAACATGGGCGGGAAATCGACCTTCCTGCGCCAGAACGCGCTGATCGCGCTGCTGGCCCAGGCGGGCAGCTTCGTGCCCGCCACCCGCGCGCGGCTGGGCCTTGTCAGCCAGATCTTCAGCCGGGTGGGCGCCTCGGACGACCTTGCCCGCGGCCGCTCGACCTTTCTGGTCGAGATGGTCGAGACCGCTGCGATCCTCAACCAGGCCGACGACCGCGCGCTGGTCATCCTTGACGAGATCGGCCGCGGCACCGCCACCTACGATGGCCTGTCGATCGCCTGGGCGACGCTCGAGCATCTGCACGAGGTCAACCGCTGCCGCGCCCTGTTCGCCACCCACTACCACGAGATGACGGCGCTTGCCGGCCGGCTGCCGGGCCTGCGCAACGCCACGCTGGCGGTGCGCGAGCACAAGGGCGACCTGATCTTCCTGCACGAGGTTCGGCCGGGGGCGGCCGACCGCTCCTACGGCGTGCAGGTGGCGCGGCTTGCGGGCATGCCCGAGGCGGTGATCGCAAGGGCGAGGGTGGTGCTCGAGGCGCTGGAGCGCGGCGAGCGCGAGGGCGGCGGCAGGCGCGCGGCGGTGATCGACGACCTGCCGCTGTTCGCGGCCGCCGCTCGCGGCGCCACGCCGCCGCCCGCGCCGCCCGGTCCCTCGCCCGTCGAGGTGCGGCTGGCGGCGCTTCACCCCGACGAGATGACCCCGCGCGACGCGCTGGCCGCGCTCTACGAGCTCAAGGCGCTGCTCGGGGGCTGACCGCCGGCCCGCCGGGGGATGCCGTCGCGCGGGCCCTCAAGCCGGATGCGCAGGTCGCGCAGCACCGGCAGCATCAGGCGCACCCGTGCGGGGCCCAGCGCCTGCACCGCCTCGGCCAGAACCGGGGTGATGGCCGCCAGCGCCGCGTCGCGCGCCGCCCGCCCCGCCGGGCTGATCGAGACGAACTTGCGCCGCGCATCGTCCCAGTCGGGCCGGATGTGGACATGGCCCGCCCAGTCCAGCCGAGCAAGCGTGTTGGTCATCGCCCCGCGGGTGACGTGGAAGGCGCGGGCCAGCTGCGCCGGCGTGCGCTCGTCGGTCAGATGCGCGAGGTGGTTCAGCACCGCGAAATGCGACAGCTCCATCCCCTTGGGCAGCACCTTGGACAGACGGTTGCGCGCCAGCTGGTCGGCCGCGAACAGCTCGGAGAACAACGCCGCGGCAAGGGCTTCGGTGGCCTCGGGCATCAGGGCCCGTCGAAAGGGCGGTCGTGGGCAAGCGAGGGCACGCGGGCGCGGGCGCGGGCGACCTCGGCCAGGTCGATCTCGGCAAAGGCGACCCCCGGGGCCGCGCCCGCATCGGCCAGCACCTCGCCCCAGGGCGAGACCGCCAGCGAATGGCCGTGCGCGCGCATTGGCCGGCCGGCGCGCACTGCGGGCGTGCCACATTGCGCCGGGGCCAGCACGAAGGCGCCGCATTCGATGGCGCGGGCGCGCAGCAGGCTTTCCCAATGCGCCGCGCCGGTGAGGTGGTTGAAATTGGCCGGAACCGTCAGGATCTCGGCCCCCGCCCGGGCGAGGCGGCGGTAGAGATGGGGGAAGCGGACATCGTAGCACACCGTCAGCCCGATCCGGCCCAGCGGCGTCTCGGCCAGCACGGCGCGGCTGCCGGGGCGGAAGCCGGCCGATTCGCGATAGACCTCGGTTTCGGACACGGTCACGTCGAACATGTGGATCTTGTCGTAGCGCGCGACGATGGCGCCGTCGGGGCCGATCAGGACCGAGCGGTTGGCAAAGCGGCCGTCGGCATCGCCGGTCTTGAGCGCGAGCGAGCCGATCAGCAGCCAGATGCCGAGGGCCGCGGCATCCTCGCGCAGCACGGCAAGGGTGATGTCGTCCGCCTCCGGGGCCAGCACCCGCTCCTGATGCGCCCGATCCGGCGAGCGGCAGTTCGTCACTTCGGGGGTCAGGACAAGCTGCGCGCCGCCCTCGGCCGCCGCGCGCACCAGGGCGCGCGTCTCGGGCAGGTTCGCCACCGGGTCGTCCGAGGCCGACAGCTGGACAAGGCCCGCGCGCATCAGCCCGCTCCGGCGAGCAGCGCATCGAGCCGCCCGGCACGGTCGAGCGCATGCAGGTCGTCGCAGCCGCCCACATGGGTGTCGCCGATGAAGATCTGCGGCACGGTGTGGCGCCCGCCGGCGCGGGCCATCATCTCGGGCCGCCGCCCGGGCTCGCGCGCAAGGTCGATCTCGGTGAAGGCCGCACCCTTCTCGCGCAGCAGGCGTTTGGCGGCGTGGCAGTAGCCGCAGAAGGGCGTGGTGTAGATCTCGACGGGCGGCATCGGCCGGACTCGCGTTGCTGAGGCGGACCCCGGCTATCTAGTCGCGATGCGTCACCCGCGCCAGTGCCGCGACCGAGACCTCGGCCGCCCCGGCCGAGCGCGCCGCCTCGGCTGCCGCGGCGAGCGTGGCGCCCGAGGTCATCACGTCGTCCACCAGCAGCACATGGCGGCCCCGCGCGCGGGCGCCCCGGCGCGGGTGCGGGCGGATCGCCCCCTCGAGCGCCGCGAAGCGCGCAGCGCGGCTGCGGCCCTCCTGCGTGCCGGTGGGCCGCGTGCGCACCAGAAGGTCGGGGCAGTGTTCGAGCCCCGCCGTCCGGGCCAGCCAGGCCGCGAGCAGCGCCGACTGGTTGTGCCGCCGCGCGAGCAGCCGCAGCCAGTGCAGCGGCACCGGCGCCACCAGCATCCCGGGCACGAGGATCGGCGCCGCGGCGCGGGCCAGCCAGGCGCCGGCGGGGCGGGCAATGTCGAGCCGGTCGCCGTGCTTGAGCGCGAGCACGAGCTTGCGCGCCGTGCCGTCGTAGAGCATCGCCGCCCGGCCGCGCGCCCAGGGCCGCGCGAGGGCGAGGCAGTCGTCGCAGAGCACCCGCCGCCCCTCGGGCTCTTCCCCCGGCAGGGGCGTGCCGCAGCCGTCGCAGACGAGGCCCGCGATGAAGGGCGTGTCGCGCCAGCAGTCGGGGCAGAGCGCCCAGTCCTCGGTCACCGGGGCGCGGCAGGCCAGGCACTGGGGCGGCAGGACCGCGCGCAGGATGCTTTGCAGGACGGCCGCCATCGCCTACCTCTCCCCCCATGACCCGGCCGCCCGACCTGACCGACCGCACCGCCCTTGCCCGCAACCGCGCCCGCGCCGCGCGCGCCCCGGCACGCTTCTTGCACGACGAGGCCATCGCCGAGGTGCAGGAGAGGCTGGGCGAGGTTAACAGACGGTTTACCGCGCCGGCCGTCGTGACCGGCTGGCCCGCGCTCTGGGGGCCGGCCTTTCCCGGCGCCCGGGTGGTGGCCGACGACCCGGTGCTGGCGCTGGAGCCTGCGGCGCATGACCTCGTGATCCACGGCCTCGCCCTGCACTGGGCCTGCGACCCGCTGGGCCAGATCATCCAGTGCGCCCGCGCGCTCTGCCCCGACGGGCTGTTCCTGGCGGTGCTCTTCGGCGGCCAGACGCTTGCGGGCCTGCGCGCCTGCCTTGCCGCGGCCGAGGCCGAGGCGACCGGCGGGCTTTCCCCGCGCGTCCTGCCGATGGCCGAGATCCGCGACCTCGGCAGCCTGTTGCAGCGCGCCGGCCTGGCGCTGCCGGTGGCCGATGCAAGCCCGCGCGATGTCAGCTATCCCTCGCCGCGCGCCCTGCTGCGCGACCTGCGCGCGATGGGCGAGGCCAATGCCCTGGCCGGGCGGGCGCGCCGGCCCACGCGGCGCGGCGTGATCGAGGGGGCGGAACGGCTCTATGCGAGCCATTTCGGCCGCGCCGACGGCCGCGTGACGGCACGCTTCGAGATGATCTTCCTCACCGGCTGGGCCCCGGCACCGGGCCAGCCCCGTCCGCTGCGCCCGGGCTCGGCGCAGGCGCGGCTGGCCGACGCGCTGGGCACCGTCGAGCGGCGGCCGGATACCCCCTGACCCCCCCGGGGGGGGCGGCGCTACTGCGGCCGCGGCCCGCCGAGGGCCTGCAGGAAGGCCGCGCTCCACCCGTGGACATCCTGCGCCAGAAGCCCGGCCATGAGGCGCTCGTAGCGGCGGTGACGTTCGCGCGGGGGCATCGTCAGGGCGGTGCGGATGGCCCGGGCGACCTGCTCGACGTCGTGGGGGTTGACGATCAGCGCATCCTCCATCTGCTCGGCCGCGCCGGCGAACTGCGACAGAATCAGCACACCCGGATCGGCGGGGTCCTGCGCGGCGACGTATTCCTTGGCCACCAGGTTCATCCCGTCCATCAGCGGTGTCACCAGCCCGACCCGCGCCGCGCGGTAAAGCCCGGCCAGCGTTGCGCGCGGGATCTGGCGGTGGATGTAGCGCAGCGGCGCCCAGGTGATGTCGGCGTACGCCCCGTTGATGCGGCCCGCCAGCACCTCGGTCTCCTCGCGGATCGCGTCGTAGGCCGCCACCCCCTCGCGCGTCGGCGGCGAGATCTGCAGCAGCGAGACATGGCGGTGCCAGTCCTCGTTGCGGGCGAGAAACTCGGCGAAGGCGCGGAAGCGCTGCGGCAGGCCCTTGCTGTAGTCCAGCCGGTCCACCCCGATGATCAGCGCCCGCTCGGACTTGACGACGCCGGGGGGAAGGCGGCCGAACTCGGCCTCGGCCAGCGCGGCGAAGCCGGCGGTGTCGATGGCGATGGGCAGGGCGGCGGCTCGGGTCGTCTGCCGGCCGAGGCGGACGAGGCCGCCGTCGTCCGAGGTGTCGGCCCCGGCGACGGCGGCAAGCGCGGCGCGGAACTTGCGCAGGTCGGCCGCGGTCTGAAGGCCGACCAGATCGTAGCGCATGAGCCAGTCGCAGGTCTCGGCCGCGTTAGGCAGCGCGGCAAGGTCGAAGGGCGCGGGGAAGGGGGTGTGCAGGAAGAGGCCGATGCGGTTCTCGACCCCCAGCGCGCGCAACTCCCATGCCAGGGGCAGCAGGTGAAAGTCGTGGACCCAGAGCAGGTCATCGGGCTCGACCAGGGCGGCGAGCATGCGGGCAAGGCGGCCGTTGACGGCCTTGTAGGCCATCAGATGCCCGCTGGCGATCTGCATCAGGTCGGTGCGGCCATGCAGGACCGGCCAGAGCACCGAATTGGCATGGCCGAGGTAATAGCCCTCGACCTCGGCCGCCGTCAGGTCGAAGGCCAGGCGACGGAACGGCCCCTCGCCCAGGTCGGCCAGCCGGTCGGCGGGCGCCTCGGCGATGTCGCCGCCCCAGCCCACCCAAAGCCCGCCGCTGCCCGCAAGCACGTCCGACAGCGCCACGACAAGGCCGCCCGTGGGGTTCGGGCCGGTGGGCAGGCGGTTCGAGACGGCAATCAGACGCCCCATCTCAGGCCTCGCTTCGCAGCCAGTCCAGCACGGCGTCGGGACCGGGCAGGCGATAGCGCGCGCAGGAGGCGCCGCCGCCCACCCTGACCGCGATGCCGCCTCGGGCACCGACCCAGGCCAGCGCGGGCTCGTCGGTGGCATCGTCGCCGGCAAAGGCCGGGCGGCGGCCGGCGAAGGGCGGGGCCGCGCACAGCCGGGCGAGGGCGGCGTCCTTGGTGGCGCCGCGCGGCTTCAGTTCCCACGCCATCCGCGCGGGTTGAAGCGCAAAGGCCGGGAAAGCCGCGGCCAGGCTCCGGGCTGCGGCCTCGGCGGCTGCGGCGCGCGCGGGGCTCTCGCGAAAGTGCAGGGCGGCGCCCATCGTCTTTCGCTCGAACAGAAGCCCCTCCTGCCGCGCCGCGGCTTCGGCCGCCGCATGCAGCGCCGCCAGCCCCTCGGGCAAGGCCGCCGCGGCGCCGCCCTTCATCTCGGCCCCGTGGCTTGCCGCCACGGCGCCGGGAAACCCCGGCAGCCAGCGGCTCAGATCGGCCAGGCTGCGCCCCGTGACGATGGCCACCGCCCCGCCCAGCCTGTCGTGCAGCCGAACCAGAAGCGCCGAGACCGCCGCAGGCACCACGATCGCATCGGGCCGCGGCGCAAGATCGACCAGGGTTCCGTCGAAGTCGAGAAACAGCGCATCGCCTTCCGGTTGCAGAACCGGCGGCATTTCGCATTCGCTGGACATGCGTCGAGTTATAGCGCAGCGGCCCGCGCGAGTCGACCCGGTGCCGGCGATTGACCGACCATGCCCGCGCCCTAAGTGGGTTGCGGACGGCGACGCGCCGCAGCAATACGGATACACAGGATGCTGGACGCCAGATCGAACGGCAGGGCCGTGGCCGGAACGACGCTACCCACGGCGGGCATTGCCCGCGCGCAGGCAGGAACGGACAGGGCCCGGCCGGCCAGCGCGCCGGCCGACCACCCCGCCTTGCCGACCGAGAAGATCGGGATCCTGCTGGCCAACCTCGGGACCCCCGACCACTATTCCTACTGGCCGATGCGGCGCTATCTGAGCGAGTTCCTGTCGGACCGGCGGGTGATCGATTACTCGCCGTGGTTCTGGCAGCCGCTGCTGCAGCTGGTCATCCTGTCCAAGCGTCCCTTCACCTCGGGCGCGAATTATCGCGAGATCTGGGACCACGCGCGCAACGAAAGCCCGTTGATGACCATCACGCGGGAGCAGACCGCCCGGCTGGCCGAGCGGATGGCGGTGCGCTTCGGCGGCCGCGTGGTGGTGGACTTCGCGATGCGCTACGGCAACCCCTCGACCCGCTCCAAGGTGCGGTCGCTGATCGAGGCGGGGTGCCGGCGGATCCTGTTCTTCCCGCTCTATCCGCAATATGCCGGCGCCACGACCGCGACGGCCAACGATGCCTTCTTCCGCGCCCTGACGACCGAGAAATGGCAGCCTGCGGTGCGCACGGTGCCGCCCTATTTTGCCCATCCCGCCTATATCGATGCGCTGGCGCAGTCGGTCGTGCGCGCCTATGCGGGGCTCGAGGTACGGCCCGACGTTCTGGTGGCCACCTATCATGGCCTGCCGAAGCGCTATCTGACCGAGGGCGACCCCTACCACTGCCAGTGCCTCAAGACAACGCGGCTGCTGCGCGAGCGGCTGGGCTGGGACAGGGACGCGGTGATGACCGCCTTCCAGTCGCGCTTCGGGCCCGAGGAATGGCTGCGGCCCTACACGGTCGAGGCGGTGGCCGAGCTTGCCCGGGCCGGAAAAAAGCGCATCGCCGTCGTCGCGCCCGCCTTCTCGGCCGACTGCATCGAGACGCTGGAAGAGATCAACGGCGAGATCCGCGAGGCGTTCATGGAGGCGGGGGGCGAGGCGTTCACCTACATCCCCTGCCTGAACGACGACGAGGCGCATGTCGCCGCGCTGGCGACGGTGGTCGAAGAGAACCTTGCCGGCTGGGTTGCCTGACGGCGCCGCCGGCCCGCGCCCCCCGACCCGGAGGCCTAGAGCAGGAGAACCTGTGTGCCGACCCGCGCCAGGTCGTAAAGCTCCTCGATATGCTCGTTGTAGAGCCCGATGCAGCCGTTCGACGACCGCCGCCCGATCTTGCGCGTGTCATGGGTGCCGTGGATGCGGTAGTAGGTCCAGCTCAGATGCAGCGCCCGGGTGCCCAGCGGGTTGTCGGGCCCCGGCCCGATGAAGTCGGGCCATTCGGGGTTGCGCTGCTTCATCGCCGGCGTGGGGCGCCAGCTTGGCCGGGGATCCTTCAGCACCACCTCGGTGCGTCCGCGGCGCGTGAGATCCTCGGACATCGGCACCGACGACGGGTACAGACGGTAGGTCGCGCCGTCCTCGCCCCAGAAATGGACGGCCCGCGAATCGATGTCCACAAGGATCGCGCCGTTGCGCAGGTTGGGGAAATGCGGCTCCCAGCGCAGGGCGCGGAAGCTCGAGACGTTGCGCCGCACCGTCTCGCCGGCGCGCGGTTCGAACTCGGTCGTGCCGTCCTGCGCACGGGCGGGCAGGGCCAGGGCGACGGCCGCCGCTGCGGTGGTGCCAAGGAAGGCCCGGCGGCCGAGCCGCGTGGACAGATCGCGCATGCCTCGTCTCCGTGTCGGTCTGTTCCTGTGCCTACCAAGGCGCGGGGGAGCGGTGCAACACACGGCTGCGTCACGCGCCCGTGTGGCCGGTCGGTTTGAACTGGCGCGCGCAAGCCGCTAGGAAGGCGCAACGCAACATCGGCACGCCCATGACCCGAGTTCCGCTTCTCGCCCTCGCGGCCGCCGCAGCGCTGGCGGCGTGCGAGGCACCGCCGCCGGTTCCCCTGGGAACCGACGGCCGGCCGCTGCCGCGGCTTTACGTCATCAGGGCCGGGGACGCGGCGACGATCCAGTTCCGCATGCTCGATGCGGTCAACTCGCTGCGCCGCGCGCGGGGGCTCGCGCCGCTGGCCCTCAGCGCCGAGCTGAACGCCGCCGCCTTCACCCATTCCCGCGACATGGCGGTGCAGAACCGGCCGTGGCATTTCGGATCCGACGGCTCGTCGCCCATCGACCGGACGCGGCGCGCGGGCTATGCGGGCGCCTTCCAGGGCGAGCTGATCTCGGAGACCTACGAGACCGAGCTTCAGACCCTCGCCGCCTGGGCCGAGGCCCCGACGACGCGGGAAATCCTCCTCAACCCCGAGGCGCGGGACCTCGGCTTCGGCTGGTTCCAGGAAGCCAACGGCAAGATCTGGTGGACCCTCGTCACCGGCGGCTAGGCGCCGGGCGCAGCCTCAGGGCAGGATGGTGATCGGCGTGCCGTCGCGCACCATGGCATAGATCGCCTCCATCTCCTCGTCCGAGACCGCGATGCAGCCCTCGGTCCAGTCGGTGCCGCGGCGGCCGCGGCCGTTCTGGCCGTGGATGAAGATGTCGCCCCCCGGCGACTTGCCCTGTGCGCGGGCGAAGGCCCGGTCCCGCGCGTTGGGATAGGAGATCCCGAGCGACAGATGGAAGCGGCTGTTGGGGTTGCGGCGGTCGATGACATAGGTACCTTCGGGCGTCCGGCCGTCGCCCTCGAACTGCTTGTGGCCCTCGGGGGCAAAGCCGAGGTCCACCGCGAAGGACTTCACCACGCGGCCGTGGCTGACAAGATGCAGCGTCCGCTCGGACTTGACGACGAGGATGCCGGTCACCTCGGGCCCGTCGTAATCGAGAAACTTCGAGGGCCGGCCGCAGCCGGCCAGAACGGCCAGCAGGCCGGAGACGAAGATGCGCCGCGCGATGGTCATGCCGTCTTGCCTCATGCCCGGTCCCGGCCCGGTTGATCCGGGCTCGGCCGCACGAAGAGCGCAGGAATGCGTCAAACTGTGGGCGATTTTGCCCTGGCCTCCGGCATCACCTTTTCGTGATGCACGTCGGCGTGGGGCGGGTGCGCAGGCGGGGCCGCCGACCGCTCGAGCCGCTCCTCGATGGCCGCCAGCCGCCGCAGCACCTCGTCGCGCCAGGCCTCGGTCGCGCGGTCGCTCTCGTCCGAATGCGCGGCCTGCATCGAGTTCACGACCAGACCGATCAGCAGGTTCATCACCGCGAAGGTCGTCATCAGGATGAACGGCACGAAGAAGGCCCAGGCGAAGCCGTAGACCTGCATCACCGGGCGGACGATGCCCATCGACCAGGACTCGAGCGTCATGATCTGGAACAGCGAATAGGCCGACAGCCCGATGGTGCCGAACCAGTCGGGAAAGCTCTGCCCGAACAGCTTGGTCGCCATCACCGCGCCGATGTAGAAGATCAGCCCCAGCAGCAGGAACACCGACCCCATCCCGGGCAGGGCCGAGACGAACCCCTCGACCACGCGCCGCAGCCGCGGCGCAGCCGAGATCACGCGGAGCACGCGCAGGATGCGCAGCGCGCGCAGCACGCTGAAGCCCTGGGTCGCGGGCATCAGCGCCATGGCGACGATGGCGAAGTCGAACAGGTTCCAGCCCGAGCGGAAGAAGGCCGGGCCGCGGGCGAAGATCTTCAGCGCGATCTCGACGACGAAGATCGCCAGGCACAGCCGGTCGAGCATGAGCACGGCCGGCCCGATCGCGGCCATCACGCTGGGCGAGGTCTCGAGCCCGAGCAGCAGCGCGTTCACGAGGATCACCGCGATGATCGCCGCGCGCACCCGCGGGCTTTCGACCCAGTCGCCGATTCGCGCGCGCACCGTCATCCCCGTTCCCCCTCGTTGCGGCGGGCCGGGATATGGCCCCGGACGAAGGCTGCCGCAAGCTCGACATGGGGCGACCAGCGGAACTGATCGACCAGCTGCACGGCGGCAAGGCGGAACCCCGCCGCCGCGAGCGTGCGGGCATCGCGCGCGAAGGTGACGGGGTTGCACGACACCATGGCGACAACGGGCACGCTCGAGGCCGCCAGCGCCGCCGTCTGCGCCTCGGCTCCGGCGCGGGGCGGGTCGATCACCACCGCGTCGAAGCGCGCAAGCTCGTCGGGGCGCAACGGACGGCGGAAGAGGTCGCGCGCCTCGGTCGTCACCCGGCGCAGGCCCGGTGCGGTGCGGGCGCCGGCGGCGAGGGCGTCCAGCATCGCGGCCTCGGCCTCGACGGCATGCACCTCGGCCCGGGCGGCCAGCGGCAGGGCGAAGGTGCCGCAGCCCGAGAAGAGGTCGGCGACGCGGCGCGCGGGGCCGATGGTTGCGGTCACGGCGGCGACCAGCGCCGCCTCGCCCTCGGCCGTGGCCTGCAGGAAGGCGCCCGGCGGCGGCAGCACCCGGGCTGCCCCGAAGCGCTGCAGGGGCGGCGCGCGCATGGCCACCGGCTCGCCCGACCAGGCCAGGCGCGCCAGGCCGAAGCGCGCGGCCAGATCGGCCAGTTCGGCGCGCAGCGGGGCGTCGAGCGGCCTGCCGCCGCCGACGGCAAGGTCGGCCCCGGCGTCGGACCGGGTGAGCGTCAGCGCCAGCTCGCCCCGGCGCGAGGCGCCCAGCGCCGTCACCGCCTCGAGCGCGGGCAGCGCCGCCACCAGCGCGGGATGCAGCACAAGGCAGCCCGGAACCGCCACGATGCTGTCCGAGGCGCGGCCGTGGAACCCCACGACAGCCCCCCGTTTCGTGCGCCGCCCCGCCAGAACCGCCCGGCGCCGGCTGCGGGCGGGCGAGACATGGGGCGGCAGGAAGGGCGCCGCCAGCCCCTGCGCGGCCAGCGCGGTGCGCAGGACCTCTTCCTTCCAGGCGGTCACGAAGGGCTCGGCCGCGTGCTGCAGCCGGCACCCGCCGCAACCCCCGGCGTGCGGGCAGGGCGGCGGCACGCGCTGAGGCGAGGGCGCCAGGATGCGCGGCGCGGCCATGCGGCCGGCCGCCACCTCGCCCTCCACCGCCTCGCCCGGCAGCGCGCCCTCGATCCGCACCGGCCCGTCCGGGCCCTCGGCGATGCCGTCGCCCAGATGGCCCAGCCGGCCGACCGTCAGCCTCACTCGGCCGCCGCGGGCAGGGCCGCAAAGGCGCCCGACTGCCGCTCCCAGTAGCGGGCATAAAGACCGCCCCGCGCCAGCAGCTCGGCGTGGCTGCCCTGCTCGACGATCCGCCCCTGATCCAGCACCACGATGCGGTCCATCTCGGACAGGGTCGAAAGGCGGTGTGCGATGGCCAGCACCGTCTTGCCGCGCATGATCCGCCGCAGGGCCGACTGGATCGACGCCTCAACCTCGCTGTCGAGCGCGCTCGTCGCCTCGTCCAGCACCAGGATCGGGGCATCCTTGAGGAAGGCGCGGGCAAGGGCGATGCGCTGGCGCTGCCCGCCCGAAAGCTTCACCCCCCGCTCGCCGAGATGGGCGTCATAGCCGGTGCGGCCGCGATGGTCGGCGAGGCTCAGGATGAAGCCGTGCGCCTCGGCCGCCCGGGCTGCCGCGATCACCTCGTCGTCGCCGGCGTCGGGGCGGCCGTAGCGGATGTTGTCGCGGGCCGAGCGGTTGAACATCGCCGTCTCCTGCGTGACCATGCCGATCTGGCGCCGCAGGCTCTCCTGCGTCACCTCGCGGATGTCGGTGCCGTCGATCAGGATGCGGCCCTGCTCGGCATCATAGAGCCGCAGGAGAAGGGCGACGAGCGTCGACTTGCCCGCCCCCGAGGCGCCGACGATCCCCACCTTCTCGCCCGGCGCGACGGTCAGCGAGATGCCGGCGACGCCCCCGGTCCGGCGGCCGTAGGCGAAGGCCACGTCCTCGAAGGCGACCGCGCCGCGCACCCGGCCCAGAGCCCGCGCGCCGGGATGATCGGTCAGCCTGTGGGGCGGCGCGAGCGTGGCCATGCCGTCCTCGACCTCGCCCACATTGGCGTAGATGGTCATCAGGCTCATGCTGACCCAGCCGGTCATCTGCGCGATGCGGATCGAGATCGCGCCCGCCGCGGCGATGTCGCCGGGCGTGGCGAGGCCGCGGGTCCACAAGAGCACGGTGCCGCCGATCAGGATCACCGGCAGAAGGCCCGCAAGCCCCATCAGCGCCAGCCGGAACCAGGCCGAGACCACGCCGAAGGCCCAGGTCCGCTCGCGGTAGGCCGACAGGCTGCGCAGCGCCGCGCGATCCTCGTGGTCGGCATGGGCGAACAGCTTGACCGTCCTGATGTTGGTGATCGTGTCCACCACCACCCCCGTCACCGTGGCCCGCGCCGCCGCCCGCGCGACCGAGGTTTCGCGCACCCGCGGCAGGAACACCCGGATCAGCAGCAGATAGGCGCCGAGCCAGAGCAGCAGCGCCAAGGCCACCCGCGCGTCGATGGCGACGAGGAACAGGACCGAGGCCACGATCGAGGCGAGCGAGAAGGCCACCACGTTGATCGTCTCGGTCGCGACGTCCGTCACCGCGCGTGCCGCCTGCATCTGCTTGGTCGCGATCCGCCCCGCGAAGTCGTTGTCGAAGAAGCTCACCGCCTGCCCCATCGTCCAGCGGTGCAGCCGCGAGAGCACCTGCGGCAGGATGCTGGGCGCGATCCACAGGTTGGTCGAGGCCGCGTTGAGCCCGAAGACGAGCGGCCGGACGACCAGGTAGAAGGCGACGAACCCGGCGATGAGCCGCCAGTTGTCGGCAAAGAACGTGGCCGGCTCGGAGGCGAAGGCCGCGTCGATCACCGCGCCGAGCAGCAGCGCCGAGATCACCTCGAGCGTGCCGGCGACCGCCGAGATCAGGCCCGCTGCGGCAAGAAGCGGCCAGGCCCCGCGCAGGCACCACAGAAAGAAGCGCCCCAGCCGGCGGGGCGGCGGCGTCTCGACGGGGCGGAAGGGATCGTAGGTCATGCCACGCTCTCCCCGGCGTCGGTTCCGATGAACCCGCCCGACTGCCGCGCCCAAAAGCGCGCGTACAGCCCGCCCTTCGCCAGCAGCGCCTCATGGCTGCCCTGCTCGACGATGCGGCCCGCGTCCAGCACCACGATCCGGTCCATCCGCGCGATGGTCGAGAGCCGGTGCGCGATGGCGATCACGGTCTTGCCCGCCATCACCCCGTAGAGGGTGGACTGGATCGCCGCCTCCACCTCGCTGTCCAGCGCGCTCGTCGCCTCGTCGAGGATGAGGATGGGGGCGTCCTTCAGGATCGTGCGCGCGATGGCGATGCGCTGGCGCTGGCCCCCCGACAGCTTGACCCCGCGCTCGCCCACCCGCGCGTCGTAGCCGCGGCGCCCCTCGGGGTCGGCCAGCGTCAGGATGAAGTCGTGCGCCTCGGCCCGGCGGGCGGCCTCGATCATCTCGGCCTCGCTCGCCTCGGGCCGGCCGTAGAGGATGTTCTCGCGCACCGAGCGGTGCAGCAGACTCGTCTCCTGCTGCACCATGCCGATGTGGCGGCGCAGCGAATCCTGCGTGACATGGGCGATGTCCTGCCCATCGATCAGGATGCGCCCCGCATCGGGGTCGTAGAAGCGCAGGATCAGCTTCACGAGGGTCGATTTCCCTGCCCCCGACCGGCCGACGAGGCCCAGCTTTTCCCCCGGCCGGATGGTCAGGTCCACCCGGTCGAGCCCGCCCGAGCCGCGGCCGTAGTGGTGGCTGACGCCGCGAAGCTCGATCCGCCCCTCGGTCAGCCGCAGCGCCGGCGCGGCGGGGCGGTCGGTCAGGCCCAGGGGCTGGGCGATGGTCTCCATCCCCTCGGCGACGACGCCGAGATTCTGCACCAGATTGGTGGTCGCCCACATGATCCAGTAGGTCATGTTGCCCAGCCGCAGCACCAGCGCGGCGGCGGCGGCCACCACGCCCGGGCTTGCCTCGCCCTGCATCCAGAGCCAGACCGCAAGCCCCGTCACCGAGACGATGAGCAGCCCGTTGAGCGCGGTCAGCGTCACGTCCATCGTGGTGATGATCCGCATCTCGCGCTGGAAGGCGCGGCGCGCCGCCTCGATCGCCTCGCGGGCATACATCACCTCGCGGTCGTGGTGGGCGAACATCTTGACCGCGTGGATGTTGGCATAGCTGTCCACCACCCGCCCGGTGATCGCCGAGCGCGCGTCCGAGGATGCCTTCGACGCGGGCCCCGCGCGCCGGATCGTCCAGCGCAGAAGCGCGATGTAAAGCACCGCCCACAGCATCAGCGGCAGCACCAGCCTCGGGTCGGCCCCCGACAGCAGCGCCGTCGCCCCGACGAGCGTCGAGACCGCGAAGGCCACCGCGTCGAGCATCTGGAACGCCGCCTCGCCCGCCGCCGGCGGGGTCTGCATGATCCGGTTGGCGATGCGGCCGGCGAAATCGTTCTCGAACCAGCCCACCGGCTGGCGCAGCACATGGCGGTGCGCCCGCCAGCGGATCAGCGTGCCGAAATTGGGCAGGATCGCATTGTGCAGAAGCGCGGTGTCGATCCCCGAGATCAGCGGCCGCAGCAGCAGCACGAACAGCGCCGCCGCAATCAGCTCGGCGCCGTGGATCGCCCAGACCTCGGCCGGGCTGCCCGAGGCGACAAGGTCCACCAGCCGGCCGAGATACCAGATCAGCCCCACCTCGATCAGCGCCACGAGCATCTTCAGCACCGCCGTCACGGCAAAGACCGCCCGGAACGGCCGGACATACGCGCGCAGGAACGGCCAGAGCCGCTGCGGCGGGCGATCGACCTCGCGGTAGGGCGCGTAGGGGTCGACGAGGGTTTCGAAGAAGCGGAACACGCGGGGCACCTCGCGCTGCCCCGCGCGATATAGCCCGGAGACCGGCGAAAGGAAACCGCGCGCCGGCCGCTTTCCGCGCAGGAGCGGCCCGACGCTTGCGACGATCGGGGCGGCCATGGCGGGGTTGAAGGCGCGCAGGCGCACGGGGCTGGTAAGCGCGCGGCGCAGCGCATGGCCCGCCGCCGCCCAGCCGAAGGCCGGGGTGAGGCCCGCGACCGCGAACACCGCCGCGACCGTCAGCGCGGCCGCCAGCGGACGGTCGGGGGCGACGTGGCGCGCCGTCCGGGTGGCGTCAAGCCAGGAGCGCCTCGCGCGTCAGCCGGAAGCCCGAGGCGATCCAGCGTGCCTCGAGCGTCTTCAGCCGCGCGCCCAGCGCCGGCCCGGAAAGGCCCGGCATCAGGTCGGCGGCACGCACCGGGAACTCGGCCGCCGCGCCGGCGGCCACCTCGGCCTCCCACCCCGGGGGTGGCGCGGTGCCCGCCAGCGCGGCGCGCAGCAGCACCACGTCCTCGGCCGCCCGGGGGCCGTGGCGCCAGGCGATCTCGCCCGGCCCCTGCGCCCCCTCGATGCCGCCGCGCAGCAGGGCAAGATGCGCCTCGTCGGCCCGGCTCAGCCGAAGCGCCGCCGCCGGGTCGGCCCCGCCCAGCGCGGCCAGCCGCCGGCGCCAGTCGGGGGGGCGGCGCCCCTCCAGCCGGACGAGCGCCGGCAGCGCCCGGGGGTCGGCGCCGGGCAGCACCCGGTCCAGCACGCCGGCCGAGGCCATCGCCGACACCGCCGGCGCCGGGTCTTCCGCCGCCAGCAGGCGCTGCATCTCGCCCGTCACGCGCTCGCGCGAAAGCCGCGCGAGGCCGTCGGCCCCCGCCGCGCAGGCGGCCAGGCCCTCGGCATCCAACCCCGCCCCGGGGTCGGCATACCAGGCATTGAAGCGGAAAAAGCGCAGGATGCGCAGCGCGTCCTCGGCGATCCGGCGCGCGGGATCGCCCACGAAGCGCACCCGCCGCGCCAGCAGGTCGGGCAGGCCCCCCAGCGGATCGACCAGCGCGCCCTCGGGCGTGGCATAGAGCGCGTTCATCGTGAAGTCGCGCCGCGCCGCATCCTCGGCCACATCCGCGGTGAAGGCCACCACCGCGCGGCGCCCGTCGGTCGAGACGTCGCGGCGGAAGGTCGTCACCTCATGCGGGAGGCCGCCGGAAACCACGGTGATCGTTCCGTGCGCAACCCCCGTGGGCACCGGATGCAGCCCTGCGGCGCGGGCGAGGTCGGTCACCCGCGCGGGTTCGGCGTCGGTGGCGATGTCGACATCCGCGACATCGACCCCCAGCAGCGCGTTGCGCACGCAGCCGCCGACGAACAGCGCACGGTGGCCGCCCCCCTCGAGCATCGCGCAGACCGCCTGCGTCTCGGGGCGCGCAAGCCACCCGCCCGCCAGCCTCATGCCGAAAGCCGCTCGGCCAGGCCGCGCAGGATGCGCGCGGTGGCGCCCCAGATGTAGTAGGGACCCCAGGGCAAGACGTAATAGCGCCGGTGCTGGCCGTGCAGACGCCGCACCTCGATGCGGTAGCGCGCCGGATCGCCCACATGCGACAACGGCACGCGGAACACCTCGGCCACCTCGCCGGGCTGCGGGCGCGGCTCGAACGGCCCATGGATCAGGCCCAGGACCGGCGTCACCGAAAAGCCCGTCACCGTCTCGTGCGGGGCGAGGCGCCCGAGAACCTCGACCGCGCGCGCCGGCAGGCCGATCTCCTCCTCGGCCTCGCGCAGCGCGGCCGCCTCGGCCGAGGGGTCGGCGGCGTCGATCTTGCCGCCCGGAAAGGCCACCTGCCCGGCATGGTGGCGCAGCCGCGCCGCCCGGCGCGTGAGCACCACCTCGGCGTCGCTGGCCCCGTGCAGGATGCCCACCAGCACCGCCGCGGGCCGCAGCACGCGACCCTCGGGCATGCGGAAGCCCGGGTTGAGGTCGAAGTCCGAGGTCGCCGGCGGATCGACGGCGACGGCCCGGCGAATGAGGGCGTGCGGGTCGTGCAGCATCACCCGGCGCCGCCCGGCGCGGCCGGCGCCTCGAAGCCGAGGGTTGCCGGATCGAACTCGTAATGTGCGCCGCAGAACTGGCAGTCGGCGGTGACGATGCCCCGGGGCGTCGTCATCGTGGCGATGTCCTTGCGCGAGTAGATCGAGAGGCTGGTGCGCACCCGCTCGGCCGAGCAGGTGCAGCCGAAGGCGACGGGCTGGGCATCGAACACCCGCGGCCCTTCCTCGTGGAACAGCCGCACCAGAAGGTCGGTGGGCTGCACGGCGGGGCCCACCAGCTCCTCGAGCTCGACGGTGTCGAGCAGAAGGTTGGCGCGCGTCCAGTCCTCGCCCTCGTCCCCCGACAGGATGTCGCCCGCCGCCAGCAGCCCGCCCTCGCCCGAACCGCCGCCGGCGGCCGCGGCGTGGGGCGAGGCCTTGGGCATGTGCTGCAACATCACCCCGCCCGCGCGCCAGCCCCCGGGGCCAAGGCCGAAGCCCAGCGAAAAGCGGGTCGGCAGCTGCTCGGACTGCGCGAAGTAGGTCTCGGCGCAGGCCGCCAGCGACCCCCCCGCCAGCGGCGTGATCCCCTGGTAGGGCGCCTTGCCGCGCCCCTGGTCGATCAGGATCGCGAAATAGCCCTGTCCGATCTCGTCGAAGGGCCGGCCCGCGGCGCCGAGGCGCGCGGCGTCGAAGCTTGCATAGCCGCGCAGCCGCGCCGGCGCCCCCGCGCGCTCGGGGGCGAAATAGTCGGTGGCGATCAGCCGCGCCGGACCCTGCCCGCGCACCTGCAGCGAGAGCTTCCAGCGCTGCTTCACCGTCTGGCCGATCAGCGCCGTCAGCAGCAGCGCCTCGGACACCAGCGCCTCGATCCGGCGCGGATAGGCATGCTGCGCCAGCACGCGGCCCAGCGACCCGTCGAGCCGCGCGACGCGGCCGCGGATGTCCGACCGGTCGAGCTGGAACGGCAGCACCGTGTCGTCCCAGGCGATGCGCGAGCCGAGGGTCATGGGCTGTCCTTGCGCTTGGCGCCACTGTCCGGGCGGATATATAGGCATCCGCGGGGCAGGGCAAAGGGCGGCGGCATGATCCGGCGGTTCGGCGCGGCGCGGGCGGCGGGGCAGCGCTATCGCCGCCGCGCCGGGGTCTATGCGGTGCTGTGGCTGGCGGGCGACGTGCTTCTCACCCACCAGGCCGAACCGCTGCCCGAGTTTCAGCTGCCCGGCGGCGGCATCGACCCGGGAGAAAGCCCGATCCGGGCGCTGCACCGCGAGGTGGCCGAGGAAACGGGCTGGAGCATCGCCGTCGTCCGCCGTCTCGGCGCCTTTCGCCGCTTCACCTACATGCCCGAATACGACCTCTGGGCCGAGAAGCTGTGCACCGTGTTCCTTGCCCGCCCCGTCCGCCGCCTCGGCCCGCCCTCCGAACCGGGGCACGATGCGGTCTGGATGCCCGCGGCCGTGGCCGCCGGCCGGCTGGGGAATGCGGGCGACCGGCATTTCCTGCAGACGCTGCTGCGCGGCTGAGCCTCGGGGCCGGTCGCCCACCGCGGCATGGACAGAGCGCGCCCTGGCGCTGCGGCCGATGTCGTCGATCCCGTCGGACGGGGCCCGTCGGACGGGGCCCGTCGGACGGCGCCCGTCGGACGGAGCAGCGAGGCGCGTGGGGCGGCGAGGCGGGCAGGGGCAGGAGACGCGGTCAGCGGGGCCCGACGGCCTGCTGCGGGGCGCGGCGGCGGGTTGAGCACCCGGCGGCTTGCCCCCATATCGACGGCTGAAACAGGGGGTTTGCAATGGCTTTGGTGAAGACAGGACTTCTGATGGCAGGGCTGACCGCGCTGTTCGCGACGCTGGGCCTGCTTCTGGGCGGCGAGGCCGGGGCGATCCTGGCGCTGGCGGTCGCGGCGGCGATGAACCTCTGGACGTGGTGGAACTCGGACCGGATGGTGCTGTCGATGCACGGCGCGCGCGAGGTCGACCGCCGGACGGCGCCCGAGCTGGTGGACATGGTGCGCGACCTTGCCGGCCGGGCGGGGATGCCCATGCCCAGGGTCTACATCCTCGACACCGACCAGCCCAATGCCTTTGCCACCGGGCGCGATCCGGCGAATGCCGCCGTGGCGGTCACCCAGGGCCTGCTGCGCGCCCTGCCGCGCGAGGAGGTGGCGGGCGTCATCGCGCACGAGCTGGCCCATATCCGCAACCGCGACACGCTGATCATGACCGTGACCGCGACCTTCGCCGGCGCGATCTCGCTTCTGGCCAACTTCGCGCTGTTCTTCCGCGGCGACGACCGCAACAACCCGCTGGGCATCCTCGGCACGCTGGCGCTGATGATCCTGGCGCCACTGGCCGCCGTGCTGGTGCAGATGGCGATCAGCCGGACGCGGGAATACGAGGCCGACCGGCTGGGGGCCGAGATCTGCGGCCAGCCGCTGTGGCTGGCGGCGGCGCTGCAGCGGATCGAGGCCCTGGCGCAGCGAATCGACAACCACGCGGCCGAGCGGAACCCGGCGACCGCGCATATGTTCATCGTCAATCCGCTGCACATGCACGCCCATGACCGGCTGTTCGCCACCCATCCCTCGACGGCGAACCGGGTGGCCGCGCTGCGCCGGATGGCCGGCGCGCGGCCGCCGCAGCCGCCGCGCGGGCCCTGGCGCTAGCCGCCGCAGGCCTTGCCGCCCGCCGCGGTGGCGGCGGGGTCGGCCGGACGCCCCGGACAGGGCCTACCGGCGCGGCAAGGGGCGGCCGACCGCGGCCGCGGCAACCGCCGCCTCGGCCTCGAGCACGGCATCGACGGCGCGCAGCGGCAGGGCGAGGTCGTCGAAGGCCCGGCGGACTTCGTCCATGAGGCCGTCGTCCGAGGCGAACAGCCCGCCGATGCGGAACAGATCGCCGGCGTGGCGCAGGGCAATCTGGGTCTCGCGCCCGTCGCTGACGGCCGAAAAGAACGCGGCCCGCCCCGCGGCATGTCCGTCCAGCCGCGCCAGCGCCTCCAGCACCGCCGCAAATCCGGGGGCGGCGGCGACACCGGCCGACCGGCTCCAGACCCCGATGCCGTCGTCCCCCGAACCCCGGGCCCGGGTGATGTAGACAAGGTCGTTCACCTGCAGGAGCGGCCGTCCGAACCCCCGCGACCGGGTCGCCGCCTCGGCGGCCAGAAAGACCGGCGGCAGCGCAACGAGGTTGGGCAGCACCGCAACGAAGCCCCTGAACAGCAGGCGCGAGTTCTTGCCGCCGGTGGCAATGCTGACCTCGCCGAAGCGGACCTGGCGGCCCGCGACCCTTCCGGTCAGAAGATCCTCGCAGCTCCGCCGCGCGCCCTCGGGCAGAAGCCGGCCGTTCAGCGTCGGCAGGAACTCGGCGGCGTCCTGCCGGTAGTCGAGGCCAAGCGCCCCGGCCAGCGCCGGCATCACCGCCGCCTCATGGGCCCGGCGCGTCGTCTGGGCCGCCACGACGACAAGGACGGCGGCAGCGACCGTGGCGACGAGCGCGATGCTGAAGCCGTCCACGGGAAAGCCCCGCACCGCCACGACCACGACCAGCCCCCACAGGGCAACGACGGCGGCGACCAGGCGCCAGCCGCGCCGCCGGGCCGCGTGCAGCCGCGGCATGAGGCGGGCGAGGGCATCGCCGATGTCCGGGCTTGCGGGCTGCGCGGGGTCGGGCATCGGTTGCCTCCTTCGGGCCTGGCCGCGGCAGTCTGGCAGACCGGCGGGCCGGTGGCGACCCCCCCGGGCGCCGGGCCGCGGCGTCAGTCGCGCCCGGGCCGCAGCCGCAGCGCGGCCAGCCGCTCGTAGCAGGGAAGCGCCGCCTCGGCCAGGCGCGCGTAATCCCCCTCGAGCGCGGGCAGCGCGCCCTCGGCCGGCTCGAAACCGGTAGAGCGGTGCACCGCCCCGTACCAATGCGGGGCCCAGGCGCCATCGAAGGGCTTGGGCCCCGCGGGCCAGGACAGCATGCGCCCGGTCCAGGGAATCCCCAGCACCCCGCACAGCCGCGCCAGCATTCCCGCCGGATCGGCCAGGATGTCGGCCGAATCGATTACCGGCGGGGCGGCGCCCAGCCAATCCGCCACCTCGTCGAACAGGTCCCCCTGCCGGGCGAAGCCGAGGTCGTCGAGCGTGGGCGCTTCGCGCTTGCGGACATAGCTTGCCACCACCCGGGCAGGATGGCGGATCAGGAAGACATTCGCGCAGGCCCGCATGAAGCCGCGGGGAAACTGCGGCAGCAGATGCATCGTCATCTGCTTCTGGTAGAACAGGGGTCGGCCCTCGGGCCCGTCGCCGGCGCAGGCGGCGGCCACGCGGGCCGGATCGCCCTCGTGTGCCGCCGCGATCTCGGCGCGCATCGGGTGGTCAAGCCCCGTGGCGGCGAGATAGGCGGCGTAGAAGGGCTCGTCCCACACGTCGCAATCGCCGCGGGCGGCGAAGGCATACATCAGCGCGGTCGAAAGGTTGCGCGGCCCCGACCACATGGCGATGCGCAGCGTCATGCGCCGACCAGCTGCTTGTAGAGATCGCGGATGCGCGCCGTCACCGGCCCCATCGCCCCGCTGCCGATGGTGCGGCCGTCGATCACGCCCACCGGCGTCTGGGCGCCGAAGGTGCCGGTCAGGAAGGCCTCGTCGGCGGAATACACATCCACCAGCGAGAAATTGCGCTCATGGGCCGGGATGCCGTTCTGGCGGCAGAGCATCAGCACCTTGCCGCGCGTGATCCCATTCAGGCAGTAGTCGCCCGTCGAGGTCCAGACCTCGCCGCGGCGGACGATGAAGAAGTTGCAGGCGTTCGTGGTGTTCACGAAGCCGTGCACGTCGAGCATCAGCGCTTCGTCCGCCCCCGCCTTCTCGGCCGCGATGCAGGCAAGGATGCAGTTCAGCTTGGAGTGCGAGTTGAGCTTGGGATCCTGCGTCATCGGCAGGCCGCGGATGTGCGGCACCGTGGCCAGCCGCACGGGGCGCGGCAGCTTCGGCCGCGAATGCTCCATGATGATCGCCACGGTCGGCCCCTGGCGCGAGAAGCCCGGGTGCTGGAAGGGCCGGGTCTTGACCCCGCGGGTCACCATCACGCGGGCATGGGCGTCGGTCTGCATGCCGTTGGCGGCGCGGACCGCCTCGATCGCGTCGACCATGGCGGCCTGCGTCATGCCGATGTCGAGGTCGATCGCGCGCGCGGCCTCCCAAAGCCGATCGAGATGCTCGTCCAGGAAGGCCCAGCGGCCGTTGTACAGACGGATCCCCTCCCACACCCCGTCGCCGAGCATGAAACCCGAATCGTAGATGCTCACCACCGCCTCGGCCTTGGGCAGGACGCGGCCGTTGACGTAAAGCATCAGGCGGTCGTTGCGCGCATCCTCTTCGGCAGCGTGGGTCGAGACATGGGTGATGTCGGTCATGCCGGGCCTCCTCGCCGGGCCAAGCCTACCCGTATCCCGCCGCAGTCGGAAGTGGGTGCGCGCCAGCCGGCCGCCTCAGGCCGCTGTGCGGCCAAGCAGCGGACCGGCGCCTTCGAGGAATGCCTGGCGCGAGCGGTCGTAGCAGGCCAGCAGCGCCTCGAGGTCCACCGCATCGGCCGCGCCCTCGGCCGCCTGCCGCTCGCCTTCGCGGCACAGCTCGCTGAACTCGGCGAAGCCGAGGTTCAGCGCGCTGCCCTTGAGGAAATGCAGATCGTTCTCGAGCCGCGCGCGGTCGGGCGCGCGGCGCAGTCGGGAAACGATCTCCCCGACCTCCTCGAGAAACAGCGCCACGACTTCCCGGAAGTCCTCCGATCCCACGTCGTTGCGCAAGCCGTTCACACGATCCCAGTCGATCATCGCACTCCCCTCGACATTGCAGCCGCCGCGCTCCCATCGCCACATTTTCTGCCGCACCATCCTTAAATGTTCGTGGGAGTTGCCGGACCGGGCAACAATTTTTCCGGTTCACGCAGATTTAACTGCGCGGTGGCAGCGAGTGGGGTGCAACGCGGAAGAAGGTGGCGCCGGTGCATCTGGCGACGGACCACAAGACGGCCGAGGATGGCGCGGGGGGCAAGCTGCCGGCGGTCCGGCGCGTGCTTGTGGTCGATGACAGCCGGATGCAGCGCCGAATCGTTTCGGCCTCGCTTAAGCGGCTGGGCTATGCGGTGATCGAGGCGGCCTCGGGCGAGGAGGCGCTGGCCATCGCCGAGCGCGAGCCGATCGACCTGATCGTCAGCGACTGGATGATGGAGGGGATGACCGGCCTCGCCTTCTGCCGTGCCTTCCGCGAGCTTCCGCGCGAGAGTTACGGCTACTTCATCCTGCTGACCTCGAAGAGCGAGAAGAACGAGATTGCGCTTGGCCTCGATGCCGGGGCCGACGATTTCCTCGCCAAGCCGGTGAACGCCGACGAGCTGCGGGCGCGCCTTGTCGCCGGCGAGCGCATCCTGCGCATGGAACGGGCACTGACCGAGAAGAACCGCCTCGTCAGCGCCACGCTTGCCGAGTTGCGGTCGCTCTACGAATCGCTCGAGCGCGATCTGCGCGAGGCGCAACGGCTCCAGCAATCGCTCGTCCGCGAACGGTATCGTCGGTTCGACGGCGCCGAGGTGGCCCTGACGCTGCGGCCGAGCGGGCATGTCGGCGGCGATCTTGTGGGCTATTTCCCGATCGGCACCGACCGGCTGGCCATCTTCTCGATCGACGTATCGGGCCATGGCGTCACCTCGGCCCTCATGACGGCCCGGCTCGCCGGGCTGTTCTCGGGCGATTCGCCGGACCGCAACATCGCCCTGGTCCGCACCGGCACGGGGGCATTCGACGGCAGGGCGCCCGATGCCCTGGCCGCGCAACTCAACCGTCTGCTGCTGCAGGAGATGGAGACCGAGCAGTATTTCACATTTGTCTACGCCGACCTCGACCTTGCCACCGGGGCCGTGCGGTTCGTGCAGGCCGGGCACCCGAACCCGGTGGTTCAGCGCGCCGACGGCCGGATCGAGTTTGTCGGACGCGGGGGCTTTCCGATCGGTCTGATCGCCGACGCCCCGTTCGAGACGCTCACGCTCACGCTTGCCCCCGGGGACAGGCTGATCCTGTTCTCCGACGGCGTGACGGAATGCGCCGACCGGAACGGCACCGAGCTGGGCGAGACCGGTCTGGCCAGCCTGCTCGACCGGTCGCGGCGCCTGCGTGGCACCGCGTTCTTCGAGGCGCTGCTCTGGGACCTCGAGGCGCACGCCGGAGCCGCGGACTTTGCCGACGATGTTTCGGGCGTTCTCGTGCAATTCTGCGGGCGCGGCGCGGCCGGAAATTAGGCTGCCGCAGCCCGTTCAGCGGGCGGCCGCGGCCAGGGCGGACGAGACCCCCACCTGCGCAGGCCGCAGCAGGCGGTCGTGCAGCATGAACCCTTCGGTCATGACCTGGATGATGCCGCCCGCGGGAACATGGGGCACGGGCGCCTCGAACATTGCCTGATGCCGCTGCGGATCGAAGGCCTCGCCGATCTCGGGCGCGATGCGCTGGATGCCGTGCTGGGCGAAGGTATGCAGAAGGTCACGCAAGGTGAGTTCCACACCTTCGATCAGCGCCTCGGCCGCCGCCCGCTGCTCGGGCCCGGCCGCGTCCAGCGCCCGGCGGAGGTTGTCGTAGACCGACAGCATGTCGCGGGCGAACCGGCTGTTTGCGAAGGCCTCGGCCTCGCGCCGGTCGCGCTCGCTCCGCTTGCGCACGTTCTCGGCCTCGGCGAGCGCGCGCATGAAGCGGTCCCTGAGTTCGGCGTTCTCGCTGCGCAGGGCCTCGAGCTCGGCAGCGACCTCGTCCACATAGTCCGCGCCGCCTTCCGCCGGTCCGCGGAGATCCGCCTGGTTCGCCGGTTCCGTGGACGCTGCGTTCGCCTTCGTGTCGTTCATCCCCTACCCCTTGCCCCGGTCGGACAGCAGGCGGCCGACCAGCTGTGCCGTGTAGTCAACGATCGGAACGATCCGGCCGTAGTTCAGACGCGTCGGTCCGATCACGCCCACAGCGCCGATCACCTTCCGGTCCGCGTTCATATAAGGAGAAACCACCAGAGAGGAACCCGAAAGTGAGAAGAGTTTGTTCTCCGACCCGATGAAGATCCGCACCCCGGCGCCCTGCTCGGTGAGTTCGAGGAACTCGGCGATGTCGCGCTTGCGCTCGAGGTCATCGAACAGGCTGCGGACGCGCGCGAGGTCTTCGGCCTGGGCGGACCCCGGAAGCAGGTTGGACCGGCCGCGCACGATCAGCCGCTCATGCCGTTCGCCGACGGCCTCCCACACCGCCAGCCCGCTTTCCACGAGGTCCCGGGCCAGCGAATCGATCTCCTGGCGCCGTCGCTCGATCTCTTTCGCGATCCGCGTGCGCAACTCCGCAAGCGTCAGCCCCGCCGCGAGGCCGTTGAGGAAATTGGCCGCCTCGCGCATCGCCGAGGCGGTCAGGCCCGGCGGCGGCGTGAAGATGCGGTTCTCCACATGGCCGTCGGCAAACACGAGCACCACCAGCGCGCGGTCCGGCGCGAGGCCCACGAACTCGATCTGGCGGATCGGCGCCTCGTGCTTCGGCGCCAGCACCAGGCTGGCGCCCTGGGTGAGGCCGGAAAGCGCGGCGCCGACGCGGTCCAGCAGGCTTCCCACGTCGCCGTCCGCGGCCTCCAGCGTGGCGTCGAGCGTGCCGCGGTCCTGCGCGCTGAGCGGCGCGACCTCGAGCAGGCTGTCGACGAACAGCCGCAGGCCCAGCTGCGTCGGCACCCGCCCGGCCGACACATGCGGGCTTCCCAGAAGGCCGAGATACTCGAGATCCTGCATGACATTGCGGATCGTTGCGGCCGAGACCTTCTCGCTCATCGTCCGGGACAGCGCGCGCGACCCCACGGGATCGCCCGAATCGAGGTAACCCTCCACGACCCGCCGGAACACCTCGCGGCTCCGGTCGTTCAGTTCGGCAAGAAGTCTGGCACCTTCACTCATGGCTTGCGGCGGCCCCTTCCCGGGCTCCACAAGATATGGAGAGGCGCAGCGCCGCGTCAATCGGCTCGGGCGGGGCTTGCGCGGGAATGCCGGCCGCCGCTATCTGACGCCATCTCGGGAAAGGACTTTTCATGCGACCTTCGGGCCGGAAGCCGGACCAACTTCGGCCGGTCACCATCGAAACCGGCGTGGCGCGCCACGCCGAGGGCTCTTGCCTCATCCGTATGGGCGACACCCATGTCCTCTGCACCGCCACGATCGAGGACCGGCCGCCGCCCTTCCTGAAGAACACCGGGCTCGGCTGGGTGACCGCCGAATACGGAATGCTGCCGCGCGCCACCGCAACGCGCAACCGGCGCGAGGCCACGGTCGGCAAGCAGGCTGGCAGAACGGTAGAGATTCAGAGACTTATCGGCAGGGCGCTGCGCGCGGGCGTCGACCGCGCCGCGCTGGGCGAACGCCAGATCACCATCGACTGCGACGTGCTTCAGGCCGACGGGGGAACGCGCTGCGCGGCGATCACCGGCGGCTGGGTCGCGCTTCGGCTGGCGGCCGATCGGCTTCTGAAGGCCCGGCTGATCGCGTCCGACCCGGTTCTCGACCATGTCGCCGCCGTCAGTTGCGGGATTTACGCCGGGCAGCCCCTGCTCGACCTCGACTACGCCGAGGACAGCGAGGCCGGAACCGACGGCAACTTTGTCCTGACCGGGCGCGGAGAATTGATCGAGGTGCAGATGTCGGCCGAGGGCGCCACCTTCTCGCGCGGCCAGATGGCCGCGCTGCTGGATCTGGCCGAAGCCGGAGCGGCCGCCCTTATCGCCGCGCAGAAGGCGGCGCTGGCATGAGGCGGTTTGCCGGCGGGCGGCTGGTGGTGGCCACGCACAATGCCGGAAAGCTCGAGGAGATCGCGGCGTTGCTGGCCCCGTATCGGGCCGAACCGGTATCGGCCGCGGCGCTGGGGTTGCCCGAACCGGCCGAGACCGAATCGAGCTTCGCCGGCAACGCCCGTATCAAGGCCCATGCCGCTGCCCGCGCCTCGGGGTTGCCTGCCCTGGCGGACGACAGCGGTCTCGAGGTCGAGGCGCTCGGCGGCGCGCCCGGGGTCCACACGGCGGACTGGGCGGAAACGCCGGCGGGCCGCGACTTCCACCTGGCGATGCACCGGACGTGGCGGATGCTGGAAGAGGCTGGCGCGCCCGAGCCGCGTCGCGCCCGCTTCCGCTGCACCCTGGTGCTGGCCTGGCCGGACGGGCACGACGAGCTCTTCGAGGGGGCGGTCGGCGGGCGCATCGTTTGGCCGATGCGCGGCGATCGCGGCCATGGCTTCGACCCGATCTTTCAGCCCGATGGCCATGGCCTGACCTTCGGCGAGATGGACCGGTGGGAGAAGAACGCCATCAGCCACCGAGCCGATGCGTTCCGCAAGCTGATCGCGGGGTGTTTCACGTGAAACAGCCCCTCTCGGTGGCCGACTGGCAGGCCGCGGGATTCGGCGTGTATCTGCACTGGCCCTTCTGCCAGGCGAAGTGCCCCTACTGCGACTTCAATTCCCATGTCGCGCCGGCGATCGACCAGGCGCGCTGGGCTGCCGCCTATGCCGCGGAGATCGGCCGCGTCGCCGCGCTTGTCGGGCCGCGCAGCGTGAACACCGTGTTCTTCGGCGGCGGGACCCCGAGCCTGATGGCGCCCGAGGTCGTGGCCGACGTTCTGGCCGCGCTCCGCGCCGCCTGGCCCGTCGCCAACGACATCGAGGTCACGCTCGAGGCAAACCCCACCTCGGCCGAAGCCGGGCGCTTCCGCGCCTATCGCGAGGCCGGGGTGACGCGCCTGTCGCTCGGCGTCCAGTCGCTGAACGACGATGACCTGCGCCGTCTCGGTCGCCGCCATACCGCGGCCGACGCGCGCGCCGCCTTCGACCTTGCGCGCCGCATCTTCGACCGGGTGAGCTTCGACCTGATCTATGCCCGGCAGGACCAGACCCTCGACGCCTGGCGGGCAGAGCTGGGCGAGGCCCTGGCCTTGGCCGCCGATCACGTCTCGCTCTATCAGCTCACGATCGAGGACGGCACGGCCTTCGCGGCGCGGCATGCCGCCGGTGGCCTGCGCGGCCTGCCGACGGAAAGCCTTGCGGCCGATCTCTATGACCTGACCCAGGAGCTGTGCGCCGCCGCGGGCCTGCCGGCCTACGAGGTTTCGAACCACGCCGCGCCCGGGGGCGAGTCGCGCCACAACCTCATCTACTGGCGGGCGGGCGACTACGCGGGCATCGGCCCGGGCGCGCACGGTCGTCTGACGGTCGGCGGCCTGCGGCTGGCCACCGAAACCCGGCGCGACCCCATCGCCTGGCTGACAGCCGTCGAACGGGACGGAAGCGGCGAGCTTCCGGCCCTGCCGCTGAGCCCGCGCGAGCATGGCGACGAATATGTGATGATGGGCCTTCGGCTTGACGAGGGAATCGCGCTGTCCCGCCATGCCCGCATCGCCGGGCGCGCGCTGGACCCGCAGCGGCTGGAGGGCCTTGCCGAGCTCGGCCTGATCGAGCGCAGCGCAGACCGCCTTCGCGTCACCCGGCCCGGGCGGCTCCTCCTCGATCGCGTCATCCGCGAGCTTCTGGCCGGCTGATTACTCGACCAGGCCGGACCCGCTGCTCAGCATCCGGCAGAGCGAGTCGAGCGCCTCCAGCGAGGAATAGCGGATCGTCACGGTCCCGCCGCCGTCCTCGGCGCGGTGGTCGATGCTGACCGGCATCCCGAGGTTCGCCGACAGATCCGCCTCCAGGGCCCGGGTGTCCGCATCCTTCGCCGGACGCTTCGCCGGCGACCGGGAGGCCTTTTGCGGGCGGCGCGCCAGCTCTTCGGTCTGACGCACCGATAGCCCGCGCGCGATGACCGCCTTCGCCGCCTCGGCCGCATTGGCCAGCGGCACGAGCGCCCGCGCATGGCCCGCAGTCAACCGCCCCTCGCGAAGATGCTCCAGCACCTCCTCGGGCAGCGACAGCAGGCGCAGCGAGTTCGCGATATGGCTGCGGCTTTTCCCCAGCGCCTCGGCAAGACGCTCCTGCGTATGCCCGAACCGGTCCATGAGCTGCCGGAACGCCGCGGCCTCTTCCACCGGGTTCAGGTCGGCCCGCTGGATGTTCTCGATGATGGCGACCTCGATCGCCTCGGCATCGGTGAAGCTGCGCACCAGCACCGGCAGGTCGTGCACCTGCGCCATCTGCGCCGCCCGCCACCGCCGTTCGCCGGCCACGATCTCGTAGGTGCCGGAACCCTCCGGCAACTCGCGCACGATCAGCGGCTGCAACACGCCGCGTTCCCGGATCGAGTTGGCGAGATCCGCCATCGCGTCGGCCGGAAAGGCGCGGCGCGGCTGGTCGGGATTGGGCCGGATCGCCTCGACCGGAACGCGCAGGACATCGCGCCGCACGGGCGAATCGGGCGCCGTCTCGGGCGGAACCGCCACATCGGCCATGAGCGCCGAAAGGCCGCGTCCGAGGCGCGGGCGTTCGGGCCTGCGGTCGGTCATGCGGGGCTCCCTTCCACCGCGGCCCCGTGCTGCGCCAGAAGCTCCCGCGCCAGCGCCCGGTATGCGACGCTGCCCTTCGAGGCGGAATCGTACTGCAGGACCGGCAAGGCGAAGGACGGCGCCTCGCTGATGCGGACATTCCGCGGCACCACGGTCCGATACACCAGCTCGCCCAGGGTCGCCCGCGCGTCCGTTTCCACCTGTTGGGCGAGGTTGTTGCGGGCATCGTGCATCGTCAGCACGACACCCTCGATCCGCAGGCCGGGGTTGGCCGCCTCACGCACCTGCCGGACGGTCAGCATCAGTTGCGACAACCCTTCGAGCGCGAAGAACTCGCTCTGCAGCGGCACCAGCACCGCGTCGGCGGCGACCATGGCGTTGACCGTCAGCAGGCTGAGCGACGGCGGACAGTCGATCAGCACATAGTCGTAACGGGAAAGACCGCTGCCCGGCGCCCGGAGCGCCTGGCGCAGCAGGACCGAACGACGTTCGTTCCCGACAAGCTCCACATCGGCCGATGAGAGGTCGGTCGTTGCCGGGCAGAGCGAGATGCCCGGAAATGCCGTCGCCATGGTCACCTCGGCCAGCGCGGCACCCTCGATGAGCAGGTCATATGTGGTGTAGCGGCGCTGCGCCGGCTCGACTCCCAGCCCGGTCGAGGCGTTCCCCTGCGGATCGATATCCACCAGCAGAATCTGCCGCCCCAGCTCGGCCAGCGCCGCCGCCAGGTTGATCGCCGTGGTCGTCTTTCCCACACCGCCCTTCTGGTTGGCGATGGCGATAATCCGGGTCCGGGGCGTCGCATCAGGCACGGGCGAGTCCTTTGACTTCCAGGATGGTGGCAGCGCGGTCGGTGGCACTGGCATGTTTCTGGACCGCGCAGCGCCACGACGCAAGGGCCTCGGCAAGTTCGGCCTCGACCCCCGCGCCCTTGGGAAGAAGCGCGCTGCCCCCGGCGCCGAGGTGCCGCTGGACCAGCGGCAGCAGATCCTTCAGCGGCGCAAGCGCGCGGGCCGAAACAACATCGGCGCCGAGCGGCGGCAGGGTTTCGGCCCGCGACACCTCCACCCGGGCCCGCACGCCGGTTTCCCGCACCGCCGCCGCAAGAAAGGCCGCCTTCCGATGGTCGCTTTCGACCAGAACGGTCTGCATCTGCGGCCGGCCCTCGGCCGCGAGCATGGCGACGATCAGCCCGGGAAAGCCGGCGCCGCTGCCAAGGTCCGCCCACAGCCGCGCGGACGGCGGCGCGAACCCGAGCAGCTGCGCCGAATCGGCGATGTGCCGCCGCCAGACCTCTGCCATCGACGCGCGGCCGACAAGGTTGATCCGGGCGTTCCATTTCGTCAGCAGCGCAACGAAGCGATCCAGCCGCGCCGCGGTGTCGGGCGACACCGCCGCTGCCGCGAGGAACGCCTCGCGCCCTGCCGTCATCCTGCCCGCGCCCGGCTTTCCCGGCGCAGGCTGGCAAGGATCAGAGTCAGCGCCGCCGGGGTCATCCCTTCGAGGCGCGACGCCTGGGCGAGTGTGGCCGGCCGCGCCCGCTCCAGCTTTCCGCGCAGCTCGTTCGACAGGCCCGACAGCGCCGCGTAATCGAAGGAGTCCGGGATCCGCATCGCCTCGTCCCGGCGCAGCGCTTCGGCATCCGCGCTCTGCCGCGCGATGTAGCCCGCATAGAGCGCATCGTTGGCAAGCTGACGCCGGATCGGCACCGGAATCGCACCGATCGCGGGATCGAGCCGCGCGAGCGTCTCGAACCCGACGTCCGGCAAGGCCAGCAGCGCCGTCGCCGTCCGGCGCTGCCCGTCGGGATTGAGACGGATGCCAACCGCGGCAGCCTCCTGCGGGCTGACGCGGACCGACTCGAGCACTCTGCGCCCGGCATCAAGCGCCTCTGCCTTGGCGCGGAACGCCGCGGCGCGGCGCTCGCCCACGCAGCCGATCCGGATGCCCAGCGGCGTCAGCCGCTGATCGGCGTTGTCGGCCCGCAGCGACAGGCGGAATTCGGCCCGGGAGGTGAACATCCGATAGGGTTCCGCGACGCCGCGCGTCACCAGATCGTCGATCATGACACCGATATAGCTGTCGGCCCGGCTGAACTCCACCGGAGCGAGCCCACGCGCGAGGCATGCCGCGTTCAGACCCGCCACAAGCCCCTGGGCAGCGGCCTCCTCATATCCCGTCGTGCCGTTGATCTGACCCGCAAGGAACAGCCCCGCCAGCTCGCGCAGCGCCAGCGTCGGACGCAGCGCCCGAGGATCGACATAGTCGTATTCGATCGCATAGCCGGGTTGCAGGATCCGCGCGCGCCCGAGGCCGCGGATGGTGCGAACGTAGTCTTCCTGCACCTCGGCCGGAAGCGAGGTGGAGATCCCGTTGGGATAGACCGTGTCGTCGTCCAGACCCTCGGGTTCCAGAAACACCTGATGCCCGGCCTTGTCGGCAAAGCGCACGACCTTGTCCTCGATCGAGGGGCAATAGCGCGGGCCGACGCCGGAGATGTGCCCCCCGTACATCGCCGACCGGCGCAGATTGGCCCGGATGATCGCATGCGTCCTGTCGTTCGTTTCCGTGATGCCGCAGGCGATCTGCCGGACGAAGGGTCGCTCATGGAGGAACGAGAACATCGCCGGCTCGTCATCGCCGGGCTGCATCTCCAGCGCATCCCAGTCGATGGTCCGGCCGTCGAGCCGTGGGGGCGTGCCGGTCTTCAGCCGGCCGAGCGGCAGACCCAGCGCCTCGAGCCGCCGCGCCAGTTGCACCGCCGGCGCCTCGCCCACGCGCCCGCCGGCGACCTGCCGGTCGCCGACATGGATCACCCCGCGCAGGAAGGTTCCCGTCGTCAGCACCACCGCCCGAGTGCGAATCTCCGACCCGTCGCCCAGAACGACCCCGGCGACCCCGCCGCCATCGAGCAGCAGATCGGCAACCTCCGCCTCGACGATCCCGAGGCCCGGCAGGACGGCGAGCTCCTCCTGGATCGCCTGCCGGTAGAGCCTGCGATCCGCCTGGGCGCGCGGCCCCTGCACCGCCGGGCCCTTGCGTCGGTTCAAAAGCCGGAACTGGATGCCCGCCCTGTCGGCCGCACGTCCCATCACGCCGTCCATGGCGTCGATCTCGCGCACCAGATGCCCCTTGCCCAGCCCGCCGATGGCCGGATTGCACGACATCACGCCGATCGCCGCCCGCCGAAGCGTCACCAGGACCACCCGCGCGGCCATCCGCGCCGCGGCATGCGCCGCCTCGACGCCGGCATGGCCGCCCCCGACGACCACGACATCCGCGTGTTTCACGTGAAACATCCCCTACTTGCCGATGCAGAATCGCGCGAAGATCTCGTCCAACAGATGTTCCACATCCACCCGCCCGACAAGGGCTTCCAGCGCCCGGACCGCCGCAAGGACGTCCTCGGCAAGCGTCTCGGCCGGCACCTCGGCCTTCGCCAGCGCCGCCCGCGCCGCTGCCAGCCGCTCCACCGCCACCCCCACCGCCCTGCGGTGCCGCGCATGGGTGATCGTCGCCGCGCGCGCCGCGCGCTGCGACAGCACCCCGGCGATGCGCTGCGTCAGCCGGTCAAGCCCCTGGCCGGTCACCGCCGAGATCCCCTCCGGCGCGCCCGTCTCGTCGGCCCTCGCCGCCACGACGATATCGTCGCATCCCGGCACCTCACCGGGCGGCAGCCCGCGCCCATCCGTCAGATAGATGCGCAGGTCCGCCGCCGCCGCGCGCCGCCGCGCCAGCGCCACGCCCATCCCCTCCACCGGGTCGTCCGTTTCGCGCAGGCCGGCGGTATCGAGCAACGTCACCGGAAGCCCGCCGAGATCCATCCGCACCTCGATCACGTCCCGCGTCGTGCCGGCGATTGCAGAGGTCAACGCCGCCTCCCGTCCTGCAAGGGCATTCAGCAGCGTCGACTTGCCGACGTTGGGCAGACCGACGATCGCCACCTCGAAGCCGTCGCGGATCCGCTCCGCCATGCCCACGCCCGCCAACTCGCGGACGAGCTCGGCCTGCACCTCGCCCAGAAGCTGGTCGGCCTCGGCCATCACATCCGTCGGCACATCCTCGTCCGCGAAGTCGATGGTGGCCTCGATCAGCGCGGCCGCGCGGATCAGCCGGGCCCGCCAGGACTCGGCCCTGCGCCCGACCGCACCGGAGAGCACCGCCAGCGCCTGCCGGCGCTGCGCCTCGGTCTCCGCCTCGATCAGATCGGCGAGCCCTTCGACCTGCGCCAGATCGAGGCGCCCGTTCTCCAGGGCCCGGCGCGCAAACTCCCCGGGATCGGCCAGCCGAAGCCCAGGCATCGCCCCCAGCGCGCCAAGCACCGCGGCCACCGTGGCCGGACTGCCGTGAAGGTGAAGCTCCGCCGCCACCTCGCCGGTGAAGCTGGCGCCATGCTCGAACCAGACCACCAGCGCATCATCAAGGACATCCCCCGCCGGATCGCGCAGGCGACGACGGGCAAGCACGCGAGGGGGTGGCAGAGAGCCGGCCAGGGCCGCCACCGCCTCGGCGGCGCGCGGGCCGGACAGCCGCACCACGGCAAGACCCGCCTTGCCCCGCGCGGTCGCCGGGGCAAAGATCGTGTCCATCGCCGGCGCCCGTCAGCTGTTCATCGACTCGAAGAACTCGGCGTTGGTCTTGGTCTGCCGCAGTTTCGAGATCAGGAACTCGATGGCGTCGGTGGTGCCCATCGGGTTGAGGATCCGGCGCAGCACGAAGGTCTTCTGCAGGTCCGCACGCTCGACCAGCAGCTCCTCTTTCCGGGTTCCCGACTTCAGGATATCGATCGCCGGGAACACGCGCTTGTCCGCCACCTTGCGGTCCAGCACGATCTCGCAGTTGCCGGTCCCCTTGAACTCCTCGAAGATCACCTCGTCCATCCGGCTGCCGGTATCGATCAGCGCCGTCGCGATGATGGACAGCGAGCCGCCCTCCTCGATGTTGCGCGCCGCGCCGAAGAAGCGCTTCGGCCGCTGCAGGGCATTCGCATCCACGCCCCCGGTCAGCACCTTGCCCGACGAGGGCACCACCGTGTTGAACGCCCGACCGAGGCGGGTGATCGAATCGAGCAGGATCACCACATCGCGCCTGTGCTCGACCAGCCGCTTGGCCTTCTCGATGACCATCTCGGCCACCGCCACATGCCGCGCCGCCGGCTCGTCGAAGGTCGAGGAAATGACCTCGCCCTTCACGCTGCGCTGCATGTCCGTGACCTCCTCGGGCCGCTCGTCGATCAGCAGCACGATCAGATAGCATTCGGGGTGGTTGTGCGCGATCGAATGGGCGATGTTCTGCAACAGAACGGTCTTGCCCGTGCGCGGCGGCGCCACGATCAGCGCGCGCTGCCCCTTCCCCAGCGGCGCCACGATGTCGATGATCCGCCCCGATCGGTCCTTCAGCGTCGGATCCTCGATCTCCATCTTCAGCCGCTGGTTGGGGTAGAGCGGCGTGAGGTTGTCGAAGTGAACCTTGTGACGCGCCCGCTCGGGATCGTCAAAGTTGATGCGGTTCACCTTCGTCAGGGCAAAATACCGCTCGTTCTCGCGCGGGGCCTGGATCACCCCCTCGACCGTGTCGCCCGTCCGCATCGCATGCTGGCGGATCATCTCGGGCGAAACATAAATGTCGTCCGGCCCGGCAAGATAGTTGGCCTCGGGCGAGCGCAGGAAGCCGAAGCCATCCTGCAGCACCTCGAGCACGCCGTCGCCGCCGATCTCCCAGCCTTCCTCGGCGTGCTCCTTCAGGATCGAGAACATCATCTCGCCCTTGCGCATGGACGAGGCGTTCTCGATCTCGAGCTCTTCGGCCATCGCCAGCAGCGCGGCCGGGCTCTTGGCTTTCAGATCGGCAAGGTCAAGACGTTCTTTCGCCATTTCAATACGCCTGAGGGGCCGGGCCGGAACGGGGCGCGCGGGAGAGTGCGGGGAAGGGTGCCGCCGGACGGCAGCCACCGCGATCTAAGCCGCCGGTGGCGCGCTGTCAACGGAACTCAGAACTTCACAATGACGGCCACGACGATGACCACCATCAGCACGGTCGGCAACTCGTTCATCATCCGATACGTCCGGCCGGCAAGACTGTTGCGCCCGCCCGCGAAGGCCCTGCGCCGCTGCCCGCACCACTGATGGAACCAGGTCATGGCAAGCACCGCGGCAGCCTTCGTCCACGACCAGGCCGAGCCCCAGTCCACTACCCCCGGGGTCGCCACCAGCGCGAGGCCGAAGAGCCAGGTCGCCACCATCGCCGGCGTCATGATCACCCGATAGAGCTTGTCCTCCATCGTGCGGAACAGCGCATCCGTCGCGCTTCCCACGGCGCCGCGTTCGGCATGGTAGACGAACAGTCGCGGCAGGTAGAACAGCCCGGCCATCCACGCGATCACCGAGATCACATGCAGGGCCTTCGTCCATGGGTAGGCGGCAAGAAGCAGATCGACCATCGGGGCCACCGGGCTGCAGCGCTCTGAACCCCTAATCCAGCACAAAGAAGAAGAAAAGGACGGATGATGATGATGCAGGGGCGCCGCCGGCGGTGGAACCGGCATCATGTCCACAGGCTAGTCAACGGGCGCAACGCGCCGCCGATCCCCTGGGGACAGCCGAAGGAACCCGTTCGCCACCAGCATGTTGCTGCAGGCTTCCCGGCCCGTCCGCGGGGGACGATCCGGCGAACAAGGGGGGGAATGCGCCGTTCGTTCACAGCCCCGGGACGGGCGTGGAAAATCGCGGGAGAAGCGGCCGCGGAGCAATTGACTTCACCCGGAGGCTTGCGCCAACTCTCGCCGCGCCGCGGGCCGTCGCGCACCCCGCCGCAGAGGATCCGACATCTTGCCAACAGACTTCTCCCGCCCTCGCACCCGCCTTGTGCTTGCCTCGGCCTCGGCCGTCCGGGCCGAGCTTTTGCGGCGCGCGGGCCTTGCGTTCGACGTGGCGCCCGTGCGTCTGGACGAGGCGGCGGTTCGCGGCGGACTCGAGGCCGAAGGCGCGCATCCGCGCGACGTTGCCGACACGCTGGCCGAGATGAAGGCGCAGCGCGGATCGGCCCGGGCGCCCGATGCCTTGGTGCTCGGTTGCGATCAGGTGCTCGACCTCGATGGCGAGATCTTCGGAAAGCCGGCGGACGTTGATGCAGCCAGAACACAGTTGATCCGTCTTCGCGGGCGGACCCACCGCCTGTGGTCCGCCGCCGTGCTATACCATGCCGGGCAACCCGTCTGGCGTCATGTGGGGGAGGCACGCCTGACCATGCGATCCTTCTCGGACGCCTGGCTTGAGGCGTATCTGGCCGAAGCCTCCGGGCTGGAGCAGAGCGTGGGCGGCTACAGGATCGAGGGCGCGGGCGTGCGGCTGTTCTCGCGGGTCGAGGGGGACCATTTCACGATCCTCGGGCTCCCGTTGCTGCCGCTGCTCGACGTTCTTGTTGCCCGGGGAGAGTTGCCGGCATGACAGACCCCGGGGTTCCCCTGGCCGGCGTGATCGGCTGGCCGATCTCGCACAGCCGGTCGCCGCTGTTGCACAGTCACTGGTTGCGCAGCTACGGCATCCGCGGGCATTATGTGCCGCTGCTGGTGGCCCAGGCCGATCTGCGCGAGGTTCTTGCCGTGCTGCCCAAGGCCGGCTTCGTCGGCGTCAACGTCACGATCCCGCACAAGGAGGCGGTGCTTCAGATCGCCGATGTGGTCACCGACCGCGCGGCGCTGATCGGGGCGGCGAACACGCTGATCTTCCGCAAGGACGGGAAGATCCATGCCGACAACACGGACGGATACGGCTTTCTCGCCAACATCGAGCAGCAGGCCCCGCAGTGGTTTGCCCCCGCAGGGCCGGCAGCCGTGTTCGGCGCCGGCGGCGCAGCGCGTGCGGTGATCGTCGCGCTGATCGAGGCCGGCGCCCCAGAGATCCGCGTCGCCAACCGCACCCGGTCGAGGGCCGAGGCGCTCAGATCCGAGTTCGGATCGAAGATCGTGGTCTACGACTGGGTGCAGACCGCGCAGATGCTGGAAGGCGCACTGACCGTGGTGAACACCACCGCGCTCGGGATGGTCGGCAAACCCGAGTTCCGCGTCGCGCTCGACACGCTGTCGCCGCGCGCGCTGGTCTGCGATATCGTCTACAATCCGGTCCGCACCGGCCTGCTCGAGGCGGCCGAGGCCATCGGCTGCACCACGGTGGACGGCCTCGGCATGCTGCTGCACCAGGGCGCCCCGGGGTTCGAACGCTGGTTCGGCGTGCGGCCGGTGGTGGACGAGGCGGCGCGCGCCGCGGTGCTCGGCGCGCTCCTGGGCTGATGCGGCGGCCTTACGTCCTGGGCCTCACCGGCTCGATCGGCATGGGCAAGTCCACCACCGCGGCAATGTTCGCCGAGGCGGGCGTGCCGGTCTGGGACGCCGATGCTGCCGTGCACCGCCTCTATGCGCCGGGCGGGGCGGCGGTGCCCCGGGTGGCGGCGCTCTGCCGCGACGCCGTGGTGCAGGGGGCCGTAGACCGTGGCCGGCTCAAGGCGGCGCTGGCGGCCGACCCCGGGCTTCTGCTGCGGCTCGAGGCCGCGGTTCACCCGCTGGTGGCGGCCGACCGCGCGGCCTTTGTTGCCGATGCGGCGGCCCGCGGCGCCCCGGTCGTGGTGCTGGACATCCCGCTTTTGTTCGAGACCGGCGGCGAGACGGGCGTCGATGCGACCGTTGTCGTCACCGCCCCGGCCGAGGTGCAGCGCGCCCGCGTGCTGGCCCGGCCGGGGATGACGCCCGCGCAGCTCGATGCCATTCTCGCGCGCCAGATGCCCGATGCCGAGAAGCGCCGCCGCGCGACCCATGTCATCGAGACGACGACGCCCGAGGCGGCGCGGGCGCGGGTGCGGGACATTCTTGAACGGATCGCGGCGGAGGAGCGGCATGCGTGAGATCGTGCTGGACACCGAGACCACGGGCATCGACCCCGCCGAGGGGCACCGGATCGTCGAGATCGGGGCGCTGGAACTTCTCAACCACGTCCCCACCGGCGCGGCCTTTCACCGCTACATCAACCCCGAGCGCCCGATGCCCGCCGAGGCCTTCGCGGTTCACGGGCTGGGCGACGCGTTTCTGCGCGACAAGCCGCCCTTCCGGGCGGTGGCGGTCGAGTTCCTGCAGTTCCTCGGCGACGCGCGGCTTGTCATCCACAACGCGGCGTTCGACCTGCGCTTCCTGAACGCCGAGCTCGCGCGGCTGCGCCTGCCGCCGCTGCCCGCGGCGCGGGCGGTCGATACGCTCGCCCTCGCACGCCAGCGCTTTCCCGGGGCGCCGGCCTCGCTGGATGCGCTCTGCCGACGTTTCGGCGTTGACATCTCGGGTCGCGCGAAACACGGCGCGCTGCTCGACAGCGAGCTTCTGGCGGAGGTGTATCTGGAACTCGTCGGGGGCCGGCAGCCCGACCTTGCCCTGGCGTCGGTCTCGCGGCGGGTCGAGGAGGCCGGGGCAGGGCGGGCGCCGCGCCTTCGCCCGCGGCCGCTGCCCCCCCGCATCACCCCCGAAGAGGCGGCGGCCCACGCCCGGATGGTTGCCGCCCTCGGGCCGCAAACCCTTTGGCCCAAGACCGTCTAGCGCCTCAGGACGCCAGCGGCTTGCCGCCCTGCTGGGCCGCCCGGCGCGCAAGCTCCTGGCGGTAGATCGCAAGGAAATCGACCACATCGAGGTTGAGCGGCGGGAAACCGCCATCGCGCGTGACGTCGCTGATGATGCGCCGCGCGAAGGGGAACAGCAGCCGCGGGCACTCGATCATCAGGAAGGGGTGCATCTGCTCGACCGGCACGCCCTCGATCAGGAACACCCCGGCATAGTCCAGTTCGACCAGGAACAGCTTGTCCGAGGTCGTCCGGTTCGTCGAGGTAACGGTGAACTTGATCGAGACCTCGAACTGGTTGTCCGTCGGCCGCTTCTTGGCGTCGAGTGCGACCTGCACCTGGATGTCGGGCTGAACCTCGCCGCCCTGAAGCCCTTTCTGGGCCACGAGGTTCTCGAACGACAGGTCGCGGACGAACTGGGCCAGAACCTGCATCCGGACCTGGGGGGCAGCCTGCGGCGGCTGGGGCGTGCTTCCGTTGTCGGCCATGTCCGTTTCACTCCTGCGTTGACGCCCGGTCTCTAGCAGAGCCCCTGCCCGGCCTCAATGCCGGGCGCGAACTGGCGGCGGATGCGGGGGCGGCGGGGGCTCGGAGGGCGGGCTGCACGCGCCTTCGATCACTTCGCCGTGATCGAACCGGAAGGCCGCATCCCGGCGCGCCGCCATGGCGCGGGCCCGCACCCCGGCGGCCAGCCGCTGCAGAAGCGCGCCACGGACCTGCGGGATCAAGAGCGCGAGCCCGACCGCATCGGTGAAGAAGCCCGGCGTCAGCAGCAGCGCGCCCGCAAGCAGGATCATCACCCCATGCGCTAGCGGCGTCAGCGGGTCGTCGAGCCGGTCCATGGCGCGGCGCAACTCGTCCAGCGTCCGCAGACCCTGCCGACGGATCAGCGCTGCCCCGAACGCGCCCGTCACCACCACGATGGCCAGCGTCGGCCACAGCGTCAGCCAGCCGCCCACGGTGATGAACAGCGCGATCTCGACCAGCGGGACGGCAAGGAACACCAGGAAAAGCCACATCCCGCCACCTCCGGCTCCGGGCGCTGCGGTGGACTTGCCCGGATGCCTGCCTTACATAGGGGTGAAGTCGTCGCTCCGCCAAGCCCAGACCACCCGAGGTGCAGATGAGTTCGGCCGTCATTCAGCTTCTGGTCCTCGCCGGCGTGGCGATCTTTCTGATCCTGCGCCTCAGAAGCGTTCTGGGCACCCGCGAGGGGTTCGAGAAGCCGCCGCTGCCGCCTGCGGCCGACGGCGACCGTCCGCGCCTGCGCCGCGATTTCGAGGTGATCGAGGGCGGGATCGACGCTGACATCACCGACCATGTCAAGGAGGGCAGCAAGGCCGCCAAGGCGCTTGCGGCGATGAAAAAGGCCGAGCCCGACTTCCACGTCGGCGACTTCCTCAAGGGGGCGCGGCAGGCCTACGAGATGATCGTCATGGCCTTCGAGAAGGGTGATCTCGACCCCGTCGTGCCGTTTCTGGCGCGCGACGTCTACGAAAGGTTTGTCGAGGTCGTGGAGATGCGCGAGCGCGAGGGGCTGACGGTCCAGTCCACCTTCGTCGGCGTGCGCGAGGTGACGCTGGTCGATGCCGAGTTCGACCGCGCGACCGGGATCGGCGAGATCACCGTGCGCTTCGTGGGCGAGCTGACGTCGGTGGTACGCGACCGGACCGGGAAGATCGTCGAGGGCGACCCGAACGAGATCAAGCGCCAGCGCGACGTCTGGACCTTCGCGCGGCGCATGGGCTCGGAGGATCCGAACTGGCAACTCACCGCGACCGGGGAATGACGCCCGTCGCGCGCCCGGAAGGGCCGGGCCGACCGGCGCCGATCTGACACCGGGGCGGATGCGATGGGCCGGCGGCGCAGGGGGCTTGACCCGGAGGACCTTGCACTCTGGCAGCGCCTTGCCGAGACGGTGCGGCCGATGCACGACCGCGCGCCGCCCGTGCGTCCGCCGCTCCCCGGCCCGCCCGCAGCGGCCGGGCCTCTCGCGCCGCCCACCGCCCCCCCGCCGCTCCCCTCGTTCAGCCTGGGCGAGGCGGCGCTTCCACCCCCGGCAACGCGGATCGATCTTGCGCCGGATCGTTCGCCCCCGGGGCCCGCCGCCCTGACGCTCGACCGGCGCACGCGCGCGCGCCTCGCGCGCGGCACGGCGGCACCGGAGGCCCGGATCGACCTGCACGGCCTGACGCTGGCCGAGGCGCAGCCGGCGCTGACCCGCTTCGTGCTGGGCCAGCAGGCCCAGGGTCGCCGCCTTGTGCTGGTGATCACCGGCAAGGGGCGGGCGGCCGACAGCGGCGGTCCGGTGCCCGAGCGGGCGGGCGCGCTGCGCCGCCATGTGCCCGAATGGCTGACGCGCCCGCCGCTGGCCGCCGCCGTCGTCCAGGTGACCGAGGCGCATCTGCGCCATGGCGGGGCCGGGGCCTTTTATGTCACGCTGCGGCGGCTGCGCTAGCCGTGCCGCGGCGTATCGCGCCCGGGGCCGGGCCGTTCGTCTTCAAAGAACGTAGCGGCTCAGGTCCGACGAGCGGGCAAGCGGGCCGAGGTTCGCCTCGACGAAGGCGGCGTCCACCGTCACCGCCTCGCCGCCGCGGTCGGGCGCGGTGAAGGACAGGTCCTCGAACACCCGTTCCATCACCGTATACAGCCGTCGCGCGCCGATGTTCTCGACGCTGCGGTTCACCTCGGCGGCGATCCGGGCCAGCGCCGCGATCCCGTCCTCGGTGAAGGCGACGGTCACACCCTCGGTCGCCATCAGCGCGGCATACTGGCGCGTCAGCGCGTTGTCGGTCTCGGTCAGGATGCGGACGAAATCGGCCTCGGTCAGCGGCTGCAACTCCACCCGGATCGGCAGGCGGCCCTGCAGCTCGGGCAGCAGGTCGGACGGCTTGGCGATGTGGAAGGCGCCCGAGGCGATGAACAGGATATGGTCGGTCCGCACGGGGCCGTATTTGGTCGAGACCGTCGTGCCTTCGATCAGCGGCAGAAGGTCGCGCTGCACGCCCTCGCGGCTGACATCGGCGCCCCGGGTCTCGGCCCGGGCGCAGACCTTGTCGATCTCGTCGAGGAACACGATGCCGTTCTCCTGCACCGCCGCGAGCGCCGCCGCCTTCACCGCGTCGTCGTCGAGCAGCTTGTCGGCCTCCTCGGCCACCAGAAGGTCGTGGCTTTCGGCCACCGTCATCCGCTTGCGCGTGGCGCGCCCGCCGAAGGCTCGGGCCAGCATCTCCTGCAGGCCCTGCATCTGCTGCTCCATCCCCGGCGCGCCCAGCGACATCATGGGCAGGGCGGGGGCCGAGGGCTGAAGCTCCACCTCGATCACGGTGTCGTCGAGCTCGCCGCGGCGCAGACGGCCGCGGAACATCTCGCGCGTCGCCTCGCGCGCGTCGCGGCCTGCCAGAGCCTCGATCACCCGGTCCTCGGCGGCCTTCTCGGCCCGCGGCCGCACCTCCTCGCGCATCCGGGCGCGGGTGTCGCCCATCGCGGCATCGACCAGATCGCGGATGATCGAATCGACGTCGCGGCCGACATAGCCCACCTCGGTGAACTTCGTCGCCTCGACCTTGAGGAACGGCGCGCGGGCGAGTTTCGCCAGGCGCCGCGAGATCTCCGTCTTGCCCACGCCGGTCGGGCCGATCATCAGGATGTTCTTGGGATAGACCTCGTCGCGCAGGTCCGGGGCAAGCTGCCGGCGCCGCCAGCGGTTGCGCAGCGCCACCGCGACCGCGCGCTTGGCGTCGCGCTGGCCGATGATGTAGCGGTCGAGCTCGCTGACGATCTCGCGCGGGGTCAGGCCGGTCATCGCGCGATCCGCTCCAGCGTCAGGGTGCCGTTGGTGTAGACGCAGATGTCGGCCGCGATCGCCATCGCCCTGCGGGCGATGGCCTCGGCGGACAGATCGCTTTCCATCAGCCCCCGCGCGGCGGCAAGCGCGAACATGCCCCCCGAGCCGATGGCGGCCGCGTCGTGCTCGGGCGCCAGCACGTCGCCCGCCCCGGTGACGACATAGATCTCGGCGCCATCGGTGACGATCAGCATCGCCTCGAGCTTCTGCAGGAAGCGGTCGGTGCGCCAGTCCTTCGCAAGCTCGACGCAGGCGCGCTGCAGCTGGCCCGGCGCGGCCTCGAGCTTTTTCTCCAGCCGCTCGAGCAGGGTGAAGGCGTCGGCGGTCGAGCCCGCGAAGCCCGCCACCACCTCGACCCCGCCGGGGGCCAGCCGTCGCACCTTGCGCGCCGTGCCCTTGATGACCGTGGCGCCGAGCGAGACCTGCCCGTCGCCGGCCACCACCACCTCGCCGCCCCGTCGCACGGCCAGGATCGTGGTGCCGTGCCAGCCCGGCCCCCCGGCCATCGCCCCGCCCCCCCGCGCGGCTAGACCGCGCCGTCGATCCAGCTTTGCAGGCTGGCTTTGGGGGCGGCGCCGACCTTGTTCGAGACGACCTTGCCGTCCTTGAACAGGAACAGCGCCGGAATGCCGCGCACCCCCAGCATCGCGGGCGTGTTGGGGTTGTCGTCCACGTTCACCTTGGCAATCTTCACCCGGCCCGCATAGTGCTCGGACAGCTCCTCGAGCGCGGGACCGATCTGGCGGCAGGGTCCGCACCATTCGGCCCAGAAGTCCACGACGACGGGGATGGGCGAGTTCCTGACCTCGGCATCGAAGGTCGCGTCGGTGACGGCAACGGTAGCCATGGGGCCTCTCCTCGGGTGACCGGATCGCGGTGAACCTATGGACGGCCTCCGGCCGCGTCAAGCGCGGCCCGGCGCAGGGCGGCCCGGACGAGCGCCGCGGGCAGCGGCATCAGGCCGGCGGTGCGCGTCCACAGCAGCGCGGTCTCCACCCTGCGGCCGGGATAGATGTGCGCGAGCGCCGCGGCATAGGCACCCATCTGCCGCAAGAGCCCCTCGGGCACCGCTTCCGGCCGGGCAGGAACCAGCGCGTTCGACTTGTAGTCCACCGCCAGCACCCGATCCGGGCCGACCAGAAGCCGGTCGATCTGGCCCAGGATGCGCCGCCCGTCCAGCTCGGGCAGCGCGGCGCTGATGACGACCTCGGCCAGCGCATCCGGGGCGAACAGGGGGGCGAGCGCGGGTGCGTCGAGCACCCGCGCAGCCTCGGCCAGAAGCCCGGGCAGATCGGCCGGGTCGGGCGCGTCCTCGGCCCCGGCGAAGAGGTCGGCGGCGCGGGCGGCGCGGGTCTCGGGCGGCCAGAGCGGCAGATGTTCCAGCAGCCGGTGCAGGGCGGTCCCGCGGCGCCGCGCCGCCTCTTCGGGCAGCCCCTCGCCCGGCAGGGCCTTGGCGCCGCCGAGGTCCGAGGGCGACAGCGGCGGCGCCGCGGCCACCGGCGGGGCGGGAGGTGTGCGCGCCCAGGCCGGCAGCGGCGCGAAGCCCGCCGTCGCCGCGGCGGCGGGGGGCGGCGCGGCCGCGGGCCACGCGCCGTGGGCGTGGCGACGGCCGGGGCCGAGGGGGGTGTCGATCGCCACCGCCCCCGCCGCCTCGACGCCGGCCTCGATCCGCCGATACCAGCCGTCTGCCGCCCGGACCTCGCCCGCCGCGGCGACGATCAGCCAGCTTTGCGCCCGCGTCATGGCGACATAGAGAAGCCGCAGTGCCTCGGCCGCCGCCCGCGCCGCCTCGGCCTCGGCGGCCGCGGCCAGCAGCGGCGGGCGCCCCTCGGCCGCGGCGCGCACAAGCGGCGTGCCGTCGGGGCCGGGAAGAACGAGGTCGCGGTTCGGCGGCCGGTGGTCGGCGGTGTCGGGCAGGATGACCACCGGCGCCTCGAGGCCCTTGGCGCCGTGCACCGTCATGACCCGGATGCGGTCTCCGGCGGCGTCGAGCTGGCGCTTGACCTCGAGGTCGTCGGTCTCCATCCAGCCCAGGAACCCGGTGAGGCTGGGCACCTCGCTGCGCTCGTAGGCCAGCGCCTGGGCGAGGAAGGCGTCGATGCCGTCCTCGGCCTCGGGGCCCAGCCGCGCCAGCAGCCGCCGCCGCCCGTCGTGGCGCGTCAGCGCCCGTTCGATCAGGTCGTAGGGGCGCAGGAAATCGGCCGCGTCGCGCAGGTCGGTCAGGAGGGCGAGCGTCGCGGGGTGCGCCGCCGCCTGCCCGCGCAGCGCCTCCCACAGATAGCCCGGGCGCGGCCGGGCCAGCGCGTAGAGCTCGCGCTCGGACCAGCCGAGCAGCGGCGAGCGCAGGGCGGCCGCGAGCGACAGGTCGTCCTCGGGCGTGGCGAGGAACGACAGCAGCGCGGCGAGATCCTTCACCGCCAGTTCCGCCCCCACCTTCAGCCGGTCGGCCCCCGCCACGGCCAGACCCTCGGCCTTGCAGGCGCGGATCAGCTCCGCGAACAGCTCCGAGCGGCGCCGCACCAGGATCAGGATGTCGCCGGGCGTCAGCGCCCGCGCCCCCTGGGGCGTGGGAATGGCGGTGCCTGCCTCGATCAGCCGGCGGATCGCGGCGGCGAGGGTGCGGGCCAGCACGACCGTGGCCGCGTCCTCGGGCACCATGTCCACGGGCTCGAACCACCGCCCGGGCGCGGGCTTTTCGGGCGGCGCCCGGACCGGCCAGAGGTCCACCCGCCCCGGCATGGCCTCGCGGAAGGCGAGGTGCTTCACCTCGCCGCCCAGGCCCGCGCCGCGGCGTTCGTCGAAGGTCAGGTCCACGACGCGCAGGATCGCCGGCGAGGAGCGGAAGGAGTGCTCGAGCACCAGCCGCAGCATGGGCACCGGCGCGGCGCGCAGCCGGGCGGCGAACCGCGCCTCGGTCGCATCGAAGGCGGCAAGGTCGGCGCCCTGGAAGGAATAGATCGACTGTTTCTTGTCGCCCACCACGAACAGGGTGCGCCCGGGGCCGCGCGCGCCCTCGCCCGCGGTCATCTCGGCCGTCAGGCTTTCGACCAGCGCCCATTGCGCGGGGCTCGTGTCCTGCGCCTCGTCCACCAGGATGTGGTCGATCCCGCCGTCGAGCCGCCACAGCACCCAGGCCGCGCGCCCGGGGTCGGCCAGCAGCCGGCCGGCCGCCAGGATGAGATCGTCGAAGTCGAGCCGCCCCAGCGCCGCCTTGGCCGCGGCATAGCGCGGCAGGAAGGCGCCGGCGAAACGGTGCAGCTCGGCCGTGCGCTCGGCCGCAGCCAGCGCCAGCCGGCGCGGCCGGGCGGCCTCGACCCGCCGCATCAGCGCTTCCAGAGGCTCGGCCAGCCCGCCGAGCCGGCCGCGGGTGTCTCTGGTGGGAAAGGCGCCGAGCTTGGCGGCGAAGGGCGCCTTCGCCGAGGCACCGAACAGCAAGACGCCCTCGAGCACCTCCAGCCCCTCGCGCGAAGCCGGATCGGGCAGCACGCCGGCCAGCTTTGCGGCCGCCTCGCCGTCTCGAATGCTGCCCTCGGCCAGCACGGGGCAAAGGTCGGCCAGCAACGCGGCCTCGCCGCCCAGGAACACCTCGGCCAGCAGGGCGGCGGCGTCGAAGCCCGCCGCAAGTCCGAACAGCTCTCGCGCCGCCTCGGGGCTCAGCGGCCGGGCAAAGTCGGTGCGGCGGGCGGCGAGCGCGGTCAGCAGCGGCTCGACATCCCCCGCGCCGGCCAGCGCCTCGAGCGCGTCGAGCGCACCGGGGTCCTCGCGCGCGAGCGCCTCCAGCAGGTCGGCCCGCATCAGCCGCGCGGCGCGGTCGTCAAGCTCGGCGAAGCCCGGGCTGACCCCGGCCTCGAGCGGGAAGCGCCGCAACAGCGCCGCAGCAAAGGCATGGATGGTCTGGATCTTCAGGCCCCCCGGCGTCTCGACCGCCTGGGCGAACAGCCGCCGCGCCGCGCGCAGCCGCCCGGGCGCGGCGGCCCCGGCCTCGCCCAGCGCGGCCAGATCGGCGGCCAGCGCGGCGTCGGGGGCCATCGCCCAGCGGCCGAGCAGCCCGAACAGCCGGTTCTGCATCTCGCCCGCGGCGGCCTTGGTGTAGGTCAGGCACAGGATGCGGTGCGGCGGCGTGCCGGCCAGCAGAAGGCGCGCCACCCGGTCGGTCAGCACCTTGGTCTTGCCCGACCCGGCGTTGGCCGACAGCCAGACCGAGGCGCCGGGATCGGAGGCCTGAACCTGCCGCAGGCTGGCCGCATCGCGCGCGTCGCTCACCCCACATCCTCCGGTTCGGGCGGATCGGTCGGCCCCCATTCGCCGAAGCGCGACAGGTGGTCGTAGTCGCCCTGCCAGCGTGTCTTTTCGACGGCGCGGCGGGCAGGATAGCCTTGGGCCGGGTCGTCGTAGACGGCGATCAGCGCGGCCAGCCCGCGCCAGACCTCGGCCACCTCGCCCGGAGCGAGGTCGGCCGAAACCTCGCGCGCTCCGCGACCGAGACCGACATAGGTGACCCTGGCCACCTCGCGCGGGCCGAAGGCGGCGAAGCCGCCTGCCTCGGCGATCGCGGCCTCAAGCCGCAACTGCTTGTCGAAATGATCCTGCTCGGGCCCCGTCGGGATCTTGCCCGACTTGTAGTCGAGCACATGCAGCCGCCCGTCGGGCAATTCGTCGATCCGGTCGGCCCGGGCCTTCAGCGTGAAGTCGAGCGCGGCGATCCGCGCCGCGCCGCTCACCTCGGTCAGGCTCATGATCCGCGGCCGCGCCGCCTCGCGCGCCGCAAGCAGCGGGGCAATGCGGGCGAGCCCCGCGCGCCACAGCCGTCGGGCCGCGGGCCAGGGCACCCTTTCGGCCAGCACCCGCTCGGCGGTGGCCATCAGCCGGACGGCCGCGGCCTCCGGGCTTTCGCCCGGCGGGGCCTCGCGCAGGAAGGCCGCCATCACCTCGTGCAGCGCCTCGCCGCGCAGGGCGGCATCGGGGCCGGGCCGCAGCGGGTCGAGCGGGTTGAGCCGCAGGATGTGCCGCGCATAGACGGCGAAGGGGTCGCGGATCAGCCGCTGGATGTCGGTCACCCACAGCGCGCGCGGCCGCGCCGCGCCGGGCGGGCGGGGCGCGGGGCGCGGGGCGCGGGGCAGCGCGGCCTCCGGCGTCTCGACCGCCCGGGCCAGCGCCAGCCAGCGCGCGCCGCGGGCCCGCATCGCCTCCAGCGCCGCGCGCCCCTCGGGCTCGAGCCCGGCCAGCAGTGTCGTCAGCCGGTTCAGCCAGCGCGCGGGCACCGTCTCGGCCTCGGCATCGCGCAGGGCACGCGACAGCACGATCTCGGGGGCGGCGGCGGCCTGCTGGAAGTCGTGCGCGGCCAGGCCGATCTGCCGTTCGGGCAGCAGAAGGCCGGCCGCCCGCCGCATCGGGCGCGACAGCCAGGGGTCGGGCGCGGGCGCGGCCGGCCAGCTGCCCTCGTTCAGCCCCGCCAGCAGCACCAGCCCCGCGCCCTGCACCCGCGCCTCGATCGTGCCGCGGATCGCCACGCGCGGATCGCCCTGCACCGGGTCGCGCACCTCGTGATCGGCGAAATGCGTCTCGATCAGCGCGCCATAGGCGGCGGGCGTCACCTCTCCGCCGCCCTCCGCCTCGGCCGCGAGCGCCGCCATCGCCCGCCGCGCCACCGCCCCGGCGGCCTCGTCCCACAGCGCGCCGGCACCCGTGGCTACCGCTCCCGCGGCGAGGGCCTCGGCCAGCCGCAGATGCCGCGCGACCGCGACCGCCAGCGGCCGGGCGGCGGCCTGCTCGACCCCGGCGAGCGCGTCGGCCAGCCAGCCGGCCCAGGCGGCGCGCCCCTCGCCCCTGCCGGCCCAGGCGAGCAGGTCGGCCCCGGCGGGAAAGGCCGGCCCATGCCGGCGCAGGTCGAGCTCGAGGTCGCGGGTCAGTCGCAGATGCGGCCCCCGCCCCGCGCCCGAATGGGCAAGCGGATGCTTCAGGATGGCCAGCAGCGCCTCGGCCGTCAGCGGCCGGCCGAACAGCGCCGCCACCTGCCGCAGGAACCGCCCCGGCGGCGACAGCGCCAGCGGCTGGCCCGCGCTGTCGTCGGGGCGGATGCCCCAGCGGTCGAGCGCGGCGGTCACCTGCCTCGTCAGCATCCGGTCGGGGGTGATCAGCGCCGCCGTCACCCCGTCCTCCACCGCTGCGCGCAGCCGCAGCGCCAGCGCCAGCGCCTCGGCGCGCGGGCCGGGCGCCTCGATCAGCGTGATGCCCGCGGTCGCGCCGGCGAGGTCGGCCAGCGCGGGCCCCTCGGCGCGCCAGACGTCGGTCACCGGCGCCGGCCGCAGCGCCAGCGAGATCAGCCGGTTCCGCGCGGGGTTCGGGGCGGGCGCGTCGGCCCAGGGGCGCACCTCGGCCGGCGTCATGTCCAGCGACCGCAGCAGCCGCAGGTGGCGGTATTGCGGATGGTCCTCGGCGGTCGCTGCGTCGTCCAGCGCGGCCCATGCCTCGGGCGGCATGTCGAAGTCGAAGCCGGGCAGCACCACCGCCCCCGCCGGCAGCCGCGCGACCGCCGCCATCAGCCGCGCCGTCGCCCCGCGCGATCCGGTCGAGCCTGCGACGATCACCGGATGGGCCGGGGGCTGGGCCTGCCAGGCGGCCTCGAGCCAGGCCACCGCCCGGGCCTGCCGCCCCTCGGGGTCGGGCGCGTCGCCCGCGGCGGCGTCGAGATACTCGGCGAGGATCGCAAGGAAGGCCTGCGTGCGCTGCCAGTGCTCGGCATGGGCGCCGACATCGAGGCCGGCCAGCGCCGATGGCGCGATGCCCTCGCCCTGCAGCTCGTCCAGAAGCCGCGCGAGGCTTTCGGCAAGGTCGAACACTGCCGCAGGCGGGGCGAGGTCGGGCGCACGGTTCAGCAGCGCCTGAACCAGCCGGGCAAGCTCGAGGAGCCGCCGCAGCCTCGGCACCGCCGGCGGCAGGCCCGGCACCGGCAGGCTGGCGCCGAGGTCGGCCACCAGCCCCAGCCGCGGCAGAAGCCGCGGTGGGCCCCCGGCCAGCGCCGCCTGCACCGCCCGCCGCATCCGCCCCGAGTTCAGCAGCACCTGCACCCGCGCCAGCGCCTCGGGCGCTCCGGCGCCGTGCCGGGCCAGAAGGCCCTCGGCGAACGCCCGCGGAAAGTCGACCCCAGGCGGCAGCGCATAGACATGCCGCGGCTCAGCCATCGCCCGCCTGCCGCAGAAGCGCCTCGGCCAGCGCGATGCCCTCGGGCCGGCCCACGTCGCACCAGCCGCCCGGATGGACGATGCCGCAGGCCCGCCCCGCCGCGATCAGCCCGTCCCAGACCGCGTTCAGCGAGAACGCGCGGCCGGGATGCGCGGCGACCGCGGCGGCCTCGATCGCCTGCGCCCCGGCATAGACGAACGGCCCGCCGCGCGCGATCCGCCCGTCGGGCCCCAGCGCGAAGTCGCCGCGCCCGGCATGGCCCGTCGCCCGCGCTGCCGGCACCAGCATCAGCAGCGCGGCGGCGTCGCTGCCGACCCACGCCCCCGCAAGCGCGGCAAGCGGGTTCGGCCCGGTCCACACCGTATCGCTGTTCAGCGTCAGCACCGGCCCGGGGCCGAGCAGCGGCAGCGCCGCCTTCAGGCCGCCGCCGGTCTCGAGCAGCTCGGGCTCGTGCGACAGGGCCACATCGCGCCGCCCGGCCAGATGCGCGGCCAGCGCCGCGGCGCGGTAGTGGGTGTTCACGACCGTGCGCGTCACCCCCGCCCCGTCGGCCAGCGCCAGCGCATGGTCAATCAGCGCCCGGCCTGCCACCGGGATCATGGGCTTCGGCCGGTCGGCGACCAGCGCCCCCATCCGCGTGCCAAGACCCGCGGCGAAGACCATCAGCGCGCGGGGAGGCTGCCGCATCGCGCGACGATCCGCGCCAGGGCGGCGGGGTCGGGTTCGGGCAGGAGGCGCCGGACCAGCGCGGCCAGCGGCGCCAGCGCGGGATGGGCGAGGTCGGCCGCGAGGTGCCGCCAGACCCGCGGGATCAGCCCGACATAGCCGGGCTTGCCGAAGTGCATCGACAGCCGGGCAAAGACACCCAGGATGCGCAGGTTCCGCTGCGCGGCCAAAGCGGCGCAGGCGGCGGCGAAGGGCGTTGCGTCCTGCCCGGTGGCCGCGGCGTAGCGGGCACGCAGGTCCGCGGCCAGCGCCGCGGGGACGTCGCGGCGCGCGTCCTCGACAAGCGAGACGAGATCGTAGGCCGGATGCCCTGCCCGGGCATCCTGGAAGTCGAGTAGCCCGACCCGGGCGGGGCCCTGCCGGTCGGGCAGCCACAGCAGGTTCTCGGCATGGTAGTCGCGCAGCACAAGGACCGGCGCTTCGGGCGCCAGCGCCTTGAGGGTAGCCGTGACGCAGTCGGCCAGCGCGGCCCGCCCGGCCTCGGCACTGCCCGGGGCAGCCCCGCGCGCCCCGACCGCATACCATGCCACCGCCAGCCCCGCGAGATCGCCCATCGTCGCGGGATCGTAGGCGGCCAGCCCCGGCGGGGGCGGGTGCCGGTGCAGCACCGCCAGGACGTCGATGGCCGCGGCGTAGAGCTCGCCCTCGCGCCCGGGCGCGCGCGCGGCGAGGCGGGCGAAGAGGTCGTCGCCCAGATCCTCGAGCAGCAGGAACCCCGCCGCCGCATCCTCGGCCAGCACCCGGGGCGCCGAGAGGCCGAGCGCGGCGAGGTGCCGCGCGATGGCGAGAAAGGGGCGGACGTCCTCGCCCGAGGCGGGGTCGGCATCCATCAGAACGGCGCTGCGCCCCGCGGCATCGGTCAGCCGTTCGTAGCGGCGCGGCGAGGCATCCCCCGCCAGCGCCCGGCGGCCCGCGGCGCCCCAGCCGGCAGCCGCCAGAAAGGCGCGGGCAGCCCCGGCGCGGCTCATCCGGCCCAGCCCTCGGCGGCCGCGGCCGCGGCCAGGGCGGCCAGCAGCGGGGCATGGCGGGGATCGCGGGCCTCAACGTCGGCCCTGCGCCGCGCGTCGCAGGCGGGGTCGGGGGCCAGCGTCAGGCGCAGCGCCCGGGCAGGCGCCAGCGGGCCCAGGCGGTCGGGCCACTCGACCAGCGTCAGCGCCGCCTCCGCGCCCTCGTCGAGGCCAAGCTCGGCCACATCGGAAGGGCCGCCCAGGCGGTAGAGGTCGGCATGGCGGATCTCCAGCCCCCCGGCGGCATAGGTCTGCACCAGGGTGAAGCTGGGGCTCGGCACCTCCTCGGCCGGGGCGCCCGCGGCGGCGAGGCGGGCACCCACCAGCGCCCGGGCAAGGGCCGTCTTGCCGGCGCCCAGCGGACCCTCCAGAAGCAGCCAGTCCCCGGCCGCGAGCCGGGGCGCCAGCCAGCAGGCCAGCGCCTCAGTCGCCGCAGGCGAGCGAAGGATCAGCTCCACCCGGTCGGCGCGGGCGGTCTCGGACGGGCGCGGCGCGGCGGCGTTCATGGGCCGAGTGTGGCGCCGCGCGCCCCGCTGCGCAAGGTGGCGCCGCATCCGCAGGGTGAGGGCGATGCGATGCCTGCCACCGCCGCCGCCGCGCCCAGGCCCGCGCCCCGGGGCCGGCCGGCGGCCGGCGGCCCCCAACCTGCCCGGCAGGTCCGCCCGGCCTCAGGCGCTGACGCGCAGGCTGGGGCGGGTGTCGGGCGCGGCCTCGCCTTCGGTGGCGGGCGCCTCCACGATGCGGAAGCCGATCAGCGTGGCGCCGCCCGGCAGGGCGGCCAGGCGGCAGTCGATCAGCCGGCCGTCGGTCAGACGCGCGGCGCCGGTCTGCGCGCTGCGCGCGCCGCGCGTGGCGACGAACTCGCGCGCCTCGCTCCAGATCGGGGCGGGCAGCGAGCGCGACTGCCAGAACCGCATCGCATCGACGATCCCGATCTGCGCCAGCGAGCGCGAGGGGTCCACCCCCCACAGGCGGGCATAGGCGTCGTTCGACATCACGAGAATCCCCGCCGGCGAGAACACCGCGATCGCCTCGTCGAGGCTGTCGACCACGGCCTGCCCGACCTCGAGCTCGGCGCGGAACCGCCGGGTCAGCGTGATTTCGGCCGAGATATCCTCGATCAGGAAGGCTACCGCGCCGTCGGGATGGGGCCGGCCCGTCACGCGCCAGGTCTGGCCCGAGGGAAGCGTCCAGGTCTCCTCGTGCAGGCCCGAGGCCGCGGCCGTCTCGAGCGCGCTGATGCGGTCGCGCCAGCTCTTGTAGTCGCGCGGTTCGGGGATCATCCGCTTGGCGCGCAGCCGGTCGAGAAAGGCCGCAAGGCTTGGCCGCGCGGACAGGAACTCGGGCGACAGGGTCGTGAGATCGGACAGGGCGGGGTTGAACAGCTGCAGCTCGCGTCGGCGGTCGAAGATGGCCAGCCCGATCGGCAGATGCGCGAAGGTCTTGGTCAGCGTCTGCACGAAGTCGCGCAGCGCGGTTTCGGCCTGCACCACGGCATCGGCCGGCACGCCGAACAGCAGCGTCTCGCTGCCCAGCCCGTGGCTGTGCAGGTCGAACCAGTGCGGCCGACCGCCTTCCGCCGCGGCCAGGCGCACGCGCCGGCGCCCCGTGGCGCCCGCGGCGGCGTCCTCGGGGGGCACGTCGAACAGGCGCGGCAGCGGCCAGGTGAGGACCTCGGCGCTTGCATCGCGCTCGGCCGCAAGCATCAGATAGGCGCGATTGGCCCAGGTGACCGCGCCGTCAGGCGATGTTCTCCAGACCAGCAGCGGCGCCTGTTCGACGATGGCGCGCAACGCCTTCAGCTCGTCCTCGATCAGGCGCTGGCTGAGCCGGTCGACAACCAGCGGCGGCCCGTCGGGCCCCGCCGGGGCCAGCGTCAGCCGGGCAAGGCCGTCGTGCCATTCGGCGATCAGGATCATCGCCGGCTCGCCGCCCGTCGCCGCAACCTCGATCCGGCCGCGCAGGGCAAGCTCGGAGAGGTCTGCAGCCAGCGTGGGAAACCGCGGGGCGAGACAGGCGTGAAGGCGCGTCAGCGCCGACCCCTCGACCGGCGAGGCCGCGAGCAGCGCCTGCCCGGGTTCGGTGGCATCGACCAGATCCTCGCCATCGAACAGGAACGCCGCCTCTTCCGGGCCGGCGGGGGCCAGCGCCAGCGGGCGCGGGCGCCGCGGCGGCAAAAGATGCAGCACGATCACCGCGATCAGGGCCGAGACCACCGAGGTGCCCACCAGGGCCAGTGCCAGCGCCCAGTTGGATGCCATGGTCCGCCGCGCCCCCCGCCGTCAAGGCTTCCACGCGACACAGCCTCGTCGAGATTGGTTAACCCGCCGTTAAGCCAGAGGTTCAGCCGGACGTTCGGCCGGACGTTCAGCCCGACCGGCCGCGCGCGGCGCAGGTCCGGGGTCGGTCAGCTCTGCGGGTGGGGGCGGTTCTGGCCGAGGGCGTCGGCCGGCTCGGGGCTGACGAGCGCGCGCGGCCAGCTCACCTCGACCACCGCGCCCGACCGCGGCGGGCGCTCGGCCTCGGTCAGGAAGGGGTCGGCGCCGTTCGAGAAGCGCAGGCTGGCGCCCGAGCGCTCGAGCAGCGTCTTGGCGATGAACAGGCCAAGGCCCATCCCCTCGTACCCCGGCCTTTGCGCGGCGTCCTGCGACGAGCGGCGGACGCGCATGTAGGGGTCGCCGATCCGGCCCAGAACCTGCGGCGGGAACCCCTCGCCGTCGTCGGAGATGCGCACCACGATCTCGCTGTCGGTCCACTCGGCATCGACCCAGACATTGGCCCGGGCGAAATCGACGGCGTTCTGGACGAGGTTGCGCAGCCCGTGGATGATTTCCGGCGCCCGCAGCAGCTCGGGCTGGCGCGCCTCGTCGGTCTCGCCGGTCGCGGCGACGGTGAACTGCAGCGTCTTGCCGCGCGCCGCATGGGGCTCGGCCGCCTCGCGCACCACCGCCGCCAGCGGCGCGCTGCGCAAGAGCAGGTCGTCCTTTCCGGCGCGACCCATCGAGCGCAGGATGTCGCGGCAGCGGTCGGCCTGGCTGCGGATCAGCTCGGCATCCTCGCGCAGGTCGGGGCGGTCGGCCAGCTCCTCGACCATCTCGGCGCTCACCAGCTTGATCGTGGCCAGCGGCGTTCCAAGCTCGTGCGCGGCCGCCGCCACCACGCCGCCCAGATCGGTCAGCTTCTGCTCGCGCGCCAGCGCCATCTGCGTCGCCAGAAGCGCATCGGACATCGAGCGGATCTCGAGCGCGACGCGGCGCGAGTAGATCCCGAGAAAGACGATGCCGATGACCAGCCCCATCCAGGTGCCGAACTCGATCAACGGCGGCACCGCCAGCACCTCGCCGCCCGCAAGCCGCAGCGGAACGTGGAAGAAGGCCAGCAGCGTGATCAGACCGATGGCGACGAGGCCAAGGAACAGCGTCGAGCGCAGCTGCAGGATCGAGGCCGAGATGGTGACCGGCACGAGGATCAGCAGCGCGAAGGGGTTGGTCAGACCGCCGGTAAGATAGAGCAGCAGCGCGAGCTGGGCGATGTCGAACATCAGCGTCAGCAGCGCCTCGAACTCCGAAAGCCGCTTGTTCACGGGGAAGGTGAAGTGCGCGGTCAGGTTCGCAAGGATCGACGTCGCGACAACGAGATAGCACAACTCCAGCGGCAGATCGAGGCCGTAGACCCGATGCGCCACCGTGATCGCCACGATCTGGCCCACGATGGCCACCCAGCGCAACAGGATCAGCGTTCGCAGCCGCACCCAGTCGCTGCGGGTCTCGCTTCGGCTCGGGCCGAGGGCGGGCGAGAGCATCGGGCGCGGGGGTCCTTCTTCGGGTCGGCCGGCAGGGTCCAAGTGTCACAGTGACCCCTCGCCCTATTGTTAGTCGCGCCGCCCTCGACAATCAATCAGGTGCCCGGTGGCGGCGAACACCCGGCGCCTCCGGCCGGGCGGCCATGTCCGGAGGATCGGGGTGCGATGGCGGGAAGGTCGAAGATGAAGCTCTATTCCGGATCGGCGGCAGCGCTGGTGGCGGCGCTGCTGGGTATGCTGCTCTATTTCGTCATGGCGGGCGGCCCGGGCGACGACCGCTTTGCCCGCTGCCGGACCTCGCAGGTGGCGGGCGGGAGCGCGGCGATCGGCGGGCCCTTCACCCTGGTCGACCAGACCGGCCGCACCGTCACCGACGCCGAGGTTCTGGTGAAGCCGTCGCTGATCTACTTCGGCTACACTTTCTGCCCTGATGTCTGCCCCTTCGACATGGCCCGCAACGTCGAGGCCGTGGAGCTTCTGGCCGCGCGCGGCATCGCGGTGACGCCGGTGTTCATCTCGATCGACCCGAGGCGGGACACGCCCGAGCGCCTTGCGGACTTTGCCGCCTGGCTGCACCCCGATGTGGTGGCCCTGACGGGCAGCGACGAGCAGGTGCGCGCGGCGTCGAGGGCCTATCGCACGTTCTACCGCGCGCATGAGGCAAGGGACGACTTCTACCTCGTCGACCATTCGACGTTCACCTACCTGACGCTGCCGCGCCACGGCTTCGTCGAGGTCTTCCGCCGCGAGACCACCGCCGAGGAGATGGCCGACCGCGTCGCCTGCTTCGTCGCCGCGTCGTGAGGGCGCCGCCAGTCCCGCGCGTTTGACCGGTGCCCCCGTCCGCCCTACACACAAGTGACACGGGATCGCGGAGGAAGGCACGGGCATGCAGGAGGAGCCGCTGGCGGAACTTGGCGAGGATCGTTCGCTGCTTCTTCTGGACGACGACGAGCCGTTCCTGAAACGTCTGGCCCGGGCGATGGAAAAGCGCGGCTTTGCCGTCGAGACGGCGAGCTCGGTGGCCGAGGGGCGCGCCATCGCCGGGGCCCGGCCACCGGCCTTCGCGGTGGTGGACCTGCGGCTCGAGGACGGCAACGGGCTCGATGTGGTCGAGGCGCTGCGCGCGCGGCGGCCCGATTGCCGCATCGTCGTGCTGACGGGCTACGGCGCGATCGCAACCGCCGTGGCCGCGGTCAAGATCGGCGCGACCGACTATCTGTCGAAGCCCGCCGACGCCAACGACATCACCAACGCCCTGCTCGCCCGCGGGTCCGAGCTGCCGCCGCCGCCCGAGAACCCCATGTCGGCCGACCGCGTGCGCTGGGAGCATATCCAGCGCGTCTACGAGCTTTGCGACCGCAACGTGAGCGAAACGGCGCGGCGGCTCAACATGCACCGCCGCACGCTGCAACGCATCCTCGCCAAGCGCAGCCCGAAATAGAGGCGACGGGGGTCTACGCGGCCGGCACCAGCAGCGGGCCCAGCGGCCGGCCGCCGAGGATGTGGACGTGCATGTGCGGCACCTCCTGGTGCGAATGCGGCCCGGCATTGGCCAGCAGGCGATAGCCCGCGCCCCCCTCGGCGGGCGAGACCCCCGCCGCCGCCGCGGCCCGGGCCACGGCGGCCACGAAGTCGGCGATCTCGGCGGCGCTGGCCGCCGCGGCGAAATGGTCGAAGGTCACATAGGGGCCCTTGGGGATCACCAGCACATGCACGGGCGCCTGCGGCCGGATATCGCGGAAGGCGAGCGAATGTTCGGTCTCCAGGACGCGGTGGCACGGGATCTCGCCGCGCAGGATGCGGGCGAAGACGTTGGTCGGGTCATAGACATAGGCCATGGCAAGCTCCGGGCGGGTCAGTCGGAAAAGAGGTCGCCGGTCGCGGCGATCTCGCGCGCCGCGGCTTCGCCGATCCCGAGAAAGGCCGCAAGGGCTCCGGCGGTCGCGTCCGCCGGGCTGCCCTCGCGGATGACGTGGACGTTGGGGAAGTTGGCGTCGCGGATCTGCTCGCTCTCATAGCGGATGTCGTAGCGGATCGTCGGCAGCAGCCGGTCGATGGTGCTGCGCGGCGTCTCGGCGCCGGCCAGCCCGACGCGGCGGGCGTGCCCCACGAGAAAGTCGTCGGAGAAGCTGCACTGCACCTCGAGCAGCCGGGTGATGCACTTGTCCGCGTAGAAGTCGTGCATGAGGTCCACATTCGCCGGGTCGAGGCAGATCACCAGCCTGTCGGTCGCATGCCAGTCGAACAGCATGCGCATCAGCGCGCGGCGGTGGCGGGTGCGCTTGGCCAGCGTGGTCTGGATGCCCCCGAGGTCGGGCAGCGGCGTGGCTTCCTCGTTGAAGAGATAGTCGATCGCCGGAATGCCCGCGACGCGCCGGATGCGTTCGGCCAGCCGCTTGCCGACGTGCCATTTCTTGCACGCGATCATCAGAAGCTCGCGGTTGCGGCCGAGCGAGCCCTCGGTCTCCCAGAACCGCGGCGCAAAGCGCCGGCCGATCCGGCCGCGCCCGGTCAGGAAGGCATGCAGCCGCCGCCCCTCGCCCGACACCGCAAAGCTCTGGTCCGTCGCGGCATAGAGATCGCCCAGCCGCTGCTTGAGCTCCGCCGCCTCGGGCGAGATCTTGCGGGCGAACAGGAAGTCCTGGGCGATCAGCAGGTCGTAGTGGTCGTCGTAGAAGGTCGCCGGCATGCCGTAGTCGGTGAACGTCAGGAAGGTCAGCGTGCGGCGGCGGATCTCTTCGTCGGGCACGAGATGGGGCACCAGGGTCTGGAAGAAGGTCTCGTCCGGGATCCAGGTGCGGCGGAAGAAGGCGGTCACGTCGGGCCGCCGGGCAAGGAAGTCGAGGATCGCCTCGACCGTCGAGCGTCGCAGGCACCACCACTGCGAGCCGATCATCACGTCGATGTCCGCCGGGATCCGCCGGCGCAGACCGAGCCGCCGCTGCACCTCGAGCGCGGCGTAGAACAGCCGCTTGTGCTTGCGCTCGTTCAGGAAATGGCGGTAGACCAGCCGCTCTTCCTTCAGCCCGGTCTTGATCCAGCCCGAGGTGAAGAAGTCGAAGCTCTCGATCCAGTCGGCCCGCTCGCGGTCGAGCCAGTCGTGGACGAACTCGGCCGACTTGATGGGCATGCAGTCGCCCGAGATCATGTAGAGATGCGTCGCCTCGGGAAAGGCCGCCAGTGCGGCCCCGATGCCCTCGAGCGTGGCCGCGACCAGCGACCATTCGCCCCAGCCGCAGCGGATGCGCCGCGCGGCGAAGGCGACCTGCGGGTTGCCCGCCAGCGCCGCGCGGATGCGGTCGTAGACCGCGACGGGGGCGTTGGCGTCGAAGTGGATCGCCACAAAGTCGCCCGCCGCGGTCAGCCGCCCGGCCTGGGCAATGATGCCTTCGGGGTCCTTGTGGCAAAGCAGGATGTAAGCGATACGCGCCATGGGCGGAGGGGGTTCCTTGCGCCGCGACCTTCCGCGGGGATGCCCCAGTCTCTACCGCGATCCGACATTGAATTGACAGGTTCTGTTTGCTCTCTGGCCGACAGATCCTGGGCGCAGGCTGAAGAGGCGACGATGGGATTTCCCGGAACCTGGATGACCGAGAGCGAGAGCGTGGTCTACCGCGTGGTGCCCAAATGCGCCTGCTCGACCATCGGGCAGATCATGTTCTATTCCGACCACGGCCGCTTCTTCGACGGCGACATCCACGACGCCACCGAGGGAATGCACAAATGGTCGCGCGCCGACAGCCAGCCCGTGATCGAGGCCAATGTCCGGGCGCACCGTTCCTACGCCTTCACCTGCGTGCGCAACCCCTACACCCGCATCCTGTCGTCGTTCTTCGACAAGATCTGCGGCATCCAGCGCAACGGCAAGCGCTACCGCGGCAACCTCGTGCCGCTTCTGACCCAGCGCTACGGGGTTCAGGTGGGCACGCCCGAGGCGAACTTCGAGGATTTCGACCAGATCACCAGCTTCCGCCGATTCCTTCTGTTCGCGCGCGACACCATCCGCTGGAAGAAGCCGATGGAGCCCGACATCCACTGGTCGGCCATGTCGGGGCATATCTCGACCTTCATCGTCAATGGCGGGCGCTATGATTCGATCTTCTTCACCGAGCGCTTCGACGAGGGGATGCAGAAGGTGCTCGATGCGATCGAGGTGCGGCACCCGGTGAACCTCAAGACCATCCCGCGCTTCAACGAGAGCGAGGGGCACGGGCCGAAGCGCGCGCACCCCGTCGAGGCCTATTTCGACGACCTGTCGATGCATCTGATGTTCGAGATCTACAAGCGCGACTTCCAGCTCTTCCGCTACGACTTCGAGAACCCCGCCAACAAGATGCCCAAGGGCGAGGTGGACCTCGACGAGGTCCACGCCAAGCTGGGCGAGTAGCGCGGGGCGCGGCTAGACCAACCCCTCGATGCGGAACAGCGCCCGCAGGTCCGCCTCGGGCCGGGCCCCGACATGCCCGATCACCTCGGCCGCCGCGACGATGCCCATGCGCCCGCAGACGTCCAGATCGCGCCCGGTGGCGAGGCCATAGAGGAAGCCCGCCGCGAACTGGTCGCCCGCCCCGGTTGCGTCCACCGGCACCACGGGGGTCACCGGCACCTCGACCCGCCGCCCCGCGCCGATCAAGATCACGCTGTCGCCCGAACGGGTGCAGACCACGAGGGGGCAGTCGGCCGCCGCCGCCCGCAGCGCCTCGTCGAGGTCGTTCGCCTCGTAGAGCGAGACCCATTCCGACTGGTTGCCGATGACATAGTCCATCTCGCGCGCCACCAGCCGGCGGAAGTCGGCGCGGTGCCGGTCCACGCAGAACGGATCGGACAGCGCGATTCCCGCCCTGCCCCCCGCCCCGCGGCAGGCCCGCGCGGCCTTCAGGAACGCCTCCTTCCCCCTGTCCTTGTCGAACAGATACCCCTCGAGGAACACGATGTCGGCCCCCGCCATCACGGCCTCGTCCACATCCTCGGGGCCGAGCTCGGCCGAAATCCCGAGATAGGTGTTCATCGACCGCTCGCCGTCGGGGGTGACGAAGATCATCGAGCGCGAGGTGGGCAGCTCGCCCCCCGCGACCGGCGGGTTGGCCACGGCGGTGCCCATCCGAGCGGTGTCGGCGGCGAAGAACCGCCCCAGCTCGTCGTCGCAGACCCGCCCCACAAAGGCCGTGGCAAGCCCGAGGTTGCCAAGCCCCGCCAGCGTGTTGGCCACCGATCCGCCGGCGGCGGTGCGGCGTGCGCCCATCGCGGCATAGAGCGCCTCGCTCCGGTCGCGCTCGACCAGCTGCATGATTCCCTTGCGGATGCCGTGATCGTCCAGAAAGGCATCGCCCACCGGGCAGATGACATCGACGATGGCGTTGCCGATTCCGGCGACGTGATGGCGTTTCACGGGGTCTTCTCCTCCCAGGGGCAGAGATCGGCGATGAGACAGGTCGAACAGGCGGGCCGGCGCGCGGTGCACACATAGCGGCCGTGCAGGATCAGCCAGTGGTGCGCGTGCAGCTGGAACTCGGCCGGCACGTTGTCCTCCAGCGCGCGCTCGACCGCCTCGGGCGTCTTGCCGGGGGCGATCCCGGTGCGGTTGCCGACGCGGAAGATATGGGTGTCCACCGCCTGCGCCGGCAGATGCCACCACATGTTGAGCACGACATTGGCGGTCTTGCGCCCCACCCCCGGCAGCGACTGCAGCGCCGCGCGGGACGAAGGCACCTCGCCCCCGAACCGCTCCAGCAGCAGGCGCGACAGGCGGATCACATTCTTCGCCTTGTTGCGGTAAAGCCCGATGGTGCGGATATGGGCGATCAGCCCCTCCTCGCCCAGCGCAAGCATCTTCTCGGGCGTGTCGGCCACCGCGAACAGCCCGCGCGTCGCGGCGTTCACGCCCCTGTCGGTGGCCTGGGCCGACAGCGCCACGGCGACCAGCAGCGTGAAGGCGTTCAGATGCTCGAGCTCGCCCTTCGGCTCGGGCCGGGCGGCGCGGAGGCGCGTGAAGATCTCGCGCAGGGTCTGATAGTCGAGCTGATCGGCCATGCCCCGCCTCTTGCCCGCTTCGCCGGGCGCCCGCAAGCCGGGGCGTGCGGGCGCGGGCCGGCCGCCGCAATGCGCAAGGAGCGTGTCGCGCCCGGCCTTCGGACCGGCTAGGGCAGGGGACAGACCGGGAGGCCGCCATGACCGCCGTAACCGACGACTCCGCCTATCACTACCGCGTCATCGCCCGCGCGCTGGCCGTGCTCGACGCGGCCGGGGGCGCGCCGCTGCCGCTGCACGATCTTGCGGCGCGCATCGGGATGAGCCCGGCGCATTTCCAGCGGGTCTTTTCCGCCTGGGTCGGCGTCTCGCCGCGGCGCTATCAGCACTATCTGGCGCTCGACCATGCCCGCCGCCTGCTGGCCCAGCGCCACACGGTGCTCGACGCGGCGCTGGCGACCGGGCTGTCGGGAACCTCTCGGCTGCACGACCTCTTCATCCGCTGGGAGGCGATGAGCCCCGGCGACTACGCCCGCGCGGGCGAAGGGCTGACGATCCGCTGGGGGGTGGTGCCCTCGCCCTTCGGCGCGGCGCTGGCGCTGGCGACGCTTCGCGGGCTGTGCGGCCTGGCCTTCATCGAGGAGACGGGGCTGGCCGCCGCGCTCGCGGACATGCAGGCGCGCTGGCCCCGCGCCGGCTATATCGAGGATGCCGCCGCCGTCGCGCCCCTTGCGGCGGCGGCCTTCGGCGGCGGCGGCGAGGCCCGGCTGCACCTGATCGGCCCGCCCTTCCAGATCAAGGTCTGGGAGGCGCTGCTGTCGGTGCCCTCGGGCCATGTGACGACCTATTCCGACCTTGCCCGCGCCGTCGGCCGGCCGCAGGCGCTGCGCGCCACGGGCAGCGCGGTCGGGCGCAACCCGGTCGCATGGCTGGTCCCCTGCCATCGCGCCCTGCGCCGCTCGGGCGCGCTGGGCGGCTATCGCTGGGGCCTGCCGGTCAAGCGCGCGATGCTGGCCTGGGAAGCGGCGCGCGCGGACGCGGGCCATGCGGCCTGACGCAGCTGTGATCGGCAGGGATGGGCCGCCCGTTCTGGCCGCGGGGGCCGGCCTGTGCTATCCCATCCTCCGTGACCTCGATCAGGGAGCCCGTCCATGCGCCTTCGCACCCCCGTCGCCATCGCCGCCATCGCCATCCTCGGCCTTGCCGCCTGCGACCCCATGGCGCCGGGGAACGAGCGCACCCGCGCCGGCATCGCCACCGGGGCGATCATCGGCGGCGCGGCGGGCGCCCTGACCGGCCCGCGCGACGAGCGGCTGGGCCGCGCCGTGGTCGGGGCCGTCGTCGGCGGTGCGCTGGGCGGGGCCATCGGCAACCAGCTCGACCGGCAGGCGGCCGAGCTGCGGCGCGACCTCGGGCCGGCGGTGGACGTGCGCAACACCGGCGAGGCGCTGGTCGTAACGATGCCGCAGGACATCCTCTTCGCCACCGACAGCGCCGTGGTCCGCGCCGACCTGCAGCGCGACCTGCGCACGATCGCCGGCAGCCTGATGAGCTATCCCAACAGCCGGATCGAGGTGATCGGGCACACCGACAACGTGGGCAGCGCGGCCTACAACCTTGATCTGTCGCAGCGTCGCGCGAATGCGGTGGCGGCCGTGCTCATCAACGCCGGCGTGCCCGCGGGGCGCATCCTGGCCTACGGGCGGGGCGAGGACCAGCCGGTGGCCTCGAACCTCACGCCAGAGGGGCGGGCGCGGAACCGCCGCGTCGAGATCATCATCCGACCGACCGCCTGATCCGCGGCCGGCAGCCCGCGGGCGCGCGGGCCTTACAGCCCGGGAAAGTCCACCAGCAGCGCCGCGTGGTCGCTGGCGTGCGGCCGGTGCCTGCCGACATCGGCCAGCCGCGGGCCGCGGTGGCGCGCGGCCTCGCCCGACATCCCCTGCCGCAGCACCTCGGGCCGCACCTCGGGAAAGCGCGCGGCCAGCGCGGGCGAGGCGAGCATCGCGTCCGGCAGGGAGTAGCCGAGGCCGCCGGCGAGAGCGTAGGACCAGCGCTCGCCCGGCGGCAGGCGCGCCAGAAGGTCGGCCGAGAACGGCGGCAGCAGCGGCAGGATCGCCGGCGGGCCGGGGCCGCCCGCCGGCTCGTTGAGGTCGCCCAGCACCAGCCACAGCGGCCCGGGGTGGGCCCCGAAGCGTCGCTCGACCAGCCGCCGCACCCCGAGCGCCTCGGCCCGGCGCACCGGCCAGGCCGCGGCGGGGTCGGGCCAGGGGGCCTTGAAGTGGCACAGAAACAGCGTCAGCGCGCCGACCTCGACGATCAGGCAGTCGCGCCGGAAGAGCCTGCGGTCGCGGGCCACCCCCGGCAGGTCGGGCAGACCGAGGGTTTCGGGCGTTTCGGCCGCATGGCTCTCCACTGCCGCGAGCGGCCGGCGCGACAGCAGCGCAAGGTCGCGGCCGCGCCCGTCGTTGCCGGGCAGGCACACCCGCCAGGGATAGGGCGGGCAGCCGGCGGCGCGCATCAGGTGGTCGTGGAAGAAGTCGAGCGTCGCGCGGTCGAACACCTCCTGCAGGCAGACGACGTCGGCCGCGGCCGCGGCGATGACCCGTGCCGTCAGCCGCCGGTCGGCGAGGTCGAGCGCCCCGGCGCCCGGCTCCTCTTCGGCATCCCCGTCGCGTGCCCCGTCGAGCCGAGGCCGCCCGCCGGGGCGCCGCAGCCGGAGGTTCTGGACGTTGAAGCTCAGGATCCGCATGGGCCGAGGCGGGCATGGATGACGCCACCACGTTCTGCCCGCGCCGCTGCGGTCAAGCGATTCCTCGCGCCGCCGCCTGCGCCGCCCCGGCGGGCGGCCAGAGACCGGCCCGAGGCTCCTCCCGTCCGGGGCCGAGGCGGGATGCGGCAAGGGTCATCCCCGCGGCCGGCTGCGCCGCCAGCGCCGAGGGCGACAGGCCGTGCCGGGCCGAGGTGCAGAACAGCGTGCCAAGCCCCGGGCCGCCGAAGGCAGGGCAGATGGTCTGCGTCGCGGGCAGCGGCAGCGTGGTCACCCGCCGTCCCTGCGCGTCGAAGAGCGAAGCTGATCGCGTTCGGGATGGTGAGGCCGGCACAGAGCCGCTGCTGCTCGCCCCGGTACCACCGCCAGATCGCCCCGGCGCCGGGCTCGGCGGCCTTGCCCACCGTCCCGACCCAGACCCCCCGCGCGGGTCGCGTCAAGGCCGGTCGCGGGCCGAAGGCGGGTCGGCCCGTTGCCGCCCCGGCCGCATGCCCGCCCCGCGCCCCGGCGGTCCGCCCCCCTTCCGGGGCCGCGGCAGGCCCCGGCACAGCCGCGTGAGCGGCCCGTCCGGGCACCTTTCTTTCCGGCGACAGACGCTATAGGTTCGGCGCGAGAGCAGAGGCGCCGGAAAGGGCCAAAGGCCGCGGCGCCGGCATCCGGCCTACAGGGGGCACCATGAAAGCGACGGGGATCAGCGCGCTGGTCGGTCTTGGCCTATCCGCGGCCGTCCTGGCGGGCTGTGCCGACGGACAGCGACCCCTGGACCTGTTCCGCCGCGGCAGCGCAGGGGGCGACGGTGCGTCCGCCGCCGCCACCGCCGCCGCCGCCGAGGTCCGGCTGGTCGAGCGCGACGTCGAGGCGCCCGAGGTGTTCCAGACCACCGATCAGGCGCTCTGGGACGGACGCCCCTCGCTCGGCGGCGTCTGGGTGGCGGCGCCCGGCGTGCGCGACCCCGAGCGCGTGATCATCCGCAACACCGCGACCGGCGCCTTCGTCATCGGCGCGCTGTTCCGGCGCGAGCGCGACAATCCCGGCCCGCGCCTGCAGCTGTCCTCGGATGCCGCCGCGGCGCTGGGCATCCTTGCGGGCCAGCCGGCGCGGATCGAAGTCACCGCGCTGCGGCGCGAGGAGGTGCCGGTCGCCCCCGAGCCTGCCCCGACCGCGATCATCGACGGCCCGCCGGCCGCGGACGAGGCGCCGGTCGCCCCCCCGGCCGCGGCGCCGCCGGCGCCTGCCGCGTCGCCCGTGGCTGCCTCCCGTCCGGGCGCCGCCGCGGCAAGCCCG
>CALJZN010000044.1 GCA_937983405.1 uncultured Paracoccaceae bacterium
CGATGCCGCCCCTCGTCGTCCTGCGGCCAGCAGCCGGGGCAGTCGGGCGAGGTTGTTGGCGGCCATCGTCAGGATGAAGCGGACCCGCTCGAGACCGCGATAGACGGTCCGGGCCATGCCGCCGACGGTCTTGGCCCGGCCGAAACTGAGGAGGATCAGACAACGATCCGGGGGATCGTTGGCCCGGCGCACGTCGATCCGTTTGCGGTGGCTGATCGACAGGGCGCAGCCCGCGTGCCGGGTCGTGCGGCCGTCGATCGCCGCGTGCCGCGATTTCTGGGCGACATGGGGCGTGACGCAGGCCTGCCGCAGGTCGGCGACGAACCCGGCGTCGAAGCCCCTGTCGGCGCCCAGCGTCAGGCGGCGGGTCGAGCCCGGCGCGTGTCGCCGGATCATGTCAAGCGCTGCGCGCCGTTCGGCATGGCCATCGGCCCGGGTCAGGCCGCCCTGCACGATCAGGCCGCTCCGGTTCTCCATCAGCGCATGGCCGATGAAGCAGAGCATCGCCCCGGTGCCCGGCGACGTCTTGCAGAGCCGCGCCTCCGGGTCGGTGGTCGAGGCACGGGTGGCATTGGACCGCGTCTCGCCCCGGAAGTCGACTTCGGCATTGCGGCTCCGGCGGGTTGGACGGGGACATCGGGTCGGTCTCGGTCGTCCGGGGTCGATCCTCGGTGGTGGCGTTGGGTCCGGGCGGGCTGCCCGGATCGCTGTCGGGCGGCGTGGTCTCCGCCTTCGGCTGGAAACTCTTCATCGGGGCCCGGGCCTTGACCAGCGTGCCATCGACCGAGACGTGGTTGTCCGACAACAGCGGCGCGACCTCGCGGCGGGCCAGGATCGCGGCCATGACCTTGCGCGACATGTCGGTCGTCAGCAGCCGGTCGCGGTTCCTGGTGAACACCGTGGGCCTTCGGCCCGGGGCTCCGCCCGTTCAGGGCTGAAATCTGTCCACCGGGGGCTGTTGAAGAAGTCCCATGTCTCTGATTCACTTCGCTTGTCAGTGATTGGGGGTGGTAATGCTGGGTCGAAAGGAACGCGGTCACCTGGAATTGTTCATCACTGGGTCGCTGCGAGACCTGGTCCCCGATGACCATGTTCTGGTGAGGGTTGATTACGTTCTTGATCTGAGCTGGCTGCCGAGCGAGGCTGCCGGGCTCTACTGCGCCGACAATGGCCGTCCTGGCATCGATCCCGAAGTCGCCTCGCCGTGCGCTTGATGCTGGCGGGCTTCCTGCTCGGAATCGTCCATGACCGGCGACTTATGCGTGAGGCGCAGGTCAATCTCGCGATCCGCCGGTTCGCCGGCGATGCCGTGCACGAGGCCTTGCCGGATCATTCCTTGCTGACCCGCATTCCTCAACGCCGGGGCGAAGATGTCTTTCGCCGGATCTTCACGCGCGTCGTGCGGCAGTGCCAGCTGGCCGGACCGGTTTCGGCGGAGACCCTTGCATATCTATCGCCGCCAGTCTGACCCGGGCGAATGTCAGCATCAATGCGCCGATCTTGCGCCATCTCGATGCGGTCGAGGGTGCCAACGACGCCGAGCGGGACGCGCGCACGAGCGGCAAGTGCAAGAAACTCTGCCACGCCGAGGTGCACCCCCGCCCGCGGCTGTCGGGCCGGGCGGATGCGATCGGGATGCGCCATTCATCCGGGTGCTGCGATGCGGTCCCATACGTCCTGAACGATGCGCGGCGTTCCGGAGTTCAGTCGGGCTGCGATCAGGTTCATGGAGACCTGGGGAAGGGTGCTGCCGAGGCTGACCAGCCGCCCGACGCGGAGATCGGCACGGGCGAGATGTTCCGGGATCCAGGCCACCCCGGATCCGCTGCGCGCGAACTCCAGCGCCGCAAGGGTCAGCGCGGTTTCAAGGCGCGGGCGGATCCGGCCGACGCGCGTCAGTCTGGGAAAGATGATCCGGCGCTGCACCTGCCCTAGGAACACATCCGACGGATAGGCGATGACCGGCAGCTCGCCTTGCGTGTAGGCGGCGTTCAGCATGTCCAGATGCTCGCCGGAATAGACCGGGATCAGGGTTTCGGTGCCGATCTGCACGATATCCATGAAATCGGCGCCGGGCAGCCTTTCGGCCCCGGCCACATCGTGGATCAGGGCGATGTCGGCGCGGCGCGTCATCAGTTGCGCCAGACAGTCGTCGCGGTTCGCCGACCGCAGACGCGTGTGGACATCGAGGTCGGCATAGCGGGCGACGATCTCGGGCGTCAGCGTGGCCGCGATGGCGTGCTGCGAGGCGATGACGATCCGCCGCCGCCGCGTGCCGCCGGTGTCGCGCAGCGCCAGCGCCAGGTCGCGCAACCCCGCGGACAGGTCGCGCATGCGTTCCAGATGGTCGGTGACATGCGCTGCCAGCCGCGCCGGCCGCGCCGAGCGGTCGAACAGCGTGACCCCGAGGGCCTTCTCGATCTGCCGGATCCGTCGCGAAAAGGCCGGTTGCGAGACATTGCGCTTCTCGCAGGCCGCCTGGAACGAGCCATGCTCGGCCACCGCCAGGATGTCCTCGATCCACTCCAGCCGCATCGCCGCCTCGAACATGCAATTGCTGCATCTTACCGGCGTCAATCGGCATTTGAACAGCCTTTTGTTTCATGTCTTTCATCTTCGGGCGGAGAACGAGGACCAACGCATGCATCTTGCCCGGTTTCCCAGGTATCGGCTCGGCCATTTCCCCACACCGCTCGAACGGCTCGACCGGCTGAGCGCGGTGCTGGGCGGGCCGGAGATCTGGATCAAGCGCGACGACTGCACCGGCCTTGCCTCGGGGGGCAACAAGACGCGCAAGCTGGAGTTCCTGGTGGCCGAGGCGCTGGCGCAGGGGGCGGATACGCTGGTCACGCAGGGGGCCACGCAATCGAATCATGTCCGCCAGACCGCCGCCGCGGCGGCCCGCGTGGGCCTGCACTGTCATGCGCTGCTCGAGCGCCGCGTCACCAATCAGGGCGCGGAGTACGAGACGGCGGGGAACGTGCTTCTGGACGTGATGATGGAGTGCCGCATCGACTTTCGTCCCGCGGGCCTCGACATGAACGCCGAGGCCGCCATGCTGGCCGAGACGCTGCGCAGCCAGGGGTGCAAGCCCTATGTGATCCCGGGCGGCGGGTCAAACCCGGTCGGCGCCCTGGGCTACGCCGCCTGCGCCGAGGAGCTGATCGGCCAAGCGGATGCGGCGGGTCTGCGCATCGACCACATCGTGCATGCAACCGGCAGCGCGGGAACCCAGGCAGGTCTGGTGGCCGGCCTGTTCGCGATGAACGCGCCTGTCCCGGTGACCGGCTTTTCGGTTCGGGCCCCGCGCCCGCGACAGATCGACACCGTTCATGCCCTGGCGGTGCAAACGGCCGAGCTGATCGGCGCGCGGGGCGAGCTGCCGCGCGACATGGTCATGGTCCGTGACGACCAGGTCGGCCCCGGCTACGGCCAGCCCACCGAGGCGATGATCGAGGCGATCCTCCTGCTGGCACAGACCGAAGGGATCCTGCTGGACCCGGTCTATTCCGGCAAGGGATTTGCCGGTCTCGTGGCGCTGGTCCGCGCCGGCGCGTTCGCGAAATCCGAGCGCGTCGTGTTCCTGCACACCGGCGGATCCGTCGCGCTGTTCGCCTACGGCCATCTTTTCCAGACCCAGAAAGCCGCCTGAACGGCTCGTTTCACACCCCCAACAGCGGAGATCCCGATGACGTCTGCCACCCCAATCCTTGCCCTGTCGCTTGCCGCTGCGGTTGCGGCCGGTGCCGCGCAGGCCGAAACCCTCCGGCTTTCGACCTATGTCAACGAAAACGACATCCGCTATCAGGGCTTCCTCAAGTTCGCCGAACTCGTCGCGGAGAAGACCGAAGGCCGGGTTACGGTCCAGATCTTCCCGTCCTCGACCCTTCATTCCTGGTCCGATGGCGTCGACGCGCTGCAAGGGGGCGTATCGGACATCAGCTGGATTTCCGCCGACACCCGCCTGCCCTGCTACCGCGTCACCTCGCTTTACCCGGCGGCCATCGACCTGACCAACCAGATCGAGCTGGACGCGGCCTACGCCAGGCTCATCGCCCCCGAGGCAGCCTCGGTCGGGCTCATCCCGGTCATCAATTCGAACTACTCCTACGATCAGGAGTGGTGGTTCCAGGGGCCGATCGAGGGGCTGAACAAGCTGAACGGCAAGCTTGTGCGCTCGATCGGGCCGCTTGTCAGCATGATGATCGAAACCTGGGGGGGCCAGCCGGTGTTCATCGCCCCGGGCGAGGTGTTCCAGTCGGCCGAACGCGGCGTGGTGAACGGCATCAACATGGGGGTCGCCACCTACAGCTCGTGGCAGCTGTGGACCGTCATGCCCTACATGGTGAATGCCAGCCTGTTCTACGGCAATATCCAGTACATGATGAGCCTCGACCGCTTCAACCGGCTGCCCGAGCCCGACCGCGCCGCGCTGCTCGAGGCCGGCCGCGAGACCGAAGCCTGGCTGCAGCCGCGTTATGAAGCCTGGATCAACGAACAGGTCGGCAATGCGGTGATGCGGGGCGGCGGCTCTGCCGTCTCGATCACGGCGGCGCAGCGCGATGCCCTGCTTGCCGAGATTGCGCCGAAATGGGCCGCCGAGGTCGATGCCGCCTGCGGGCCCGAACTGGCCGGCAAGCTGCGCGACCTGTTCGCCAAGCACAAGCTCTGAAGCGGATCCCGGGACCACATCCGGCAGCGGGGGCAGGCATGCGCGATCTTGTCGAGCGGACGATCCGGCCCGTCGAGCTGCTGGTCGTGGGCCTGGCTGCCGTGGGCGGCCTGCTGATCTTCGTTCAGATGATCTGGATCAGCTACGGCGTCTTCATGCGCTACGTCATGGGGGCGCCGGACCGGCTGGTCACCGAGGCGACGGCGCTGCTGCTGTTTCCGGTGGCGCTGGTCGGCCTGGCCTATGCGATGCGCGAGAACTCCTATCCGCGCGTCACCCTTCTGACCGACGCGCTTCCGCCCCGCCTGCGCAAGGCGCTGGCGCTGTTCAACGGGGCGGTGATGGTCGGGATCGGCGTGTTCTTTTCGATCACCGCCGTCAATGCCACCATCCGCGCCTTCAACTCCGGCGCCTCGTCCGAGATCCTGCGCTGGCCGCGCTACCTGTTCTGGTCGCCCGTCGCGGTCTCGCTGTGCCTGTTCACCCTGTATGCCCTGCTGAGGCTGCTGCAAACGGCGCTGCGCCCGGCATCGGAAGCGGAGTAGCGCCATGGAGTGGTACGAGGTCGGGCTTGGCCTGCTCGGGCTGCTGGTCCTGCTGATCGCCCTGGGCTTGCCGATCCCGTTTGCGCTGGCGGCCGCGTCGCTGCCGTTCCTGTGGCAGATCCAGACCTTCAACACCTCGCTGGTCTCGGCCCAGCTGAAGTTGTGGGGGGTCTGGATCAACTACATCCTGCTGGCCGTGCCGCTGTTCGTGTTCCTGGGCGAGTTGATCAGTCGCTCGAACATCGGCGCCAGCCTCTACGAGTTCATGCACCGCGGCGTGCGGATCCGGGGCTCGGCGGCCTATGGCTCGATCGGGGCCTGCGCGGGGTTCGGCGCGGTGTGCGGGTCGTCGATGGTGGGCTCGCTGACCATCGGCGGCGTGGCCCTGCCCGAGATGCTCCGCCTCGGCTACGGCAAGCGTCTGGCCAGCGGTGTGCTGGCCGCGGGCGGCACGCTGAGCGTTCTCTTGCCGCCAAGCCTGATCCTTCTGTTCTACGGGATCGTCACCGACCAGTCGATCGGCAAGCTGTTCATGGCGGGCGTCATTCCCGGCCTGATCCTGGCCCTGCTGTTCGTGCTGGTGGTGGTGCTGTGGGGATGGCTGCTTCCCCACGACGTGCCCGAGCGTGACCGCGGCCCGCGGATGCGGCTGGTGCAGATGGTCCTGTCGCTGGGGCCGGTGCTGCTGATCGGCGCCGTCATCACGGTTGCGATCTACGGCGGCATCGCCACCCCGACCGAGGCGGCGGCGGTCGCGGCCCTGGTGACCGTCGTGCTCGCCGTCGGCGTCGGCGGGCTGCGCTGGAAGGGGTTCGCCGAGGCGCTGATGTCGACCATGCGCACGATGGGCTATCTGGGCCTGCTGCTGTCGGCCGGGGTGCTGTTCGGCTTCGTCCTCAACTACTACCGTGTGCCGCAGCAGTTCACCGCGCTGTTCCTGACCTTCGATCTCGCACCCTGGATGGTGCTGGGAATGGTGATCCTGTTCTACATCGTGCTGGGCATGTTCCTCGAGCCGGTATCGATGACCTTCATCACCCTGCCGGTCATCGTTCCGCTGGTGGCGGCGGCCGGGTTCGACCTGATCTGGTTCGGCATCATCTACACCATCACGATGGAGATCGCGGTCCTGACCCCGCCGGTCGGCCTGAACCTCTATGTGATCCAGGGGATCAGTCGCGGCCAGGTCTCGGTCGGGGACGTGATCATCGGCAGCCTGCCCTTCATCGGGGCGCTGGTGGTGCTGGTGGGACTCATGATCTTGTGGCCCGAGGCCGCCCTGTGGCTGCCGCAGAGGGTGAAATAGGCATGGACCTGCCCTGTCGGCGCGAAGGCAGCGGGCCGCCGCTGGTGCTGGTCCATGGCTATCTCGGCGGCAGCGCGCAGTGGCAGGCGCAGATCGCCGCCATGGCCGGGGGCCATGAGGTGATCGCCCCCGACCTGCCGGGCTTCGGCGAGGCATCGTTCCTGCCGAGCCCGGACAGGATCGGCGGCTTTGCCGAAGCGGTCACCGGCTGCCTTGACCGGCTGGGGATCGGGCGGTTCGCGCTGCTCGGGCACAGCATGGGCGGCATGATCGTGCAGGAGATGGCCGCGCGTCTGGGCGAGCGGGTGCAGCGGCTCATCCTGTACGGCACCGGACCGCTGGGCCTGATGCCCGAGCGGTTCGAGCCGCTGGAAACCTCGATGGCGCGGCTGGCATCGGACGGGGTCGCCGCGACGGCGGACCGGATCAGCGCGACTTGGTTCCTGCGCGGGGCGGCAGCGCCCGGATACCCGGCCACCCGCGACATCGCCCGCCGCGCCAGCCCCGAGGCCGCCCGCAACGCCCTGTGCGCGATGCGCGACTGGGATGGCCGGCCGGCCCTGGCGAAGTTGCGGATGCCCGTCCGGATCATCTGGGGCGACCGCGACCGGTCGTACCGCTGGCCGCAGGTGGCGGCGCTGTGGGAGGGGATTGCCGGCGCGGACCTGGCCGTCGTTCCCGCCGCAAGCCATGCCGTGCACATGGAAAAGCCGGCGCTGTTCAATGCCCTGGTGCTCGACTTCCTGTCGGCCGACTGACCGCCGCCGGCTGCCGGCGCCAGGGCCCCGCAGGCCGGAGAGGTCGCGCAGCGTCGGGATCACCTGCGCCGCAGGGCTGCGGGGCGGGCTCTGGGGCTGATCTGCCGGCCACGGTGGCGGCCGCAGCCATCGCCCGTGGCACGGCTGACGGGGCGCCTGCGATGCCGTTGACCCGACCCCCGCTTTCGCGTTCAGGCTCGGGCAACGCGCGCGATCTCGGCGGCTCTGTCACACGCTTCGGGTGATGGGCGGGCCTTCGCTTTCCCCGGACAGACCTGTCCTGCGGCCTCTGTGATGGGCGTGCCGGGCGCGGTGACGCCCGTCGGGGCGGCCCTGCGGCGGTGGACCTGCGCGAACCGGAGGTCAGACGCGCGCGGCGAGGCGCCGGCCCCGGCGCCGGACGCTGTGCCTGCGCGTGTCGGCGCGGCTTCGGCGGCAAGACCCTCCGGGGCCGCCCCCTGACCGGTGGCGGGCTGACCCACCGTCAGCGGGCCCGGCACATCGACGCCCGCGTGCACCAGCGGCCCGTCGGCGAAGACCGCGCCGACCCCGACCACGCCGTCGCACGTCTCGACGGCGGTCAGCGGCTGGGTGGATCAGGGGCTGGGTAAAGTCGTCGGGCCGGACCTTGCCGACCCGGCCGGGCTTCGGCGACCGGCCGAGCGGCGAGAGCGGGTCGACGCGGGTGACCTTGATGGCGGTCCGCCGAACGCGGCGGGCTTTCAGAAGGTGGCCGACAGCCCGCCGTCCACGCTCAGCACCTGGCCGGTGACATAGACGCAGTCGTCCCCGCAAAAGAAGGCGATGGCGCGGGCGATCTCGTCGGGCAAGGCGGCGCGGCGCAGGGGCACGCGGCCATAGCGGATGTAGATGTCGCGGAACCATTCGGTCTGGTGCTCGTGTCCCGAGCCGTCGGGCAGCAGCGCCATGCGGGTGTCCACGAAGCCGGGGCAGACGCAGTTCACCAGAATGCCGTCCGGCGCCAGATCGACGGCCAGCGCCCGGGTCATGTTGACCAGCCCGCCCTTCGCCGTGGAATAGGCCACCGAGTCGGCGCTGCCGCGCAGCCCCATGATCGAGGCGATGTTGACCACGCGGCCGCGACCCGAGGCGCGCAGATGCCCGAGCATCGCCAGCGTCACCCAGAGCGCGGCGTTCTGGTTCACCTGCTGCACGGTCTCGAAGGTGGCGCGGTCGAGACGCCCGATCGGGGTGGCATCGAGGATCGCGGCGTTGTTCACCAGGATGTCCAGCGTCGGCAGCGCAGCGGCCAGTGCGGCGATCCGGGCGGCGTCGGTGATGTCGCAGGCCCGGGCGGTCACCGCCAGACCCTGGGCGACCAGCGCCGCGGCGGTGTGCTGCGCCACCTCGCCGTCGCGGTCGACGATGGTGACGGCGGCACCGCGGCGGGCCAGGTCGGCCGCGGTGGCCGCGCCGATGCCGCGCGCGCCGCCCGTGATCAGCGCGGTGCGGCCGTCGAGGGGGAGGGGTCGGGCCATGGGCAGGGGATCCTTCGATCAGGTGCAGATCGCGCGGCGCAAGGCGGGGCCGGTGAAATGTTCGGCCAGAACCCTGTCGATGTCGGCGGGATCGCCGCCGCGCAGGAACTCGAGCAGCCGCCGGTGCATCGCCACCTCTCCGGCGCGGTCGGCCTCGAACGACCAGTCGCGGCAGAACACGATGAGCAAGTGCTGGGCCAGACCCTCCCAGATCTGCGCGGCCAGCATCCGGCCCGAATGGGCGGCGATCGTGCGGTGGAACTCGAGATCGACGACCGAAAGCGCCACCGGGTCGCTGCCCCCGGCCAGCGCGGCCATCCTGTCGATCAGCGCCTCGAGCTTGGCCAGAAGGGGGGCGCTGTCGAAGTCCGGGCTCATCACCTGCGCGATGAAGATCCGCTCGATGGCGCTGCGCAACTCGTACACCTCGGCGATGCGGCACGGGCTGAAGTCGGCCACCTGCATCCCGCGCAGTCCGTGCCCGACCAGGATGCCGCGCAGCTGAAGGCGCTGCATGGCCTCGCGCACCGGCACCCGGCTGACGGCCATGGCTGCCGCAACCTCGGTCTCGGTCAGCCGGTCGCCCGGCTGCTTGTCGCCCAGCGCGATGGCAAGGATCAGCCGTTCCTCGACCTCGTCGGCGGTCGAGGACGGCCGCCGGATCGGCGAGAGTGCGGGCGGCCGCGGCTGGGATGAGGGCAGACGGGCTGGGGGCATCTGGAGGGCCTTCGGTGCGGTCGGGCCTGGCATCAGGCGGGGGCGCGGTTGCGGTCGGGAATGGCGGCCAGCAGGGCACGGGTATAGCTGTGGCGCGGCGCGTCGAACACTTCGGCCGCGCTGCCCTCCTCGACCGTCTCGCCCAGCAGCATCACCTGAACCCGATCGGACATGTAGCGGATCACGCGCAGGTCGTGCGAGATGAAGATCAGCGACAGCCCGAGCTTGCGCTGCAGCTCGACCAGCAAGGCCAACACCTGCGCCTGCACCGAGACATCGAGGCCCGACACGATCTCGTCGCAGATCAGCACCTTCGGCTCCAGCATGAGCGCCCGCGCCAGATTCACGCGCTGGCGCTGACCCCCCGACAGCTGGGACGGCAGCCGCCGTGCCATGCCGGGATCAAGGCCCACCAGCCCCAGCATCCGCTCTACCTGCCCCGGGCGCTCGGCCGGCGGGCAAAGGCGGTGAATCGCCAGCGGCTCGGCCAGGGCGGCACCGATGGGCATGGTCGGGCAGAGCGCCGTGAACGGATCCTGGAACACATACTGCACCTCGCGGCGCACCGCGCGCCATTCGGCGCGGCTGCGCACGGGACGACCGCGAAAGCGCACCTCGCCTGCCGTGGGCTGTTCGATCCCGATCAGGATGCGCGCGAGCGTGGTCTTTCCCGAGCCGCTCTCGCCGACCAGTCCCAGCGTTTCGCCCGCGTGCAGCACGGCGCTCACGCCCTTGAGCGCCTGCACCGCGGCCCCGCCGCGGCGGCCGGCAAAGACCTTCTCGATCGCGACGGCATGCAGGATCGGCGCGTTCATGGCAACCCTGCCCGTCCGTCACGCGCGAAGCGATGGCAGGCGACGCGGTGGCCCGGGCCGGCCTCGGTCCAGCCGGGGCGGCGCAGGGCGCACAGGCCTTCGACCACCACGCTGCAGCGGTCGCGAAAGGGGGCGCCGGCGCCGACCGTGCCCAGCCTCGGCGCCTGCCCCGGGATCGGGCGCAGGGGCTCGGCCCGGGTCGAGCGCAGGGTGGGCGCCGAGCGCAGCAGCCCGCGCGTATAGGGGTGGCAGGGATCGGCAAGCACCTGGCGGACCTCGCCCGTCTCTACCGGCTGGCCGGCATAGATCACCATGAGCTCGCCCCCCACCTCGGCCGCGAGGTCGAGGTCGTGGGTCACGAAGATCAGCGCCAGCCCCAGCTCGCGGCGCAGCCGGATGAGCAGGTTCACGATCTGTGCCTGGATCGAGACGTCAAGATTGGTCGTCGCCTCGTCCGCGATGATCAGCTCGGGCCCCGCCGACAGCGCCAGCGCGATGGCCACCCGCTGGCGCATCCCCCCCGAAAGCTCGAACGGATAGCTGGCGAGGCGCCGCTCGGGCTCGGGCAGGCCGGCGAGGCCCAGAACCTCGATCGCCCGCGCCCGCGCCTCGGCGCCCGAGCAGCGGCGATGGGCGCGCACCGCATCCATGATCTGCCGGCCCACCGTCAGCAGCGGGTTCAGCGCGGCGGTGGGGTCCTGGAACACCATGGCGATGCTGCCGCCGCGCAGGGGCCGCCACTCGGCCTCGGTCAGCCCGATCAGGCTGCGGCCCTTCCACTCCAGCCGGCCGCTCACGGCGGCGGTTTCCGGCTGGATGCCCAGAAGCGTGCGGCACAGCAGCGACTTGCCCGAGCCGCTTTCGCCGGCGATCACAAGGCTCTGGCCCCGCTCCAGCACCAGGCTGACACCATCGACGGCCGGACGCGGGCCGTCGCGGCCGGGGAAGGCGACGGTCAGGCCCTCGGCCCGGACGAGCGGCCCGCTCATGCCCCCGCTTCCCGCATGCGCAGACGTTCGGCACGCGCCTCGAGCCCGTCGCCGACAAGCACCAGCGACAGCGAGGTGACCATGATCGCCAGCCCCGGCAGCAGCGTCAGCCACCAGGCCGAGGTCATGAACTGCCGCCCGTCCAGCATGATGCCGCCCCAGCTGGGCGTCGGCGGCTGCACCCCCATGCCGAGGAAGGACAATGTCGCCTCGAACACGATCATCGCCGCCATCTGCATCGCCGCCAGCACCAGAAGCGCCGGCCAAACGCTGGGAAAGACATGCCGCACGGCGATGCGCAGGCGCGAGGCTCCGATCACCTCGGCGGCCTTGACGTAGTCATTCTCGCGCTCGCGCAGGGCGATGGCGCGCACCACGCGGGCGGCGCCGGCCCATCCCGCAAGCACCATCAGCACGATCAGCACCGGGGTCGAGGGCCGCACCGCGCTGGTCACCGCGATCGCCAGCAGCACATAGGGAAAGGCAAGCTGGATGTCGATCATCCGGTCGACGACAGGGCGCAGGGGTTCGGGCCCGAAGGCCCGCAGCAGGCCCATCAGGGTGCCAAGGCCCAGCGAGCCGACCATCCCCGCCCCGGCCACCAGCAGGGACACGCGCGCACCATGAAGCACCCGCGAGAACAGATCCCGGCCGACCGCATCGGTGCCGAACCAGGCCTCGGCCGACGGCGGCCGGCGCACCGCCATCAGGTTGGGCGCGTTCGGATCGGCCGGCGCCAGCAGCGGCGCGGCCACCGCCGCCAGCACGATCGCGGCCAGAAGCACCAGCCCCGCGGCCAACCCCGCGCCGATCTCGAGCCGCACAAGCAGCCCGGGGGCGGCCCTGCGGGCAGGCGACGCCGCGGCCGTCACGCCCGGAACCCGGGCAGCAGCGCGAACGAGCCCGTGCGCGGATAGGTCTTCACCTCGCGGAACGCCTCGGCGTAACGGCAGCCGGCCGCCAGCCCGCGGGCCCTGGCGTTGTCGGTCATCAGGTCGGTGATCGAGGCATCGTCGCCGTAGATCGCCCGCAGCCAGGCGTCCTGGCTTTCGTGGCACAAGAGCATCCGCCGCTTCGTCTCCCACACCGGCGTGACATCGACATAGGCCTCGGGGGCGAACTCCACGCCCGCGGGATTGTCCATGTAGAAGAGATGCGGAACCTTGGAGACATGCGGCAGCGCCGTCTCGACCAGCCGGACCGAGGCGGGGATGCGCGCGTCCTCGGCCGTCAGCGGCGCGCCATCGTGGAACGTGCGGTCGCGGCCGTCGGCACAGCGGGGGGGTGATCGCCGAAGCTTGATTGCAGGGGTTGGGCGGCCTTTTTCGGGCGCTGTTCACGCGCCGCGGCGCCGAGGCAGCGATCTTGCAGGGGCTGCGGGGTGGATTGCGGTGCCGCGGCCGGGCGGCACGAGCGTACCCGCACCCTTGCCCGCCGGGGCGCGACCTGCCCCGCCGGTCGCGCCGTGCTGAAGCGCCGCGCCTTCCTGACCATCGGCCTTGACCCCGCCGTGACCAGAAACGCAGCGCCGAGCGGCCGGCAGCCCGACACCGGCGAGGCCGCGGTTCGCACCTGTCTGCCGATGACGGACAAAGGGCGCCCGGCAGCCCATCCCGCGGTCTGTTCTCAGCCCTGAACGGGCGCGCCCCCGGGACGGCTCGGCAAGGCGCTCGGGCCGCCCTGCCGGTTCCCCGAGAGCGTGCCGCAGCTGATCGAGCCGGGCCGGGCGGCCCCCGGCCGCCCTCAGCCCCCGCCCCCCAGCGCCACCGACATGAAGGCGCGGAACACCGCCGCCGCTTCCGACAGTGGCCGGCCGCGTGCCCAGGCAAGCCCCACGTCCATGCTGGGAACCGGATCGGACAGGCTGCGCAGCTCGATCCGCTGGCCTTCCAGCGACCACGGCCGATAGACCATGTCCGACAGCACCGTGACGCCCATTCCGGCGGCCACGAGCGACCGCACCGCCTCGACCGAGGAGGTGGCGAAGATGACCTGCGGGGCCAGACCGGCCGCAGCCCAGTAGCGCCGGGCGGTGGCCTCGGCCTCGTCCACCGTCAGCATGATGTAGGGCTCGCGCGCGACATCGGCCAGACCGATGGCCTCGCGCATGAGCAACGGATGATCGACCGGCAGCCAGAGCCTGCGCTGCGAACGGAACAGCGTTTCGCAGTCCAGCACGTCGTGATCGGCAAGGTTCGACACCAGCATGACCGCAAGGTCGACGCTGCCTTCGGCCAGTCGCGGCTCGATCGCCGTCCGCGGCATCTCGCGCAGCTCGAGCTCGATGCCGGGATGGGCGCGGCGGAAGCGCATCAGGTGACGCGCCATGAAGTAGCCGGCCACCGTGTAGGTCATCGCCAACCGCAGCCGCCCCTCGGTCCGCCGCCCGGCGCCCAGCGGGCTGCGCACCGCATCCTCGACGGCCGCCACGATGGCGCGGGCGTGGTCGAGGAACCGCGCCCCCTCGATCGTCGGGCGCACGCCCTGCGCGCCGCGCTCCAGAAGCCGCACGCCGAGGTCGGCCTCGAGCGCCTGGATCGCGGCCGTCACGGCGGATTGGGAGATGTTCAGCTCCATCGCCGCCTGGCTGATCTGACCGGTCTCGGCGGCGGCGATGAAATAGCGGACCTGCTTGAGCGTCAGGGGCATGGGCCATCCATATTTTCGATATCAAGTCACATGATTTTCAATTTGCAAATGCTGTGGCAAGGTCACAGCATTCGGCTCGGTCGGACACGGGGAGGGCGATGGCGGTCACGATCAACTGCGACATGGGCGAGAGCTTCGGGCTCTGGCGCCTCGGAGACGACGCCGCGATGATGCCGCTGATCCACATCGCCAATGTCGCCTGCGGCTTTCATGCAAGCGATTTCAACCACATGCGCCAGACGGTGCGGCTGGCCAAGGCGCATGGCGTGAAGGTCGGCGCGCATCCCTCGCTGCCCGATCTGCAGGGGTTCGGCCGGCGCGAGATGACGATCGGGCGCGAGGAAATGGCCAAT
>CALJZN010000045.1 GCA_937983405.1 uncultured Paracoccaceae bacterium
CGCCCCAGCGGCCGGACCGAGGACAGCGCGCCCGCCAGCGAGAACTCGGCGGCAAGATCGGGCCGCGTGGCAATCCAGAAATGCCCCTTGGCGCGGATGATGCCCGGCAGCGGCCCGTTCAGCACCTTGTGCAGCCGTGCCGGGTGGAACGGCGCGCGGGCGTGATAGACGAAGGAGGAAATGCCGTATTCCTCGGTCTCGGGCCTGTGGTTGGCAAAGCCGTAGAGCTCCTTGGCCCACATGGGGTGTTCGTGCGCGCGGTCGAAGTCGAACAGGCCCGTGTTCAGGATCGCGCCGGCCGGCACGCGGGAATGATCGGTCTCGATGATCCGGGCATCGGCGTTCAGGCTGCGGATGATCTTGCGCGCGGCATCGGTGCGCGCGGGCCCGGCATCGGTGACCTTGTTCAGCACCACGACATCGGCGAACTCGATCTGCTCGACGAGCAGGTTCACCAGCGACCGGTCGTCCCCCTCGCCCAGGGATTCGCCGCGGTCCGACAGGAAGTCGTGGCTGGAGAAGTCCTTGAGCAGGTTCACCGCATCGACCACGGTCACCATCGTGTCGAGCCGGGCGACATCCGACAGGCTGCGGCCGTTCTCGTCGCGGAACTCGAAGGTGGCGGCCACCGGCAAGGGCTCGGAAATGCCGGTCGACTCGATCAGCAGGTAGTCGAAGCGCCCCGCCTCGGCCAGCTTGCGCACCTCCTTCAAGAGGTCGTCGCGCAGGGTGCAGCAGATGCAGCCGTTCGACATCTCGACCAGCTTTTCCTCGGACCGCTTGAGGTCGGTGCCCTCGCGGATCAGGTCGGCGTCGATGTTGACCTCGGACATGTCGTTCACGATGACCGCCACGCGCCGGCCCTCGCGGTTGTTCAGCACATTGTTCAGCAGCGTCGTCTTGCCGGCGCCGAGAAAGCCGGACAGCACGGTGACGGGCAGGCGATGATCGGACATGCGGCATCTCCAGCGAGTTACACTATAACATATCTAGTCGCGCGGCCGGGTTTCAAGAGAGGACAAGGGGCACCATTCGGCGGGGGCAGACCGTGCACTGCGCGAAACGCGTTGCCTGATCGAGCCCGAAACCGGCGCTGTCGGCGCACAAGCCACCCCTTCTGCCTGCGACGGCTGTCGGGAATGGCACGGTTCCCGCCGGTCTTCGCCGGGGTGGACGGCGGCGCATGGGCCCCGGCGCGTCAGGGTTCGCGGGCTGCCAACCGGGCCCCGCCTCTGCCGGGCATCCGCCCGGCGGACCGCTCCGGCCTTGACAGCCACGAGGTTGTCAGCGCGTCCCAACTCGACGCTGCACGGCGGAGGCGTCCCGAAACTCCGGCCCTGTCGCGTGCTGTTCCGCGCCCCAAGGTCACACAGACCCTCGCCGACCTGCCCTTGTCACGGCAGGAGCGGGTCTGCGGGGGTGGCCGGCGTTCGGACCGCGGCGACAGCGCACCGCCCCTTGCGCATCCGCGGCTGCGAGGCCTGCCGGGTTGCCACGCACACGGTCCAGAACGCGAATCGCAGCCGACGTCGCAGGCCAGTGCGCATGTCCCGATCTCGACGCCGGCCCTGCAGCGGCTGGCCGGCGTCGCGCCGGCCCGGCGGGTCAACCGGCGGGTCAACCGGATGTTCCGCGGCAAGCATCGGTGGACCGCGCGCATCGTGCTGCCGACGATGCCGTCGGCGGCGGCGGTGGGGAACGCCCGGACCGGCCTCTGCCCGCCGCAGGTCGGCCTCCGGGGTGAGACGGGGGTCGAGCGGACGACGTCCCGCGCGGCGCGCAGCGGTGCGGAGGTCGGCCGCGAAGCCGGGGGCGAGGCCATCCGAGGCGCCCTCTGTGGCGCTGCCGGGCAACCTCGGCGGCTTTTCGCTGTTGGGCGTGCAGGTGCCGGCGCGGATGCCATGCGCGGGTCCGGGGTCGGCGCGCGCCAGGCCCGGCGCCCCGCGCCGACAGGCCGCGGACACCGGCGATCCGCGCGAGGCTCCGGCGCGCGGCGGATCACGCGGCGAAGGGGGTGTCGTCGTTGCGGATGCGGCAGGTGCGCGCGGCGCCGGATGCGCTTGCCCCCGACGCCCGGCCGGGCGTCTCGGAGGCGGTCCGGCTCGTCCTTGGCATGCTGCCCGACCCCATCGCGCCCCGGGTGATGACGTTGCCGGCGATGTTCCCGGGCATGGTCGGGGCGGGAGCCGACCCGATCCGGGGGGCGTGATCGCATTCAGGCCGGCCGAGACCCCGAGGATGCCGCGGCCCGCGGAGCCGCGCGTCCATGTGCTGCGCCCGGCCGTGGCGGTGCCGCAGACGCCGGGGGACGCGGTCCGGGGCGTGACGCCCTTCCTCCTTATCGATGCGGCGGCGCTGCTGCCGATCCTGTGCCCCGGGATCGTGCTGGTCCTGCCCGCGCTGATGAGGTGATCCGGCGCAGCCGCGGCGCGCCGGCACCGCCGGCGGCGATGCGGTCCAGCGCCGGCGCCATCGGCTCCTCGACCACCGCCATGTGGTGGGCGTTGGCGTGCAGAAGCATCCCGCGCCCCGCGGCCAGCGCGACATGGCCGGGCCAGACCAGAAGGTCGCCGCGGCGCGGCGCGCTGCCCTCGGGCCGCGGCCGGCCGAGCGCGGCCGCCTGAAGGTCGCTGTCGCCGGGGCAGGGAATGCCGCAGGCCAGCATCGCCGCCTGCACGAGGCCCGAACAGTCGATCCCCGCGCGCGAATTGCCGCCCCACAGATAGGGCGTGCCGCAGAGCAGCTGCGCTGCCGCGACCGGGTCGGCCAGCCAGTCGCCCAGGGCGCGCAGGTGGACGGCGGGGGCGAACAGCCCGGCGTCGGTCCGGGCGAACCGCCCCGCCGTGCCCACCACGGTCAGCCGTGCGCCGAAGCTCAGCGTGTCCACCGCCTCGCGCTTCAGGTCGGGGGCGGGGTAGAGGTGCGTCGCGGGGGCCGACACCCAGTGGGTCGGCGCGGCCCAGGGCGCCAGCGCCGTCTCGGCCAGATAGCCCACATGACCGTCGCGCCCGGCGATGCCGAAGGCCCAGCCGTCGCGGCGTTCGAGCACGTCGAACGCCTCGCCCAGCAGCAGCTGGCGGTCGCGCGCCCCGCCCGGGGCGGCGCGCAGATCGGCCAGCGGCAGGGCCACGCGGGCGCGGACGGGGGCGACGAAGGCCGCGGCCGCGACCTGCCCGCGCAGGCGCTCATGCGCCACGCGGCCGTTGGCGGGCAGCAGGCGGCGGTCGGTCACGGCAGGCCGAGGACGCGCGGCAGCGCCTCGAACAGCGCTCGCGCGCCCTGGCCAAGGCCGCCCTTGGGCCGGGCGGGCGCGTCCGTGGGCGACCAGGCGTAGATGTCGAAATGGACGAAGGCCCTTGCCGCCGCGACGAAGCGGCGCAGGAACAGCGCAGCGGTGATCGAGCCCGCCATGCCCCCCGAGGGCGCGTTGTCGAGATCGGCGATTCCGGGCTCGATCAGCGCCTCGTAGGGCGCCCAGAAGGGCATCCGCCAGACGGGATCGCGCGCGGCCCGCGCCCCGGCCTCGAGCGCGCGGGCCAGCCCGTCGTCGTCGGTGTAGTAGGGGGCAAGGTCGGGGCCCAGCGCCACCCGCGCCGCCCCCGTCAGCGTGGCCATCGCCACCAGCAGCTCGGGCCCGTCCTCGTCGGCCAAGGCCAGCGCGTCGGCCATGACCAGCCGGCCCTCGGCGTCGGTGTTGTTGACCTCGACCGTCAGGCCCTTGCGCGAAGTCAGGATGTCCTGCGGGCGGAAGGCGTTGCCCGCGACCGCATTCTCCACTGCCGGGATCAGCACGCGCAGCCGCACCGGCCAGGCCTGCGCGATGATCATCTGCGCCAGCCCCAGCACCGTGGCCGCGCCGCCCATATCCTTCTTCATCAGCCCCATCGATGACGCCGGCTTGAGGTCGAGCCCGCCGGTGTCGAAGCACACGCCCTTGCCCACGAGCGTCAGCCGCGGCCCTGCGCCGCCCCAGCGCAGGTCGATCAGCCGCGGCGCCCGGGGCGAGGCGCGGCCGACGGCGTGGATCAGCGGCAGGTTGGCCGCCAGCAGCCCGTCGCCGCGGGTGACCGCGAGCGCGGCGCCGAACCGTTCGGCCAGCCCGGCGGCGGCGGCCTCGAGCTCGTCGGGTCCGAGGTCGGCGGCGGGGGTGTTGATGAGGTCGCGCGTCAGCGCCTCGGCCTCGGCGATCGCCTCGATCCGGCGCGGGTCGATCCCCTCGGGCGCCTTCAGCCGCGCGCTGGGCGCGCGCCCGCTCTTGCGGTAGCGGTCGAAGCGGTAGCCGGCCAGCAGCCAGGCCAGCGCCGCCTCGGCCGCATCCTCGGGGGGCAGGTCCGTGGCGAGGTGATAGACCCCGCCGGGCAGGGCCGCGGCCGCCTTGGCCACATGGAACCGCCCGCGCGCCCGGGCCGCGGCGTCGCCCATCCCCATCGCCGCCCCGACCAGGCCGCCGCGCTCGTCGGGCAGCACCCGCACGTCGCCCAGCGCCGCCTCGAACCCGGTCGCCGTCAGCCAGCTGCGGGCCGGGGGCGGCAGCGCGGCAAGCCAGGCGTCGAGCCCCGACGTCTCGACCAGATGCAGCGGAAGCGAGGGCGCGGAGGGGTCGGCGAAACGGGCGTGCACGGCGGCATCTCCGGCTGGGACGGGGCTGGGATGGCCCTGCCTAGTCGATCGCCGCGGCGAAGGGAATCCGCCTTTACAGCGACAGGTCCTGAAGGTTCCAGACGGCGGCAAGCGAACGGTCGCCGATCCGCGCCAGCCGCGCCCAGGTGGCGGCGCAGGCGGTCATGTCGGCGGCAGCGGCGCAGGCCGCCACATCGCCCGCCACCCGCGCCAGCGTCGCCATGCCCACGCGGTGCGCCAGCCGCGCGACCGCGCGGGCGTTGCGCGCCAGGGTGTCGATGTCGCCCCGGCGCCAGTCGCGTTCCATCGCGCCGAGGCGCAGCGCCATCTCCTGCATCGCCCGCTCGACCAGCGCCTCGGCCTCGCGCTCGCCCAGTTCGGCACACAGCGCCATCACCCGCCCGGGATCCAGCCGCACGACCTCTTCGTGCCGCAGCACGGCAACGTCCATCACCCGCGCCCTCCGCCAGGGCCCCCACAGCCAGGCGGAAGGTTCGTGCGACGGGCTCAAGAAAAGGTTGCCGGGCGCGGCGGAAACGTCTCCAATTTCCGCAAAATCGGGCGTAGGGAAGCGCCCGCGATGCTCGGAGGGACAATGACGCTTGCCCGGCCGCTTCCGGCCTATCTGGTCCAGCGCTATCACGGCTGGCGCGCCACGACCTACATCGACAACCGCGCCTGGTATCGCCACCTGGCCGCCGACGGCCAGCACCCGCGGGCGATGGTGATCTCATGCTGCGACAGCCGCGTGCATGTCACCTCGATATTCGGGGCCGATCAGGGCGAGTTCTTCATCCACCGCAACATCGCAAGCCTCGTGCCCCCCTGCAAGCCCGACGGCGACATCCACGGCACCTCGGCCGCCGTGGAATATGCGGTGACGGTGCTGAGGGTCGTCCATCTCATCGTGCTGGGGCATTCGGGCTGCGGCGGGGTGGCGGGCTGCCATGCGATGTGCGCGGGCCAGGCGCCCGAGCTCGAGGAGCGCTCGAGCTTCATCGGCCGCTGGATGGACATCCTGCGCCCGGGCTACGCCGAGGTCGCCGCGCTGCCCGACGAGGGCGCGCGGCTGCGCGCGCTGGAACAGCGCGCGGTGGTGATCTCGCTGCGGAATCTCATGACCTTTCCCTTCGTCGCCGAGCGGGTGCAGGCCGATCTGCTGACGCTGCACGGGCTGTGGACCGACACCGGCGAGGGGCTGCTCGAGCAGTATGACGACGGCGCCGACGCCTTCACGCGGCTGTGACGCGGAAGGCCGCGACGGAACGCGGGCGCGGCGCCGTTCACCGTGCGGATCGCAGCCGGACGGCGCGGTCGGAACTGACAGCAGGAGACCGAAGATGACACGCACCACCCCCCGCGCGGCGTCGAGGCTCGCGGTGCTTGCGGCCGCGGCCGCACTGGCGCTGCCCGCCGCCGCGCACCCCATGGGCGAGGGCGCCGATGCCTGCGGGCCGCGGGCCGGCATGGGGTTTGCCGCCTTCGATGCCGACGGCGACGGCCGCATCACCCGCGAAGAGCTGCGCGCCGTCCGCGCCGCGGCGGTCGAGGGGCTTGATGCCGACGGCGACGGCTTCATCACCGCCGAGGAACTGGCCGCGCACCGCCTGCGGCAGGCCGAGGCGCGCATCGCCGCGCAGGCGGCCTGCATCGTCGCGCGGCTCGACCTTGACGGCGACGGCAGGCTCGGCGCGGCCGAGCTTGCCGCCGGTGTCGGCATGGGCGCCGGCCCGGGCGGCGGCATGATGCCGGAGCGGATGTTCGACCGGCTCGACACCGACACCGACGGTGCGGTGACCGAAGCCGAGTTCGCCGCGGCCCGCCAGCGGATGCGGGACATGCACGGCGCGGGCCCGCGGGGCCGGATGGACCGGTCCGAACGGCCGGGTCGGCGCGGCCACGACCACGGCGAGGCGCGGCAGAGCGAACGCCGGCCCGAGGGGGGGCATGAGGGCCGCCGCTGGATGCGCCCCTGACGCCGCGGCCTGCGGCGACATGACCTTTCCGCGGGCGGCGCGCCGCCCGGGGGGCCTGGCAGGGCAGGGGGGCCGGACGGCCGGTGATGCAAGACCATCGTGCCGCAGCCGCCTCCGATCCGGTCGCCGTGCCCGACGACGCGGCGCTGCTGGCGGCCTATGCCCGGGGCGAGCGGGCGGCGGCGCGGGCGCTGGCCGACCGGCTGGTGCCGCGCATCCTCGGCTTCGCGGCGCGGATGCTGGGCGACCGGGCCGAGGCCGAGGACGTGGCGCAGGAGGCGATGCTGCGGCTCTGGCGGCAGGCGCCGCACTGGCGGCCGGGCGAGGCGTCGGTCGCCACATGGCTCTACCGGGTGGCGGCCAACCTCTGCACCGACCGGCTGCGCCGGCGCCGCCCGGCGGCGCTGGACGATGTGCCCGAGCCCGCGGACGAGGCGCAGCCGGGCGCGCTGGCCGGGCTGATCGCGGCCGACCGTGCCGCGGCGCTGGAGGCAGCTCTTGCGCGGCTGCCCGCGCGGCAGCGCCAGGCGGTGGTGCTGCGGCATCTCGAGGGGCTGGCGAATCCCGTGATCGCCGAGATCATGGGCGTCGGCGTGGAAGCGGTGGAAAGCCTGACGGCCCGCGGGCGGCGCGCGCTGGGCGCCGATCTGGCCGGCCGGCGGAAGGAGCTTGGCTATGACGACGACGCCTGACCCCGCGGCGCCCCGGCCCGGGCCGGGGCCGGAGGAGGCGGCGCTCGAGGCGGCCTTCGCCGCCGCCCGCGCCGCATCGCCGCGCCCCGGGGCGGCGCTGATGGCCCGCATCCTGGCCGATGCCGCGGCCGAGGCGGCGCGCCGGGACGGGGCTCGGGGCGCGTTGCGGCGACTGCGGGCCTTCTTCCGCGCGCTCGGCGGGGCGCCGGCGGCGGCCGGCCTGAGCCTGGCGGCCGCGGCCGGGCTCTGGATCGGGGCTGCGCCGCCCGCGCTGCTGGACGGGGTGGCCGCGGCGGTCTGGGCGGCGCCGGCCGAGCTCGACTTCGCGCCGCTTCTGCAGGACGGCGCGCTCGAGGGTCTGGACGAACCGGGAGGGACCGACGCATGAGCCCCACGGCGGGCGACCCCGCCCCCGCCCCGCGGCCGCGCCGGTGGCTGCGCTGGCTGCTCGTCGCCTCGCTGGCGCTGAACCTTCTGCTGCTCGGGGCGGCGGCGGGGCAGATGCTGCGGGCGCGGTTCGGCGCGGCCCATCCGGTGGTGCTGCGCGACCTCAGCTTCGGGCCCTATACCGAGGCGATGTCGCCCGCCGACCGCGCCGCGCTGCGCCGCGCCTTTGCCGACCGCGCGCCGCCGCTGCGCGAGGTGTGGCGGGCGCAGCGCGACGAACAGGCCGCGATCATCGCCGCGCTGCGGGCCGAGCCGTTCGATCCGGCCGCGCTGGCGGCGATCCTCGAAACCCAGGCCGGCCGCAGCATGGCGCGGCTGCGCACCGGACAGACCGTGCTGCTGGAGCGGATCGCGGCCATGGGCGCGGCCGACCGGGCGGCCTTTGCCGACCGGCTCGAGGCGGCGTTCCGGCGCTGGCCCTCGGGCCGGGCACCGCCCGAGGCGCGGCCCGGGGGGCGGTGAGCCCGTCGGACCGGCCCGGCCCGCGCCCGCGCGGCGGCTGCCCCG
>CALJZN010000046.1 GCA_937983405.1 uncultured Paracoccaceae bacterium
ATGGTCTTCGGCTTTCTCAAGGGCCAGTTCATCGACGTCATCGACTGGGTGGACGGGTCGCGCGACACGCTGGTCTGGCGGTTCGAGCGGCACGGCAACAACATCATGATGGGTGCCAAGCTGACGGTGCGCGAGGGGCAGACGGCCGTCTTCATCCATGAAGGCCAGCTTGCCGACATCTTCGGCCCCGGGCTCTACCAGCTCGAGACCAACAACATGCCGATCATGACCGCGCTCCAGCACTGGAGCCACGGCTTTTCCTCGCCCTTCAAGTCCGAGATCTACTTCGTCAACACCCGCCGCTTTCCGGGCCTGAAGTGGGGTACGCAGAACCCCATCATGCTGCGCGACCCCGAGTTCGGGCCGGTCCGCATCCGCGCCTTCGGCACCTTCGCGATCCGCGTCAAGGACGCCGCGCGCTTCATGACCGAGATCGTCGGCACCGACGGCGAGTTCACGCAGGACGAGATTTCGGGCCAGATCCGCACCATCGTGGTGCAGAAGTTCAGCCGCGTGATCGCCCAGTCGGGCATCCCCGTGCTCGACATGGCCGCCAACACCGCCGAGCTGTCGAAGCTGATCGCCGCGGCGATCGAGCCCACGCTCGACGACTACGGCCTCGCGATGCCCGAGCTCTACATCGAGAACATCTCGCTTCCGCCCGAGGTCGAGGCGGCGCTGGACAGGCGAACCTCGATGGGCATCGTGGGCGACCTGTCGAGATACGCGCAGTTCTCGGCGGCCGAGGCGATGACGAGGGCCGCCGCCACCCCCGACAGCGGCCTGGGGGCGGGCATCGGCGCCGGGCTCGGCATGGGGATGGGGGCGCAGATGGCGGCGCAAGCCGCGGCCGCCGCCGCACCTCCGGCCGCCCCGGCGGTGCCGCCGCCGCCGCCCGGCGAGACGCTCTGGCACATCGCCGAGAACGGGCAGACGCGCGGCCCCTTTCCCCCCGCATCCTTGCGCGAGATGGCGGCTGCCGGCACGCTGACGCGGGCGACGATGGTCTGGACCGCCGGGCAGGACGGCTGGAAACCCGCCGGCGAGGTGCCGGCCCTGGCCGCGATGCTGGCGCAGGCGCCGCCCCCGCCGCCGCCGGGGGCGTGACGGCGCGATGACGGCGACGACCGGGGAACGGTTCTACCCCTGCGACATGTGCGGGGCCAGCCTGCGCTTCGCCCCCGGGCAGACGCGGCTGGTCTGCGACCACTGCGGCCATGTGCAAAAGATCCCCGCGGCCGGGCAGGCCGCGACGGCCGTCGCCCTGCGCGAGCTTGACCTGCGCGCAGCCCTCGCCGATGCGCTGCCCCCCGCGGCGATGGAAGAGACGCGGGTCGTCAAATGCCCGACCTGCGGCGCCGAGGTCGAGTTCGACCCCGCGCTGCACGCGCGCAGCTGCCCGTTCTGCGGCAGTCCCGTCGTCACCGACACCGGCCGCCACCGCCACATCAAGCCCTCCGCGCTGATCCCCTTCGTGCTGACCGAGCGCGAGGCCCACAAGGCGATGATGGCATGGCTCGGCCGGCTGTGGTTCGCGCCCTCGGGGCTGGCGCAATACGCCCGGGCGGGGCGCAAGCTGGACGGGATGTATGTGCCCTACTGGACCTTCGACGCCCGGACCGAAACGCGCTATCACGGCCATCGCGGCGATGCCTACTACGTCACCGAGACCTACACGACGACCGAGAACGGCAAATCCGTCCAGCGCAGCCGGCAGGTGCGCAAGATCCGCTGGACGCCCGTTTCGGGCCGGGTCTCGCGGTTCTTCGACGACGTGCTGGTGCTGGCCTCGAAAAGCCTGCCGCGGCGCCATGCCGACGGGCTGCAACCCTGGACCCTGTCGGCGCTGGTGCCCTATTCGCCCGACTACCTCGCCGGGATGCGGGCCGAGGGCTACACCGTCGGGCTTGCCGAGGGGCAGGCGATCGCCCGGGCCGAGATGGACCGGCAGATCGAGCAGGACATCCGCCGCGACATCGGCGGCGACGAGCAGCGGATCGCCTCGCGCGACACCCGCCTCTGGGACGAGACCTTCAAGCACATCCTGCTGCCGGTCTGGATGGCCGCCTACCGCTACCGCGACCGGAGCTATCGCTTCATCGTCAACGGCCAGACCGGCAAGGTGCAGGGCGAACGCCCGTGGTCGGTGTGGAAGATCGCCCTCGCCGTCCTTCTGGCCGCGGCGGCGATCGGGGCGATCGTCTATCTTGCCGAGCAGGGACAGCTGCCGCGCTAGAGCGGGGATTTGGGGGAAGCGATGATCCTGTGCTGCGGCGAGGCGCTGATCGACATGCTCCCGCGCGCGACGGCGGCGGGCGAGGCCGCCTTTGCCCCCCATCCCGGCGGCGCGGTGTTCAACACCGCGATCGCGCTTGGCCGGCTCGGCGCGCCGGCGGGGCTGTTCGCCGGCCTTTCGACCGACCTGTTCGGGCAGCGGCTGGCCGCGGCGCTCGCCGCCTCGGGCGTCTCGACGGCGCTTTGCCCGCGCCCGGCCCGGCCCACGACGCTGGCCTTCGTCGAGCTGGCAAACGGCCAGGCCCGCTATGCCTTCTACGACGAGAACACCGCCGGGCGCATGCTGACCCCGGCCGACCTGCCCGAGCTGCCCGACGGCGTGCAGGCGCTGGTCTTCGGCGGCATCAGCCTGGTGGCCGAGCCCTGCGGCAGCGCCTACGAGGCGCTGGCCACGCGCGAGGCCGGGCGCCGCACGCTCATGCTCGACCCCAACATCCGCCCGGGCTTTGTCGCCGACGAAGCCGCCTATCGCGCGCGCCTCGCCCGGATGATCGCGCTGGCCGACATCGTCAAGGTCTCGGAGGAGGACCTGCGCTGGATCGCCGGGGCCGGCGAGACCGGCGCGCTGGTCCGGGCGATCCTGGCGCGGGGCCCGCGCGTCGTTTGCGTGACGGAAGGCGAACGCGGCGCCACCGCCTGGACGGCCTCGGGCGCCGTGGCGGTCCCTGCCCCGCGCGTGCAGGTGGTCGATACGGTCGGCGCGGGCGACACCTTCAACGCCGGGCTGCTCGCCGCCCTTCACGCCGCCGGCGCGCTGCATCGCGCCGCCCTCGCCGCGCCGGACCCGGGGACGCTGCGCGCGGCGGTGGGGCTGGGCGTGCGCGCCGCGGCCGTGACCGTCGCGCGCGCCGGCGCCAACCCGCCCTGGGCGGCCGAGCTGGCCTGATGCGCGCCCTGGTGCAGCGCGCCGCGCGGGCCGAGGTCCGGGTGGGCGGAGAGGTCGTGGGCAGGATCGGCCCGGGCCTTGTCATCCTGGTCTGCGCGATGGCGGGCGATGACGAAGCCCGCGCCGCGGCGCTGGCCGGCAAATGCGCCCGCCTGCGCATCTTCCGCGACGATGCAGGGCGGATGAACCGCTCGCTGCTCGACACCGGCGGGGCGGCGCTGGTCGTCAGCCAGTTCACGCTCGCCGCCGACACCCGCGGCGGCAACCGCCCGAGCTTCTCGGCCGCAGCCCCGCCCGCGGAGGGCGAGCACCTCTACCTCGCCTTCGCTGCGGCGCTGCGGGCGCTGGGCGTCGAGGTCGCCACCGGAGTCTTCGGGGCCGACATGGCGGTGGAGCTGGTCAACGACGGCCCCGTGACGATCTGGCTCGAGGTCTGACCGCCGGCCTCAGCAGGGCGCGGCGAACACCATCGCCCAGCGCAGCGGCCCGTTGGCGTTCGCCGGGCGCACGACCGCGATGCCGATGTGCCGGGCGCGCGTCTGCAGGATGTTCGCGCGGTGGCCGGCCGAGTTCATCCAGTCGGTCATCGCCTGGGCGACCGAGGTCTGGCCCAGCGCAAGGTTCTCGGCGGTGAAGCAGGCGCGATAGACCGTGCGCGCGATCCGGGTCTGCGGGGTCGAACCGTCCGAACCGGTATGCGAGAAGAAGGCCCCCGTCACCATGTCGCAGCCGTGCGCGCGCGCGGCCTGGGCAAGCGTGGGGTTGTGGCCGACCGCCGGCGCCCCCACCGCCCGCCGCTCGCGATTGACCGCGTTGGTCAGGTTGACCGTCATGTTCGCGATCCCGGCGGCATCGGCGCAGCCGGCCGTCTGGGCCGACGCACCGAAGGCCGTCAGGGCCAGCCCGAGGACAGGACCGAGGAGAAGCCGCGCGCGCATGATCCGACCCTTTCCGCCAGCCGCGCACACAACCGTATCCGGTCCCGCCGGTCGCGGCAACCGTCACCGGCGCTGATCGGCGGCGCGGCCCGCGGTGGCGGCCTCGTAGCCTGTCATCTCCAGATAGCCCCGCCCGGGATGCGTGCCGGCGGCGATCACCGGCCCCTCCCAGTAGGGGAAAAGGGTTGCCATCCAGGCCGCGGGGTTCAGGGGCTCGGTCGTGATGTCGAGCCCCCGCGCGGGAAGCTCCAGCCGCCAGCGCACCGGCACCCGGCGCCCCGCCACCTCGGCATGGCCCAGGGGCGTGAGCCGCAGCGCGCCCGGCGCCTGCGCCTCCGGCGTGCCGTCGGCCGCGATCCAGGTGGCCGAGGTGAACCCCGCACCCGCATCGCGCAGCCGGAAGCCCATCAGCTTCTCGCCGCTGTCGAAATGCAGCGAGAACCAGTCCCACCCCGTCTGGTCGGGGGCCAGCGGCTGCGAGGACCATTCGCGGTCCAGCCAGCCCTGCCCCGTCACCGGCACCGCCCCCCCGGGCAGATGCAGCACGCCCTCGACGCGGTAGAAGGGCTGCGAGTAGTAGTGGCTGGCCTGCCCGGCCGCCGATTTCACCGAATAGCCGGCGTCGCCGTGGGCCACCAGCGGCCCCTCGGCCCGCAGCCGCAGGTCAAAGGCGAACTCGGCCCCCCGCGCGGCCAGCCGCAGCGCCGCCAGCGCGTCCTCGCCCGGCGCGGCGGTGCCGGTCATGTGCCAGTCGTCGATCCAGGCGGCGAAGGGCGCGGCCACCACGCCCGCCTGCCCGATGCCGCCGCGGGCCAGCCGTTCGGCATGGAAATGCCGGTCGCGCATGGTCAGCCCGGCATGCCCCATCCACAGCTGCGGCGCCGCCCAGCCCGCCCCTTCCTCGGGCGCCAGCGCCGAGCGGAACAGCGTCCACTGCACGCCGTAAGGCGCGCCGTCCGGCCCCTCCAGCACGGCGGTCAGATACCACCACTCGATGCGGAACGCCCAGTGGGCCCCGTGGTCCTCGGGAAAGCGCAGCGCTCGCCCGCGCTCGGGCAGGGCAAAGCCCTCGGCCGCGGTCCCGAGCCCGGCGAAGCCCTGCGCGGCGGCCGGGGCGGGGGCCGCCAGCGCCAGCCCCAGCGCGAGAAGCGCCGCCGCCGCAGCAGGGCACCTAGCGTTCATTGGCGAACAGCCGCAAGAGGTCGGCCGGCGCCATCCGCGCCAGCCGCCGCGCCGGCAGCGCCGCGGCCAGCAGCGCCGCGGCCAGCGCGAGCAGCGCCAGCCGCAGCCAGTCGGCCGGGAACAGATGCATCGGCAGCCGCCAGCCGAAGGCCGCGACGTTGACCACCGCCAGCAGCATCCAGGCCAGCGCCAGCCCCAGCGGCAGCGCCGCCGCCATGGTCAGCGCCGCGAGCATCGCTGCGCGCAGCAGCTCGAACCCCGCCAGCCGCCGCCGCGTCAGCCCCGCGGCCCAGACCGGCGCAAGCTGGGGCAGGCGCTGGCCCGCCAGCGTCACAAGGCTGGCAAGCAGCGCCAGCGCCGCGACGCCCAGCGTCAGCACGTTCAGCGCCGCCGTCACCGCGAAGGTGCGCTCGAACACCGCCAGCGAAAAGCGCTTGACCGCCGCCTGGTCGACGACCGCCGCCGCCGGCAGGTCGAAGGCCGCGCCCAGGTCGCGGGCCAGCGCCTCGGCCCGCTCCGGCGCCACGCGCACGGCGTAGCGGCGGCGCTCGAGGTCGGGGGCAAGCGCGACCAGCCGGTCCACCGCAATCATCGCCTGCCCGGCGGGATTGCCATAGTCCGAATAGACGCCCACGATGCGCAGCGTCGCACCCTGCGGCAGCGCCAGCGCATCCCCCGGCGCAAGCCCCGCGCGGCGGGCAAGCTGTTCGTTGACCATCGCGCCTTCGCCCGCCGCCACCCGGTCCCAGGCGTCGGGCAGCGCGGCCAGCAGCGGCCAGTGATCGCGATAGGTGGCATGATCGGCGACGCCGAAGATCGCGCCGGGCATCCCGGCCAGCGGCGCCTCGACGCTCCAGATCGGCAGCAGCGCCTCGGCGCGGGGGGCAAGCCAGGCCGCGATCTCGGCGGCCTCGGCCTCGGTCCGGGCGGTGACGTAAAGCTCGGCCGCAAGGCGCTGGTCGAGCCAGCCGGTGAAGGTGTGCCGGAAGCTTGCCACCATCGTGCCCACGCCAAGGTTCGCGGCCAGCGCCAGCAGCAGCGCCATCAGCGCCAGCGACAGGCCCGGCAGCTGCTGGCGCGTGTCGGCCCAGAACCAGCCCGCCAGCACCCCCCGCGCGCCCCGCCCGGCCAGCGCCAGCGCCAGGGCGAGCACGCCCGGCAACAGCAGCGCCGCCCCGGCGAGCATCAGCCCGAGGCCCGCGAACCCCGCCACCAGCCCCCGCCCGCCCAGCGCCACCGGCAGGGCCAGCGCCAGCATCCCCGCCCCCGCCGCCGCCTGCACCGCCAGCGCCCGGGCCGAGGCCCGCGCCCAGGCCCGCGGCTGCGCCGGGGCGAGCGGCGGCATCCGCGCCAGCCGCCACAGGCTTTGCCCCACCGCCGCCAGCGCCCCCAGAACCGCCAGCGCCAGCCCCGTCGCCCACCACTCGGGGCGCAGCGCCAGGCCGCCCGCCACCTCGGCCCCGTAGAGCCCGCGCAGCGTGGCCGCCACATCGGGCATCAGCAGTGCGGCCACCAGCCAGCCCAGAGCCACCCCCGCCAGCCCCGCGACCAGCGCCATCAGCACCGTCTCGGCCAGCAGTAGCCCCACCAGCGCCGCCACCGGCAGGCCCAGCGCGCGGAAGGTGCGGAACATCGGGCGCCGCTGCTCGAACGCCAGCCCGACTGCGGCATGCACGATGAAGAGGCCGACGACAAACGACAGAAGGCCGAAGGCGGTGAGGTTGAGATGGAAGCTGTCGGTCAGCCGCGCAAGGTCGCCCGCGCCCTCGGGTGCCTCCAGCCGCAGGCCGGGGGCCAGGGCCTGCCAGTCGGGCAGGCCCGCGGGCTGGTCGGGCCAGAGCAGCAGATGCGACAGCTGCCCCCCCGCGCCCAGCAGCGACTGCGCGATCCCGACATCGGCCAGCACGACCCCCGGCGCCACGCCGTCGTCCACCCGCACCGGCCCCGGCAATCGGCCCGCCAGGCGCGCGGCGGTCTCGGCGGCGGCCAGGAACAGCCCCGGCGGCCGGATGAAGGCGGCAAGGTCGCCGGTGCCCTCCACCCCCCCGGGCTGCGCCGCGGGCGGGGCGGTCAGCGGGTCGATCCCGATCAGCCGGACGCGGATGCCTTCAAGCCGCAGGTCGCCCTCGATCACCGGGGCCAGCTGCCAGCCCGCGCGGCGCAGCGCCACATACTCCGCCTGCGCCAGCCGCGCGCCCGCCGCGGGGACCAGCCGCGCCAGCCGGTCCTGCCCCAGCACCGCCTCGGCCCGGGCGTAGCTTGCCCGCGCCTCGGCGTTGATCGCCTGCACCCCCGACCACAGCGCGGTGGCCAGCGCCAGGCCCAGCAGCGCCATGGCCAGCTGCGCCGGATGGCGCCACCAATGGGCCAGCATCGCCTGAAGCCCCGCCCTCAGCATGGCGCCACCTGCCCCGCGCGCAGGTGCAGCCGCGCCCCCAGCCGCGCCGCCAGCCGCGGCGAATGGGTGACCATCAGCAGCGCCGCGCCGCTTTCGGCCACAAGCCCGAGCATGAGGTCGAGCACCGCATCCCCCGTCGCCTCGTCGAGGTTGCCGGTGGGCTCGTCGGCCAGGATCAGCCGCGGCGCCGCCGCCAGCGCCCGGCCGATCGCGACGCGCTGCTGCTGGCCGCCCGAAAGCTGTTCGGGATAGCGCGCGAGCAGCGGTGCAAGGCCCAGCCGGTCGGCCAGATGCGCGACCCGCGCCGGCTCGTGGCGCCCCGCCAGCCGGGCCTGGAAGGCGAGGTTGGCAGCCACGTCGAGCGACGGGATGAGGTTGAACTGCTGGAACACGATGCCCACCGCCATCCGGCGATAGCGGGCGCGCCCGGCATCGTCGAGCCGGCCGATGTCGGCGCCGTCGAACAGCACCCGCCCCGCGTCGGGCCGCTCGAGCCCGCCCGCAAGATGCAGAAGCGTGCTCTTGCCGCTGCCCGATTCGCCGGTCAGCGCAAGGCTTGCGCCTGCGCCCAGCGCCAGCGAGACGCCGCGCAGCACCTCCACCCGGGCCTCGCCGGCGCCGAAGCCTTTCGCCACCTTCTCGATCTCGAGCAGCATCGCACCCCGCCTGTCCGCGACGGAAGCCTAGCGCGGAAGCGCCCGCGGAAAACCCCTTCCGGCCGCGGCCCGGCGCCACGGCCCCCGTGGCACGGCTGTTGCCCCGGGGCGCGCCCTTGGCTATGTCGTCGGCGGCGCCGGATTAGCACAGCGGCAGTGCAGCGGTTTTGTAAACCGAAGGTCGGGGGTTCAAATCCCTCATCCGGCACCATCGGAGCCGCCGCACCCCATGACGTTCGCAATGGGCCACCCTGCCGACCCGGGATGCTGCCGGACGGCACCGGTGATCGGCCGACCGCCCCTTGCCCCCGGCGGGCCGACCTGTCCCGCCACCCTTGCACGGGGCCTGCCCCGGGGCGGCGACGCGGCCGGGGCCGGCCGCCCGGACCCAAAAGGGCGCACCCGGACCTGCGCGGGTCAAGTGCGCCCCCACGGCGCCGCGCTGGACGCGCCCGCGAACCGCGCGGAAAGCCCGGGCGTGGCACGGCCGCGCGGGGCACGCACGCTTGATGCCGCCGTCGCGGGCAGGCGGCAGGACGAGGGTGGCGATCGGATCGGGGCGCTGTTCGGGCATGCGACCCGGGCAAGGCTGCGTCGTCCGGCGGCTCCGGAACGTCGGGGTGGAATGCCGCGGCGCGTGTCACGCGGTCATCGCCGCTTGGTTCGTCGCCCCGACCGATGAAGCGACGGGCGACGCCGCGACCCCCGGGATGGTCAGGGCCGGGGTCATCGGCGAACCCGTGCAATCCGCGCCGTCCGTGGACACATCGAACGTCCGAACGGCCCCCTTACGTCAGCCACCCCTCCGGGATGCGCGGCGTCGCGGCGACAAGCTCGGCGGTGTAGCGGTGCGAGGGCGCGGCAAGGACGCGGTCGGTCGGCCCCTCTTCCACGATCCGGCCCGACTTCATCACCAGCACCCGGTCGGTGACGGCGCGGACCACCGCAAGGTCGTGGCTGATGAACAGATAGGCCAGGCCGAAGCGCCCCTGCAGGTCGGCCAGCAGGTCGAGGATCTGCGCCCGCACCCGCACGTCGAGAGCCGACACCGCCTCGTCCAGCACCACGAGCCTGGGGCGGATCACCAGCGCGCGGGCGATGGCGATGCGCTGGCGCTGGCCGCCCGAGAACTCGTGGATGTATTTCCCCGCATCGGCCGCGCGCAGCCCGACCGCCTCGAGCGCCTCGGCCACCCGCGCCGCCGCCTCGGCGCGCGGCAGGGGGGCAAGGTGGAAGGGCTCGGCCACCAGCCGGCCGACGCGATGGCGGGGGTTGAAGCTGCCGTAGGGGTCCTGGAACACCGCCTGCATCTGCGCCCGCACCGCCCGCGGCACCGCCCCCGCCACCACCGCCGCCCCGCCCAGCCGCACCGCGCCGGCCTCGAGCGCGTCGAGGCCGAGGATCGCCCGCGTCAGCGTGGACTTGCCCGACCCCGACTCGCCCACAAGCCCGAGGCTCTCGCCCTCGCGCAGCGTCAGGCTCACGCGGTCCACCGCCACCAGCCGCGGGGCGGCGGCAAGGGGCGTGCGCCGCGGCAGGGCATAGCTGCGCAGCGCCTCGCGCACCTCAAGCAGCGGCGGGCCCGGCGGCCGCGGCAGCCGCGCGGCCACATGGGTCGAGGCCGCGAGCAGCCGCCGGGTATAGGCGTGCCGGCGGGCGCGGAACAGCTCTTCGGTCGGCCCCTGCTCGACGATGCGGCCGTCCTGCATCACCGCGGTGCGCGCGGCGATCCCCGCCACCACCGCCAGGTCGTGGGTGATGAGCATCAGCGCCATCCCCTCCTCGCGCACCAGCCCGCCCAGCAGGTCGAGGATCTGCGCCTGGGTGGTGACGTCGAGCGCGGTGGTCGGCTCGTCCGCGATCAGGAGTTTCGGGCGCAGCGCCACCGCCATGGCGATGCAGACGCGCTGCCGCTGCCCGCCCGACAGCTCGTGCGGATAGCGGTCGGGCGGGATGCGCGCGGGGTCGAGGCCCACGCGCGCCAGCCGCGCGCGCGCCGCCGCCATCGCCGCGGCCCGGCCCAGGGCACCGTGAACCAGCAAGGTCTCGGCAACCTGCTCGCCGATGGTCCGCACCGGGTTCAGGGCCGTCATCGGCTCCTGAAAGATCATCCCGATCTCGGCGCCGCGCACCCGGCACATCGCCCGTTCGGAGAGCCGCGCGAGATCGCGCCCCTCCAGCGCCACCCGCCCCCCCATCCGCGCCCCGGGCGGCAGCAGGCGCATCAGCGCCAGCGCCGTCATCGACTTGCCCGAACCGCTTTCGCCCACCAGGCCGAACACCTCGCCCGGGGCAAGGTCGAACGACACCCCCCGCAGCACCGGCGTGCCGCGGATGGAAACCTCGAGCCCCTCGACCGAGACCAGGCTCACCGCGGTCGCCCCAGCCGCGGGTCGGTCAGGTCGCGCAGCCCGTCGCCCACCAGGTTCAGCCCGAGCACCGTCAGCACGATGGCCAGCCCGGGGAAGATCGCCACATGGGGGGCCAGCGCGATCATCGTCTGCGCCTCGGCCAGCATCCGGCCCCAGGAGGGGGTGGGCGGCTGCGCGCCGAGGCCCACGTAGGACAGCGCCGCCTCGGCCAGGATGCCCAGCGAGAATTGGATCGTGCCCTGCACGATCAGCAGGTTGGCGATGTTGGGCAGGATGTGCTCGACCGAAATGCGCGCCTGTCCCTTGCCCGCCACCTGCGCCGCGCGGATGTAGTCGAGCGTCCAGAGGCTCAGCGCCGCGCCGCGGGTGACGCGGGCGAAGACCGGGGTGTTGAAGATGCCGATGGCGAGGATGGCGTTGAACGCCGAGGGGCCGAAGACCGCGGTGATCAGGATGGCGATGACAAGCGCGGGGAAGGCGAAGACCAGGTCGTTGCCGCGCATGATGATCTCGTCCGCGATCCCGCCGCGGCGGGCGGCGGCGACCAGGCCCAGCGGCACGCCCAGCGCCATGCCGAAGCCCACCGCAACGATGGCCACCGCGAGCGAGGTGCGCGCGCCGACCATCAGCATCGACAGCACGTCGCGCCCGAAATGGTCGGTGCCGAGCCAGTGCGCCCCGCCCGGCGGGCGCAGCCGGGCGGCGATGGCCATGCCGTCCACCGGATGGGGCGTCCAGACGAAGGACAGCAGCGCCGCCGCCGCGAAGATCGCGGTCAGGGCGGCGCCGGCAAGGAAGGCCGCCGGGAAGCTAACGCGGCCGGTCATGGCCCGTCCTTGTCCGTCGCCGCAGCCCGAAGGTCGCGCCCGCACGGGCGCGGCCGAGGCCCCGCGCGGCGGCGCGCAACGCCCGGCCCGATCCTGTCCCCGCCATGTCCGCCGTCATCCCCGCCGCCGCAGCCGCGGGTCGGCCGCGGCATAGGCGATGTCGGTCAGGAAGGTGACCAGGATCACCGCGAACACAAGCAGCATCACCACCGATTCCACCACGATCAGGTCGCGCTGGGTGATCGCCTGGAACACCAGCCGCCCCAGCCCCGGCAGGAAAAAGACGTTCTCGATGATGATCCCCCCGGCGATCAGGAACGAGAACTGAAGCCCGAGGATCGTCAGCACCGGGATGAGCGCGTTGCGCAAGGCGTGGCGCAGCAGCGCCTGCCCCTCGCTCAGCCCCTTGGCGCGGGCGGTGCGGATGTAGTCCTGCGCCAGCGTCTCGATCAGCGCCGAGCGCAGCACGCGCGCAAGAATCGCCGCCTGCGGCAGCGCCAACGCGATCGCGGGCAGGGTCAGCGCCTTGAGCCCCGCGAACAGCCCCGCCTCCCAGCCCGGAAAGCCCCCGGCCGCGAACCAGCGCAGCTTGATCGCGAAGACCAGCACCAAGAGCATCGCGAACCAGAAGTTCGGGATCGCGATGCCAAGCTGCGTGCCCGCCATGATCCCCCAGTCGGCCGCCCGCCCCTGCCGCGCCGCCGCCACCAGCCCCACCGGGATCGCCAGCGCCGTGGACAGCGCCAGCGCGTAAAGCGCCAGCGGCAGCGACACGCCAAGCCGGGCCGCCACAAGCTCGGCCACCGGCACGCGATAGGTGTAGGAGGTGCCGAAATCCCCCGCCAGCATGCCTCCCACCCATGCAAGGTAGCGCGCGGGCAGCGCCCCCTCGAGCCCGAGCTCGCGCCGCAGCGCCGCCACCGTGTCGGGGGCGGCGTTCATCCCCAGCATGTAGGCGGCCGGATCGCCCGGGATCACCTCGACCACCGTGAAGATGACGAGGCTGGCCACCGCAAGGCTGAGAACGAGCGAGACGAGGCGTGTCAGGACATGGCGCAGCATGGGCATCGTCCGGTCGGACCGGCGCCATGCTAGGCCGGCTTCGCCCGCAACGGAAGCGCCCTTCGCCGCCGGGCCGGGCCCCGGGGGGCCAGGCATCAGGCGTTAACCTTTCCCAACAATGCCTGAATCCTGCCCGGATTCCTGAAACCCGCGTTAAGCGCGCCGCGCCAACCCTGCCGGCGGGAGTGTGGGGACGCCGGGAATGGGCTATTTGCAGCATGTTGCCACCCTGGGTGGCGCAACCCTGCCGCATGGCACGGGCATCGTCGCCATGGAGGTGGTGTGGGTCGGCACCACCCCGTGCCTCTACGTCGGCGCCTTCGCGGACGGCGGCCTGATGCGCATCGAACTGGCCGAGGGGCAGATCGCCCGGCATGTCCAGTCGGTGGCGCGCACGGCCGGGGGCGGCACGCTGGGGCTGTCGGACCTCGCCGTGGTCGGCGTCAACGGCACGCCGCATCTGATCGGCGCCGGCCGCTATTCCGACGCGCCCGCCTTCCGGCCGCTGGCCGAGGGGACGGGCCGCATCGGCTCTCCGACGCTGGCCAGCGCCCGCAAGGGCGACCTCTCGGGCCTGTCCCAGATCGAGGGCCTCGCCGCCGGCGCCAAGAGCTATGTCGCGACGGGCAGCTGGGACCGGGGCGGCATCCAGGTCTTCGAGGTGCGCAGCGACCTCAAGCTCGGCCTCGTCGCGCGGCTGCCCGACACGGCCAAGGCCTATCTCGCCGACATCAGCGACATCGCCTCGGCCGAGATCGGCGGGCAGACCTACATCTTCGCCGCCTCGGCCGGCGAATCGGGTGTCACCAGCTTCCGGCTGAACCCCGACGGCACGGCGGAGATGGTGGACTGGATCGGCGCCGCCGACGGGGTGGGCATGGCCGGCACCTCGGCGCTGGCCACCGCGGTGGTGAACGGCACCACCTATCTGGTCGCCGCGGCCGCCGGCTCGGGCACGCTCACGGTATTCCGCGTGAATGACATGGGCGTGTTCTTCGTCGCCGACCACGCGACCGATTCGCTCAAGACCCGCTTCCAGGGGGTCGTGGACATCGCCACCTTCAGCCACGCCGAGCGCAGCTTCGTCGTCGCGGGCGGGGCCGACGACGGGCTGACGCTGTTCGAGATCGGGCCGGGTGGCAAGCTCTACCTCATGGACGTGATCGCCAACCAGCCGGGCTGGGCGCTGGACGGCGTGCAGTCGATCGCCGTCGCCGTCGTCGGGTCCGAGGCGCAGGTCTTCGTCGCCGGGTCGGGGACGCCCGGGATCACCCAGTTCAGGATCGACCTCTCGCGCCTCGGCCCGGTCATCCGTGGCACGCGAAACGACGACGTGCTGACCGGCACCCCGGGCGACGACCACATCGAGGGCGGCCGCGGCGACGACCGGCTGCAGGGCGCTGGCGGCAACGACCGGCTGGTGGACGGGCCCGGGGTGGACTCGATGCGGGGGGGGCCGGGGGCGGATGTGTTCGTGTTCGTCAGGGACGGCGCGGCGGACCGCATCCTCGACTTCCAGATCGGGGTGGACAGGATCGACCTTACCGCCTGGCCGATGCTCTACTCGGTGGCCCAGCTCACCATCACGCCCACGAGCGACGGCGCCCGGATCGTCTATCGCGACGAGACCATCGTCATCCGCAGCGACGACCTGAAACCGCTGAAGGCCGCGGATTTCGCCGACGACCACTTCATCTTTTCCTGAGGCACGGCGGGTTTTCCTAAGGCACGGCCGACCCGGCCTGCCCTCGGGGCGGCCCCGGCGCGGCCGCCGCGTTCCCCGTCACCAGCGCCCGAGCGCCGCCTCGTCCTCGTCCCGGGCGGCCACCCAGGCGGCGCCGTCGCGGCCGACCTCCTTCTTCCAGAAGGGGGCGCGGGACTTCAGGTAGTCCATCAGGAACTCGGCCGCGGCAAAGGCGTCGGCGCGGTGCGGGGCGGCGGTGGCAACCATCATGATCGGCTCGCCCGGCAGCAGCGCCCCGTGCCGGTGGATCACGAGCGAGCCCTTCAGCCCCCAGCGCGCCGCCGCCTCGGCCTCGATGCGGGCGATGGCGGCCTCGGTCATGCCGGGATAGTGCTCGATCTCCATCCGCGTGAGGGTGCCGTCCGCGTCGCGCACGATCCCGGTGAAGGTGACCACCGCGCCGGCATCCCGCCGGCCGGCGATGAAGGCGCCGGCCTCGGCGCCGAAGTCGAAGGGCTCGGCCTGCACCCGGACCGCCATCGCCCGCTAGCCCCCCGTCATCGGCGGGAAGAAGGCCACCTCGCGCACGCCCGCGAGCGGCGCGTCGAAATCGGCCAGCACCTGGTCCACCGCCACGCGCAGCGCCGAGGTGTCGGCGAAGGCCGCGGCATAGCGGTCCTCGCGCGCCCGCAGCTCCTCGACCAGCGCCGCCACCGTCGCGGCCTGGGTCTCGACGCGCTCGCGCGGCAGGCCGATGCGTTCGCGGACCCAAGCGAAATAGAGCACATCAAGGCTCATCGCGGCCCCTCCCTCAGATGCGGCAGCGCCTTGAGGAAATAGTCGATCCCGGTGATCAGCGTAAGCCCCGCCGCGACCCAGATCAGCGCATGCCCGGTCAGGCCCGCAAGCCGGGCCGTCCAGTCCACCACCGCCCCGCCCTGCCCCCCGGCCGCCACCACATCAAGGCCGCTGGAGAGGAACAGGATGCCGATCGCCACCATCTGCGCCGTCGTCTTCCACTTCGCCAGCGGCGTGACGCGCAGGCGGCCCGGGGTCGCGCCGAGAAACTCGCGCAGCCCGGCCACGACCATCTCGCGGAACAGGATCGCGGTGGCGGGCAGCACCAGCCAGGGCGACAGCCCCGAGGTGGCGCACAGGACCGCCAGCGCCAGCACCACCATCACCTTGTCGGCGATGGGGTCGAGCATCGCGCCGAAGCGCGACTGCTGCTGCCACAGCCGCGCCAGGTAGCCGTCGAAATAGTCGGTGGCCGCGGCGCCGAGAAACAGCGCCAGCGCGATCCAGTCGGCCCAGGGGCGGTGAAGGAACAGGAACATCACCGGCACCAGCGGCGCCGCGAACAGCCGCAGGATGGTCAGCAGGTTCGGGACGGTCCAGATCATGCGCCCTCCATAACGCCAAGACCGCGCGGTGGAAAGCGGGGCGGTCGGGCCGGTGCGCCGGCCGGCGGTTGCGGGCGGCGCCGCGCTTGCGGGCATGTCCGCCGGCACCGCCGGCCGTGGCCCCGGCAGGCCTGCGCCCGGGCGGGACCCCGTCCGGCACGCCGGACGGCATCTGCAGATCGCCTCGGGCCGGGGCGGCGCGCCCGGCGGATGGCGTGCGGATTGCCCCTGTCCATGCCGGCCGCGGCGTGCGATGATCTCAGACATGGCACGGGGGCTGCGTCGCCGCCGACCGCGACCGACAGGGCGGCGTGCGCAGCGCGGCCATCCGAAGCCCGGGGGCTGCACCGCAGGCCTGGGCAAGCCCGCGCCGCTCGGCATCACAGGCCCGGATCGGGGCAACCACAAAGGGAAGGGGCTGGCATGGCACTTGAACATCTGCTCATCGTTCTGCTCGTCGGCGCGGTTGCCGGCTGGCTCGCCGGTCTGATCGTCAAGGGCTACGGCTTCGGCCTGCTGGGCAACATCGTGGTCGGGATCGCCGGAGCCTTCGTGGCCGGCCTCGTCCTGCCGCGGCTGGGCCTGGGCATCGGCCCGGGCATCGCCGGGTCGATCCTCCACGCCACCGTCGGCGCGGTGATCTTGCTGTTCGTGATCCGGCTGATCCGGCGGGCGTGATGCGGGCCGCGCCCGCGGCGCATCACTGCCCGCCGGGCGCGACCCGGGCGGCGTTCCGGCGGCTGCTGTCCGGGCCGGCGGCGATGAACCGCAGCCCCGCCAGCCGGTCGGACAGCCCCGGCGCATGGACGTCTTCGGGCGGCGCCGCGCCGGCTTGGGCCGCGCGGATCAGGGCGGCGGCCTCGGCATGCAGGGTGGCGAAGGCCTCGATGCTGCCCTCCCGGTGGCCGGCCGGGGTGCGCAGTTTGCGCAGCCCCTCCGCACCAGCAGCCGCACCGCCGCGGGTCAGCAGCCGGCGCGGCTGTCGGCCGGGGGGGTGACGGCCCGGAGGTCGGGGTTTTCCTGCGCCCGGTCCCGCCCTCCTTCGGTGCCGCAGATGCGCAGGCTCAGCCCGTTCTCGTGCCCGACGGCAAGCTGGCCCGCCCGGAACATCCCGCGCGCCCCGCCAGCGAACCGCAGCAGGATGCGCGCATCGTCGGCCACCCGCCGCCCCGGCACCATCGACGACAGGTTGGCGGCCAGCTCTGCCACCCGCAGCCCGCTGATATAGCTGGCCAGATGCAGCGCATGGGTGCCGATGTCGCCGACGGTCCCGGCGCCCGCCCGCGCGGGGTCGGCGCGCCCGTCGGCCTGCCGGTTGCCGGGATCGGCGGGCGCGGCGAGCCAATCCTGCAGGTCTTCGGCCTGCACAAGGTGGATCTCGCCCGGATCGCCCGCGGCCGCCATCGCGCGCGCCTGCCGGATCAGGGGACAGGCGCTGTCGATGTGGGTCAGCACGAACAGCCTTCCGCTGGCCTTCGCGGCGGCGGCGATGGCCTCGCCCGCGGCCAGGGTCGCGGCAAGCGACCTGTCGCAGACCACATGGATGCCGGCGTTCGGGAAGGCCACCGCGGGCCCCGCATGCAGGCGATTGGGCGTCACGATGGCGACCGCATCGATCCCGTCCGCCCGCGCCGCCTCGGCCCGGGCCATCTCGGCCCACCCGGCATGGGCGCGCTCGGGCGCAAGCCCCCGGTCGGCCGCCGACGCGCGCGCCCGCCCGGGGTCGGACGACAGCGCCCCGGCAACCAGCTCCCACTGCCCGTCCAGCCGCGCGGCCATGCGGTGCACGGCGCCGATGAAGGCGCCGCGCCCGCCGCCGCCCATGCCCAACCGAAGCCTTCGCTCCATCATCCCCGGCCCCCCCCGGCCCCGGAACCGCGGCGGTCTGCGCGCGGCCTGCCCTGGCCGCGGCAAGGTCGCCGCAGGCGCGGTCGGCCGTCCGGATGGCGTGCCGCGCGATGACGGCCGCGCCCTGCCCCGGTTGCGCCCGGGCCGCGCACGAAGCCCCCGCAATCGCCCTTTCGCTGCGCGGCGCCATGGTCCAGACTGGGTTGAAAGGAGTTCCCATGCCCGAGACCCGCGCCCCCCGCCTCTGCGTGCTGATCGACGCCGACAACGTGCCCGCCGGCTATGCCGAGGCGATCTTCGACGAGATCGCGGCGTTGGGCGAAGCGAGCGTGCGGCGCATCTACGGCGACTGGTCGGCCACGCGGCTGAACGCCTGGGCCAAGAAGGTGGCGACGCTGGGGCTGGTGGCGGACCAGCAGTTCTCGAACACCAAGGGCAAGAACGCCTCCGACATCGGCCTTGTCATCGCGGCGATGGACTTCCTGCACTCGGGCCTGTTCGACGGCTTCGTGCTGGTGTCGTCGGACAGCGACTTTACCCGGCTGGCCGCGCGCATCCGCGAGCAGGGGCTCGACGTCTACGGCATCGGCGAGAAGAAGACGCCCGAGGCCTTCCGCATGGCCTGCAAGCGCTTCATCTACGTCGAGAACCTGACCCCGCGCGAGGACCCGGCAGCCGAGCCCAGGCGCGCCGAGCCCGCCGCGCGGCGCGAGGCCGAGCCGGCGCGCGAGGCCGCGCCCCCACGCGAGGCCGCCCCCCGCGACGCTGCGCGCGACAAGGAGCCGCCGGCGAAGGCCATCCCGCTCATCATCGCGGCGATGCGGGCGATCGACCCGGACGGCGAATGGTATTCGCTGGGCCAGATCGGCCAGTTCATCACCCAGGCCAACCCCGACTTCGACACCCGCACCTACGGGGCGGCCAAGCTGTCGGACCTGATGCGCAAGCTGCCGCGGTTCGAGGTGCGGCCGGGGCCGGGCAACACGCTGATGGCGCGCGACGTGACCTGAGGCGCCTCAGCGCACCCCGTAGCGCGCCAGAAACGTCGCCACCGCGCCGTCGGCGACCCGGGCAATCTCGGCCTCGGTGAAGCTGCGCTGGACGCCGCAGATCACCCGGTCGAGGATGTCGGCGTGGCAGAGCACCGCGAACTGGTCGGCGGCCAGGTCCACATCGTCGATGGCAAGCTCGCCGCGGGCGCCGGCGGCGCGCAGATAGTCGCCGATACGCGCCCGGGCCAGCGCGGGGCCCGCCTCGTAATACTGCTGGCCGAGCTCGGGAAAGCGGTCGCTCTCGGCGATGACGATCCGCAGCATCCGGCGGCCGAAATCGGACAGCAGATAGGCCAGGATGTGCCGCGCGCCGGCGCGCAGAACCACCGCCGGCGGCTGCGTCATGTCGATCATCTCGATCGCCGCATCGGCGCTGCGCCGGCATTCGCTGCGCAGAACCTCGACGAACAGCAGCCGCTTGTCGGGGAAATAGCTGTAGAGGGTCGCCTTGGAGACCCGCGCCTCGCGCGCGATGTCGTCGACGTTGGCCCGCTCGAACCCGTCGCGCAGGAAGACCTTGCGCGCGCCGTCCAGCACCTGGGCGAACTTGCGCCCGTGCCTGACCTGCGGGGGGCCGCCGTCCATCCGGTTTTCCTCTGATCCCGCTTGGGATATAGACGCTGCGGTTCAGTTTTCGCAAGCCCGCCCGGCGCCCTTGCGCCCGCAGCCGCGCGGGCTAGTTTAGAATCGTTCCAGAAAGGGCGCGCCATGATTCCCGGTCTTTCCAGCCGTCGCCGCTTTGCCGACCTCTCCGAACGCGAGATCCTCGCGCTCGCGATCTCGTCCGAGGAGGACGACGCGCGCATCTATCGCAGCTATGCCGAGCGGTTGCGGGGGCAATACCCCGCCTCGGCCGCCGTCTTCGAGGCCATGGCGGAGGAGGAGGACGAGCACCGCCGCCTCCTGATCGAGCGTCACCGCGCCCGCTTCGGCGACACCATCCCGCTGATCCGGCGCGAGCATGTCTCGGGCTTCTACGCCCGCCGCCCGGTCTGGCTGGTCGAGAACCTGCCCATCGAGAAGATCCGCGAGGAGGCCGAGGCGATGGAGCGGCAGGCAGCGCAGTTCTACGCCCGCGCCGCCGCCGCTGCGACCGATGCCGAGACCCGCAAGCTTCTGGGCGATCTGGCCGCGGCCGAGGCCGGCCATTCCAACCTCGCCGAGGCGCTCGCGTCCGAGCATGTCACCCCCGATGCGGCCGATGTCGAGCGGCGGGCCGCGCGCCGGCAGTTCGTGCTGACCTGGGTGCAGCCGGGGCTTGCCGGGCTGATGGACGGCTCGGTCTCGACGCTGGCGCCGATCTTCGCCACCGCCTTCGCCACGCAGGACACCTACACCACCTTTCTTGTCGGGCTGGCCGCCTCGGTGGGCGCGGGCATCTCGATGGGCTTCACCGAGGCGGCCTCGGACGACGGGCAGCTCTCCGGCCGCGGCTCGCCGGTCAAGCGCGGGTTCGCGAGCGGGATCATGACGACGGTGGGCGGGCTCGGCCATGCGCTGCCCTACCTGATCCCCGACTTCTGGACGGCGACGACGCTCGCCATCGCCATCGTGTTCGTCGAGCTCTGGGCGATCGTCTGGATCCAGAACCGCTTCATGGACACGCCCTTCTTCCGCGCCGCCTTCCAGGTGGTGCTGGGCGGCGCGCTGGTCTTTGCCGCGGGGGTGCTGATCGGCGGCGGCTAGCAGCCGCCTATTCGGCCGCGTGGGGCACCGCGCGGGGCGGGGTCGCCGCGTCCTCGCATGGCGCGGTGGCGTCCTGCCGCAGGGCTGCGGGATAGAGATAGTCGCGCGTCAGCGGCACCGCCTCCTGCCGGCGGGCAAGCTGGATCTGGAAGACGCACTGCCCGTGGTAGCGGAAGGCCATCTCGCTGCCCACGAGGTAGAAGCGCCACATCCGGCAAAAGCGGTCGTCGTAGAGCTCGCGGATGCGGTCGAGGTTGGCCTCGAACCGCGCGCGCCAGGCCCGCAGCGTCAGCGCATAGTGCAGCCGCCACACCTCGATGTCGGTGGACCACAACGCCTCGCGCTCCACCGCCGCCATGGTCTCGGACAGGGCCGGCACATAGCCGCCGGGGAAGATGTATTTCAGCATCCAGGCGTTGGTCTTGCCCGGCGGCGACATCCGGCCGATGGTGTGAAGCAGCGCCACACCGTCCTCGGTCAGAAGCTCGCGCAGCTTGCGGAAATAGGTGCGGTAGTGCGGGGCGCCCACATGCTCGAACATGCCCACCGACACGATGCGGTCGAACTGCCCGGTGACGTCGCGGTAGTCCACCAGGCGAAACTCCACCCGGTCGGCCAGCCCCGCCGCGCGGGCGCGTTCGGTGGCGACCCGGTGCTGTTCCTCTGACAGCGTGATGCCCAGCACCCGCGCGCCATGGTCGCGCGCCAGGGTCAGCGCCAGGCCGCCCCAGCCGCAGCCGATGTCGAGCACCCGCATTCCGGGCCTCAGCAGCAGCTTGGCCGCGATATGCGCCTTCTTGGCCGCCTGCGCCGCCTCGAGCGACATGCCCGGCTCGCGGAAGTAGGCGCAGGAATACTGCCGGTCGGGGTCGAGGAACAGCGCATAAAGCTCGCCCGACAGGTCGTAGTGGTGCGCCACGTTGCGCCGCGCGCGGCGGGCGGGGTTGATCTGGTGCAGCCAGCGCAGCGGCACGCGCAGCGCTTCGGCCGGGCGGCGCCACCACACGCTGTTGCCCGCCGCGATGTTGCGCAGGGCAAGCGCGAGGAACCCCTCGATGTCGTCGCCGTCCACGGTGAGCGTGCCGTCCATGTAGGCCTCGCCGACCGCGATCTCGGGTGTCAGCACCAGCCGCCGCGGCAGGGCGGGGTCGGTCAGGCGGACCGTGACCGGCGTGCCCGTGCGGTCGCCGTAACTGCGCACGCGGCCGTCGGGGAAGTGCAGGCTGAGCGTTCCGGCCTTGAACAACGCGCCGGCGAACTGGTCGAGCAAGGCTGTCCACATGTGCCACCTCGGTCGTCGGGTCCGGGTGCCGGTGCCCCCCATCCTCCGCGCGGCCTCTCCGTCATGCGCCGGGGTGCGACAGGCGGGCGCACTATAGTCAGCTTGCGCCGCCCTGGCAAACCCCACGGCAGCCCGCCCGGCCGCCGCGGCCCGCCGCCCTTGACTTCGCCGCCCCCGCAGGCTTCATCCGGGCGGTCGCCTGCCCCGGGAGTGCCGCCCATGAACGCCTATCGCAGCCACACCTGCGCCGAACTCCGCCCCGCCCATGTCGGCGCGGCGGTGCGGCTTTCGGGCTGGGTGCACCGGCTGCGCGACCATGGCGGGGTCTTGTTCCTCGACCTGCGCGACCATTACGGCATGACCCAGATCGTCGCCGACGAGGGTAGCCCCGCGTTTCCGGCGATGGCGCGGCTGCGCGCCGAATCCTGCGTGCGGATCGAGGGCGAGGTGACGGCGCGCGACGCGGCCCTGGTGAACCCCAGGCTTCCGACCGGGGCGATCGAGGTCCATGCCCGCAGCGTGGAGGTGCTGGGCCCGGCCGAGGAGCTGCCGCTGCCGGTGTTCGGCGAACCCGACTATCCCGAGGACACGCGCCTCGCCTACCGCTTCCTCGACCTGCGGCGCGAGACGCTGCACCGCAACATGATGCTGCGCTCGAACGTCGTGCGCTCGATCCGCCACCGGATGTGGGCGGCGGGCTTCACCGAGTTCCAGACGCCCATCATCACCGCCAGCAGTCCCGAGGGGGCGCGCGACTTTCTCGTGCCGTCGCGGCTGCATCCGGGCAAGTTCTATGCGCTGCCGCAGGCGCCGCAGCAGTTCAAGCAACTCATCATGGTGGCGGGCTTCGACCGCTATTTCCAGATCGCCCCGTGTTTCCGCGACGAGGACCCGCGCGCCGACCGCTCGCCCACCGACTTTTACCAGCTCGATGTCGAGATGAGCTTCGTCGAGCAGGAGGATGTGTTTGCCGCGGTCGAGCCGGTGATCCGCGGGGTGTTCGAGGAGTTCGGGGGCCGCCCGGTGGCCCCCGACTGGCCGCGCATCGCGTATCGGGATGCGCTGTTGTGGTACGCCACCGACAAGCCCGACCTGCGCTGCCCGATCCGGATGCAGGACGTGAGCGAACATTTCCGCGGCTCGGGCTTCGGCCTGTTCGCAACGCTGCTGGAGACCCCGGGCAACGTGATCCGCGCCATTCCCGCCCCGGGCGGCGGCAGCCGCGCGTTCTGCGACCGGATGAACGCCTTCGCCCAGGCGCAGGGGCTGCCGGGGATGGGCTATATCCTGTGGCGCGCGGACGGGGGGGCGACGGTCGGCGCCGGCCCGATCGCCAGGAACATCGGCGAGGCGCGCTGCGAGGCCATCCGCGCCGCCCTGGGCCTGACGGCCGGAGACGCCGCTTTCTTCCTCGCCGGCCTGCCCGAGACCTTCATGCCTGTCGCCGCCAAGGCGCGCGTCGAGATCGGCCGCGAGCTGGGGCTGTTCGACGAGCGCCGCTTCGCCTTCGCCTGGATCGTCGACTTCCCGATGTACGAGCGCGACGCCGAGACGGGGCGCATCGAGTTCTCGCACAACCCCTTCTCCATGCCGCAGGGGGGCATGGCGGCGTTCGCGGGCGACCCGCTCGACATCCTCGCCCACCAGTACGACCTGGCCTGCAACGGCTACGAGCTTCTCTCGGGCGGCATCCGCAACCACGACCCCGAGATCATGGTCAGGGCCTTCGCCGTGGCGGGCTACGGCCGCGACGAGGTCGAACGCCGCTTCGGCGGCATGCTACGCGCCTTCCGCTACGGCCCCCCGCCCCACGGCGGCTGCGCGGCGGGCATCGACCGCATCGTGATGCTGCTGGCCGACGAGCCGAACATCCGCCAGGTCATCATGTTCCCGATGAACCAGCGCGCCGAGGACCCGCTGCTGGGCGCGCCGTCCGCGCCCAGCAACGAGCAGCTGCGCGAGCTCGGGCTGCGGGTGGTGCCGAAGGACAGGTGATGCTGCATCGGTTGCGCGCGGCAGGCTTCGACGTCGAGACCCGCAACCACGCGGCGGCGATCCTCTCCGCCGATTTCGCCGAGGCGACCGAGGCGCTGGCGGGCGCGCTTTTGTCCTTTCGCATGACGGCGCGGCACCTGATCCAGGGCGGCGGAGGACACGCCGAACCGACCATGCGCCTTCGCGATGCGCTGGTCGGGCTGGGGTGGAGGAAGCACGTCTTTTCCATCCGAAGCAGCGTGGACGGGCGGGACCAAACTGCGCTTCCGCACGAGATCGACCACACCTGCATGGCGTCCGCAGGGACGATCGCGCTGGAAATCGAGTGGAACACCAAGACCCGTTCTTTGACCGGGACCTCGAGAACCTCCGGCGGCGGCATGCCTTGGGCGCGATCTCGGTCGGCGTTCTGGTCACCCGGGGCGCGCGCCCGCAATCGGCGCTGACGTATATCGTTGCACGGGCGATCCGCGACGCAGGCCTTCTTTCGGCCCGGGACCTCGAGGGCCGGGGTGTGAAGGAGCGCACCAGCCGCCAGAGGGCGACCCTGCAGCGGCTGCTGAAGGGTCAGGTTCCCTTCGCGGACGCCTTCGCGCGCTCTTTCGTGTCCGACAAGTATGGCGCGGCCACCACGCACTGGACCAAGCTGGCCGAGCGTGTGGCCCGCGGCGTCGGCAACCCCTGTCCGCTGCTGCTGGTCGGCCTTCCGCTTGCGGTGATTTCCGACTACTCCGCCGCCAGCGACGCGTTGTAGCCGTAGGTCTTCCACGTCGGCCGATAGTCGGCATCGGCCTGGTTGCCCCAGACCGTCCAGCCCTCGCGCAGGCCCCGCCCGAAGAGCTCCAGGTAGGGCCCCCAGGAACAGGCCTCGATCAGCGCATATTGCTCGTCGGGCTTGCGGGAATGTTCGCGCTTGCGCGTCTCGATCATGTTCACCTGCCGCCGGCCCGCCGCCAGCGTGCGCGCGTTGCGCCCGCGGGTGCCGAACAGCAGCACCTTGCTCACGTTGCGAAAGTAGAACCCCACCCCGCGCCCGTCCGACCCGCCATCCTTGCGCACCTTGTGCCAGACGATGTTGGACTTGTAGTCGAAGCCCCAGGCGGCAAGCACCCTCAGCCCCTCGGGCAGCAGCGCGTTGGGCACCCACAGGTAGCAATGCGCGCGCTCGGCCATCTGCCCGGCAACCGGCAGCGCACAGATGTCGTCCAGCGTGAGGGTGGGATAGCGCGCGCCAGCCGCCGATGCTCGGGCGCCACTTTCCCGGTGCGGTTGGCGAACCGCCACGGCGGATCGGCCAGCACGCAGCCGAAGCGGGCGGGGCCGAGGAAATCGCGCAGATCTTGGGCAGGGTCCGGGTGCATGGGCTACATCCTGTCGTGTGTTCCCGCAGGACTCAAGCGGCTTTCCGCTGCATGGCCAGAACTTTACAGGAACAAAAGGGGCTCGTCCATGGCCGGTCCCGGGGCCCGGCGCGGCGCCTTGCTGCCCGGCGCCGCCGCGCCCTCAACGCCGCAGAAGCCAGCGCGCCCCGACCGCGCCCACGGCCACCGACAGGAAGATGCGAAGGAGGTGATGCGCGGTGACGAAGGCGACGCTGACCTGAAGCGACAGAGCGACCAGCGACATCTCGACCACGCCCCCCGGCGCGAGGGCAAGGAGCAGCGTGCCCGTCCGCTCGCCCGCGACCCGGTGCAGCGCCAGGGCGAACAGCACCGCCGTGGCCAGCGACAGCGCGATGCTGACGGCCGCGAGCCCGAGGGCCCGGCGCAGGGTGGCGCGCGGCAGGCCCTCGAAGCGCAGGCCGAGGCTGGTGCCGACGACAAGCTGGGTCAGGTCGATCATCCAGCCGGGGGGCACCGTGCGCGTGAGCCCGGCCAGATGGATCGCGGCCGACAGCAGCATCGGTCCGATGATCACGCCGCCCGGGATCCCCAGGCGCTGGCCCAGCAGGTAGCCCCCCACGCCTGCGATGGTCAGCAGGGCCACGTCGCGCGCCGCCAGCGGAAGCTCGGCCCCCGCCATCCCGACCCCCGCCGCGCTGCCCACCAGCCCGCCGGTCAGCAAGGTGAAGCCGACGGGAACGGTCACCATGCACAGAATCAGCCGCAGGAACTGCAGCATCGTCAGCATCCGCCGGTCGGCCCCCTGTGCCTCGCCCATGGTCAGGGCCTCGACCAGGCCGCCGGGCATGGCCGAGAAGAACGCCGTGGCCGGGTCGAGCCGGCCCAGACGCCGATAGACCCGGTAGCCGATCCAGTGCACCAGTGGCACATAGACGACGACGGCAAGGATCGTGGGCAGCCAGCCCGCCGCGGCCGCCAGCAGCTCGGGCGTGAAGGCCGCCCCGATCGCCACCCCGATCACGGGCACGAAGGCAAAGCGCATCCGCTCGGGCAGCCAGGGCGCGATGCCCAGCGGCCGCAGCCCGGCGACCGCGACCGAACCGAGCGCGAGAAGCGAGCCCAGCATCATCGGCAACGGCAGCCCCAGCGCCCGCGCCGCCAGCCCGCCGGCAAGGCCGAGCGCCAGGGCAAGCGCCATCGCGGGCAGGCGGGCCGCAAGCAGGCGCAGGGGCGGATGGGGCATCGGCGGGGGGCGTTCCTCGGGCGCCGCGACAGTGGCAGCCGCCGTCGCCCGCCGCAAGGCGCCTTTGGGCGGCGGCCCCTGCGCCCCGGATCCCGCGCAGGGTTGCGGTGCCGCGGCGGCGCCCGCCGCCCGTCAGGCGGCGGGCGCAAGGCGGGCGGCAAGGCTTGCGTGCAGCGCGGGGCTGCCCGCCACCACCCCGGGGCTGGTCGGCCGCGGGGTGTTGAAGGCCAGCGCCGCGCCGGTCCGGTCGGTCACCCGGGCGCCGGCCTCGGCTGCGATCAGGCTGGCCGCGGCGATGTCCCAGTGCCAGGTCTCGCGCAGGGCCACCATGCCGTCGAAGGCGCCCTCGGCCACCAGGCACAGCCGCCAGGCCAGCGAGGGGCGGAAATGGCGGATGAGCGCGGGCACCCCGCCCGGCCAGAGCTCGGGTGCCAGCTGCGCCTTGCTGACCAGCACGCGCGGCGACCCCGCCCCGCCCCCCGGCGCCGCCGCGATGGGCCGGCCGTTCAGCCAGGCGCCGCCGCCCGCCGTGGCGGTGTAGGTCAGCCCCTTCATCGGCAGATGCACGACCCCGGCCACCGCGCGCCCGCCCCGGACCACGGCCAGGGCATGGGCAAAGCTGTCCTGCCCTTCGAGGAAGGCGCGGGTGCCGTCGATGGGGTCCACCACGAACAGCGCCGCCGCGCCAAGGCGCGCGGGGTCGTCGGGCGTCTCCTCGGACAGCCAGCCATAGGCAGGGCGGGCGTCGCGCAGACGGGCGCGCAGCATCGCGTCGATCTCGAGATCGGCCGCGGAGACCGGGCCTTGCCCCCCGCCCTTGTCCCAGCTTGCCACGCCGGTGCGGAAATGGCGCCGGGCGATCGCCCCGGCCGCCTCGGCGGCCGCGACCAGAAGCGTCAGGTCGTCGCGCGCCGCGGGATCGTCAGGCCCCGGCAATCGTCAGCCCCTCGACCAGCAGGCTGGGCACGCGCTGGCCCAGATGCGCGCGCGCGTCGTTCGCGGGGACCAGGCCGGCCAGCATCCGCCGCAGGTTGCCCGCGATGGTGCATTCGTTCACCGGCCAGGCGATCTCGCCGCGCTCGACCCAGAAGCCCGCGGCGCCGCGGGAATAGTCGCCCGTGGTGGGGTTCACCGACGAGCCCAGCAGCGCGGTCACCAGCAGCCCCGTGCCCATCTCGCGCAGCAGCGCCGCGCGGTCGTGCGGCCCGGGGGTCAGCGTCACGTTCCCGGCCGAGGGCGACGGCGGCGTGGCGGGGCTGCGGCTGGCGCTGGCGGTGCTGGGCAGGCCCAGCCGCCGGCCGGTGGCCAGATCGAGCGTCCAGCCGGTCAGGATGCCGCCGTCCACGATCCGCCGCGGGGCGGTCGGCAACCCCTCGGCATCGAAGGGGCGCGAGCCGGCGATGCGCGGGCGATGCGGCTCTTCCAGCAGCGACAGACCGGCGGGCAGAACCTGCATGCCCAGCCCGTCGCGCAGCCAGGACGCGCCGCGCACGATGGCCGTGCCGTTGATCGCCGCCAGAAGATGCCCGATCAGGCTGCCCGCCACCCGCTCGTCATAGACCACGGGAAAGGCGCCGGTGGGCGGCTTGCGGGCGCCCGCACGGGCGATGGCGCGCGCGCCCGCCAGCCGGCCCACCTCGGCCGCGTCCGGAAGGTCGGCCTGGAAGGTGCGGCTTTCCGAGGCCCAGTCGCGTTCCATCCCCGTGCCGCTGCCCGTGATCGCCACGCAGGAGACCGAGCGCGAGGTGCGCGCGTAGCCGCCCGCGAAGCCGTTGCTTGCCGCAAGGTGGAGACGCCGGCGGCCGAAGCCCGCGCTGGCGCTGTCGACCTGCGCCACCCCGGCCACGCCGAGCGCCGCGGCCTCGGCCCGGCGCGCGTCGTCTTCCAGCGCGGCCGGCGCGGGGTCGGGCGCGGGGTCGTCCAGCTCCAGCGCGGCGATATCGGGGTCGCGGGCCAGCTGGGCGGGGTCGGCAAGGCCGACCCAGGGGTCCTCGGGCGCCTCGCGCGCCATGGCGACCGCGCGCTCGGCCATCGCCGCCAGCGTCGCCGGCCGGCTGTCGGAGGACGCCACGCAGGCCTGCCGGCGCCCCAGCAGCACCCGCAACCCAAGCTCGCGCGACTCGGCGCGTTCCGCCTGCTCGAGCCGCCCGCCGCGCACGTCGATCGAGACCGAGATGCCCTCGACGGCCATCGCATCGGCCGCCGTCGCCCCGGCCTTCAGCGCCCGCTCGACCAGCGCCGCGGCCAGATCCTCCAGTCGCTCGGCCACGGGACGCCCCCCTTCCGCCTGCCATCCCGCGGCGGCGCGCCCCCGGGCCACGCCGCCCCGGGGGGCGGATGCGCCGCCCGCTGCTTCCGCCGCTGCGATCTAGGCGCTCCGCGGGGCCGCTGCAAGCCACCCGGCACGGGCGGGGGGGGGCCGCCCCGTCCGGGGCGGCCGCCGCCTACTGGATCGGCTGCCCGTTGGCGACGATGGCGCCCTCGGGCGTGATCTCGATCGTCGTCACCAGCGTGTCGGGGCCGTCGCCCGGCCGGGTGAAGAAGCCCAGCGCCATCCGCGCGCCCAGCGCCTGATCCTGCGGCAGCAGGCCCAGCTGCACGAGGTTGTCGATCAGCGTGGTGCCGCCCGTCAGCGTCAGGTCCACCGCGCCCATCGGCCGGGGCAGGCCCTCGAACGTGGTCGTGTCGGCGTTGTCGAAGATGAACGCGCCCGACCCGGTCAGCTCGGCCCCCGCGATAGCGCCGCGCAGGTCGCGCAGCTGCAGCGCGTGCAGCTCTCCGGGAAAGCTCGGGGCCATCGCGAAGCGCGGGTCGAACAGCCCGTAGGTCAGGCTGGCCTGCCCGACCAGATCGACGATCAGGGTCGCCGGGGAGCGCGGCAGCACCCCCGCCATGTCGATCATCGACCACAGCCCGTCGTCCACCTCGAGATCCACCAGCCGCACCAGCGCCGACATCGGCTGCGGCACTGCCGACGCCCCGGCCGGCAGCGAAAAGGCGATCTCGAGATCGCCAAAGCTCAGGCCGATCTCGGGCAGGGGCATGTCGGGGCCGCGCATGACATAGGTGGTGCCGCGGCTGGCCACCGAATAGCCCACCCGCTCGCCCGTCAGCACGAGCGAGGCCGAGCCGCCCTCCGCCGTGCCGGCGACATAGGTGCGTTCGCCGAACTCGCTGAAGTCGAAGCTGAACTCGGACGCCCCGTAGCCCAGGCTGCCCGAGACGCCGAAGCCCTGGGCCACCGCCTCGCCGATCCGGGCGGGCTCGAGCTGCATCGCGAGGTCAAGCCGGGTGCCGGCCGAGGTGCTGACGAGATCGGCGATGTCGAGCGACATCTCGAAGGCGCCGTCGCCGTCCGGCTGTTCGGCCGAGATGGCCAGCGCGAACCCTGCCGCGCGCGTCTCGCTGACGACCGACAGGTCCGCGCCGGTCGAGATCCAGTAGCGGCCCTCGAGCCCGCGGACGGCCAGGTCCATGACCAGGTCCATCGCCTCGTCCTCGACGACGAATTCCTCGACCCCCGCGACGATCGACGCTGCGCGGTAGTCGTAGGTGATCGCCCCGTCGCCGCCGCTGGCGATGATCCCGAGGCCCTCGTTGCGGATCAGCAGGACCAGCCGACCCTCGTCAAGGCCGTCCTCGGCGGGCCCCATGGTCAGCCGGAAGTCGGGCGCCATGGCGATGGCCACGGTGCCGTCGGCCCGTTCGGTGAACACGATGTCGCCCATCGTGAGGCTGTAGGCGAAATCGCGGTCGATCACCTGCGACAGCGTGACGCCCGAGACGGTCAGCACATTGCCCGCCCGTGCGACCCCGTCGACCGAAAGGCTCTGGCCGAGCTGCGCCGCGCTCGACTGCCAGATCTCCCAGATGCGGTCGGCGCTGATGTCGGCAACGGCCGACGCGGCCGGCAGCAGCGCACCCAGCGCCGAGCCGACCAGGAGGCCGGCGCGGCCCCGTGGCGCAGAATCGAACATGTCCAAGCTCCCTCCGTCGGCTCGCGTGCGGCGGGAGCATCCCGCCTCGGTGTCGGCGCGTCAAGGGTTTCGCCGACCGGGCCGGCACCGGGCCGCCCGCTGCGGCGCCGCCGCCGCTAGCCGCGCGGCCGCCGCCGGCCCGGCACGCGCGAGGTGAAGCCGGGCGGCCGGCGCGCGACCCAGGCGGCGAAGCGCGCCAGCCGCGGATGGGCGCGCAGCGCCTCGACGGTCGCATAGGCGCGGGCGAGGTCGGCCTCGCTCAGCGCGGCATGCACCTCGCGATGGCAGATCGCGTGCATCAGCACGGTGGGGCCGCCCTTGCCGCCCTTCAGCCGGGGGACCAGATGGTGCAGGCTTTGCGGCACGCCCGGCGGGATCGGCCGGCCGCAGAGCGGGCAGATCGGCGGGGCGTCATCTGCGGCAGGGCGGGCCATGCCGTCAAGAATGGCGCAGAGCGCGGCGGAGGCAAGGGTGCAGGGGCAAGGCGCGACGGAGGGTGCGACCGAGCAGGAGGCGGCGGCAGAGGTTGCAGCGGAGGCGGCGGAGGCGCTGGTGGTCGGCGCCGGCCCCGCCGGGCTGATGGCGGCCGAGATGCTGGCCCGTGCCGGCGCCCGGGTGGTGCTGGCCGAGGGCAAGCCGAGCCCCGGGCGCAAGTTCCTGATGGCCGGGCGGTCGGGGCTGAACCTGACCAAGGACGAGCCGCTGCCGGCGTTCCTGCCCGCCTATGGCGAGGCGGCGGACTGGCTGGCCCCGGTGCTCGGCGGCTTCGGCCCCGGGGCGGTGCAGGACTGGGCGCGCGGCCTCGGGCAGCCGGTGTTCACCGGCTCGTCGGGGCGCGTGTTTCCGGTGGCGATGAAGGCCTCGCCGCTGTTGCGCGCCTGGCTGGCGCGGCTGGCCGCGCTCGGGGTGGAGCTGCGCCGCGGCTGGCGCTGGCAGGCAACGGCGCCCGGCTTCGTCTTCGCCACGCCCGAGGGGCCGCGCCGGCTTGTCCCCCGCGTCGCGGTGCTGGCGCTGGGCGGGGCCAGTTGGGCGCGCCTCGGCTCGGATGGTGCCTGGGCGGCGGGGCTTGCGGCGCGCGGCGTGGCGCTGGCGCCGTTCCGCCCGGCGAACATGGGCCTCGCCGTCGCCTGGCCGCCGGGGACCGAGCGGCTGTTCGGCACGCCCGTGAAGGGCGTGGCGCTGACCGCCGGCGCGGCCCGCACGCGGGGCGAGTTCGTGATCTCGGCGCGCGGGCTCGAGGGCGGGGGCATCTATGCCATCGCCCGCGCGGTGCGCGAGGGCGCGGCGCCGGCGCTCGACCTCTGCCCCGACCGCCCGGCGGCCGAGCTCGTGCGGCGGCTGGCGGCGCAGCGGCCGAAGGACAGCCTTGCCAACCGCCTGCGCAAGGCGCTGGGGCTCGACCCGGCGCGGCTGGCGCTGCTGCGCGCCTTCGCCGCACCCCTGCCGACCGAGCCCGCGGCGCTCGCGGCGCTGGTCAAGGCGCTGCCCCTGCGCCACCAGGGCCCGCGGCCGATGGACGAGGCGATCTCGACCGCCGGCGGCGTCGCGCGGGCGGCGGTGGACGCGGGGCTGATGCTGCGCGCCTGGCCCGGCGTGTTCGTCGCCGGCGAGATGCTGGACTGGGAGGCGCCCACCGGCGGCTACCTGCTGACCGCCTGCCTTGCCACCGGCCGCCACGCCGGCCGCGCGGCCGCCGCCCGCCTTGCCGCCGGGGCGCCGCCGCCGGCGCAGGGCACCGACGGGCCCTCGGGCAAGGCAGGCGCGAAGTAGGGCGCGGCGCGACGCGGGGCCCCGGCCCGTGCGGGCGCGGCCTCAGGCGCCCCGGACGAAGAAGGCCGGCCGCAACAGCCGCGCCGTCAGCGCGCCGAGCCCTGCGAGCGTCAGCGCCAGGACGAACAGCCAGCCGGCGAAGGGGATCATCGCGACCAGGCTGGCCAGCACGGCCCCGAGCAGGGCGGCCAGCGCCCGCTCGCCCGGCAGCTCCGGCTCGCCCCGGCCGAGCGCAACGAGCACCCCGGCGCCCAGCGCATAAAGCCCCACCAGATACCCCGCGATCCCCGCCGCCAGCGCCAGCCCCGCCGCGGCGGGGCTGAGCACGAGGCCCACCAGCGTGAGCGCGACCACCAGCACCGCGCCCGTCAGGGCCGAAAGCGCGACAAAGCCCAGAAGCGCGGCCCGCCCCGGCGCCGCGGCCACGCGGCGGCGCAGGTCGGCCATGCCCTGCGGCGCGATCAGCGCCAGCGCCGCCGTCAGCAGCGCGAGCACCGCCACGGTGGCCAGGACGCCCAGCGCCACGCCGCGCCAGGACACCACCGGCGCCGGCATCTCGACCCCCGGCATGCGCGCGGCGCTCTCGCGCCGGATGCGCGCGGGCGGCGCGACATGGGCCGGCACCGCAATCGCCTCGGGGTTTTCGCCCACCAGCGTCAGGGTGCCGTCGATCCGGGTGCGGGGGCCGAACACGGCGCGGCCGACCACCAGCCGGACATCGCCGCCGATCGCCGCGTCCAGCCGAAGCTCCTCGGCCGCGATCAGCGCCGCGCCGGCGACGGGCGCCGTCACGCCGACACGCTGGCCGGCGGCGCGCAGGTTGCGCCCGATCTCACCCGACACCGAAACGTCGTAACCTGCCAGCGTGGCGCTGCCCGCGACCGGGGCCTCGACGCTCACATCCATCCCCGCGGCATAGAGGTTGCCGCCCACCGGCGAGGCCGCCGCCACGCGGCGCCCGGCCATGTGCGCGCTGCCCTCGACCGGCGCCGCCGCCCGCGCCGTCTCTCCGGCCAGGAAAAGATCGCCCGCCACCGCCTCGCGCTGCTCGACCCGGCTGGCGGCCGCGAAGGCATCGCCGCCGAGCCCCAGCGTCACGGTTTCCTCGGCCGCCGCCGGACACAGGGCCAGCGCGAAGGCCAGCGCGAACCCCGGAAGCCGGGCGCGGGCGGACGATACGGTCAGGCGGATCATCGAGACCTCCGATCTTGCGGGCAGGCCGCCGTCGTCTGCAGCCACCGGCCCCATCCTACCCGCGTCGCGTGACAGCCGCGTTGATCCGGCACAAGCCCGCTTGCGCGCTCCGTCGGCCGCGGCCGGGCGAGCCGCCCCTTGGGGCGGGCGGGATGCCCGGGCAGGGACCGGTCGGGAGCGACCCTCGGCAACCGCGCGGCGAACCGCCGCACAAGATGCTTGGGGATCGACGCGGCGACCCGGCGGGGATCAGCCGGATGGCGTGGTGAGCGGGGTGGGGATCGAACCCACGACCACATGATTAAAAGTCACGTGCTCTACCACTGAGCTACCCGCCCTCACCGGGGCGGCCCGGCCCGCAGGCCCTGTGCCCCCCGCACCGCAGGCGGCCGTGGGCAGCCTGCGCAGCGAGGCTGACCTAGAAACAAGCGCGGGCGGGGTCAAGCGGAAATCGGTGCCGCCGCGCGCGACGGCTGGCAAAGCCGGCCGGCAGGGCCTATATCCCGGGGCTATGACCGACCTGCCCGCCCCCTCCGGCCTGCCCTTCGCCAAGATGCACGGGCTCGGCAACGACTTCGTCGTGATCGACCGGCGGCGGTGGCCGGCCGAGCTTTCGCCGGCGCTGGTGCGGGCCATGGCCGACCGGCATCGCGGCGTGGGCTTCGACCAGCTTGCGGCGATCGACGACGACACCGACGGTGCCGACCTGCGGCTGAGCTTCTGGAATGCCGACGGCACGCCGTCGGCCGCCTGCGGCAACGCCACGCGCTGCATCGCCCGCGCCGAAATGGACGCGACCGGCAAGGCGCGGCTTTCGATCCGCACCGGGCGCGGGCTGCTGGCGGCCGAGGATGCGGGGCCGGGGCGCGCGCGGGTGAACATGGGCCCGCCGCTGCTGGACTGGCGCGACATCCGGCTGGCGCGCGAGGTTGACACGCTGCATCTGCCGCTGCCGGGCGATCCGGTGGCGACCGGCATGGGCAACCCGCACTGCACCTTCTTCGTCGCGGATGCCGAGGCCGCCGACCCCGCCGCGCTGGGCCCGGCAGTCGAGGGCGACCCGCTGTTTCCCGACCGCACCAATGTCGAGTTCGTGCAGGTGCTCTCGCCCGACGCGATCCGGCTGCGGATCTGGGAGCGGGGGACGGGCGTGACCCTCGCCTCGGGCTCCTGCGCCTGTGCGGCGGCGGTGGCGGCGGCGCGGCGGGGGCTGACGGGGCGGCGCGTGGCGGTGCTGGCCGACGGCGGGCGGCTGACGGTGGACTGGCGCGCGGACGGCGTCTGGCTCGAGGGGCCTGCGGCGCATGTGTTCGACGGCGTGCTCGCGCCCGCCTGGCTGGCGGCCCTGCCATGACCGCGCCGGTCTTTTCCACCCAGGGCTGCCGGCTCAACCTGTACGAGACCGAGGCGATGCAGCGGCTGGCGGCCGGGGCGGGGCTGGGCCGGGCGGTGGTGGTGAACTCCTGCGCGGTGACGGCCGAGGCGGTGCGCAAGGCGCGGCAGGACATCCGGCGCCTCGCGCGCGAACACCCCGGCGCACCGGTGATCGTGACCGGCTGCGCGGCGCAGACGGCGGCGGCGGACTTCGCTGCCATGCCCGAGGTCGCGCATGTCATCGGCAATGCCGAAAAGATGGCGCCCGCCACCTGGGCGGCGCTGGCCGCGGGCGGCGCGCCGCGGGTGGCGGTGGGCGACATCCTGGCCGAGCGACGGGCGGCGGCGCCGGTGATCGACGGCTTCGGCCGGCACCGCGCCCATGTCGAGGTGCAGAACGGCTGCGACCATCGCTGCACCTTCTGCATCATCCCCTACGGCCGCGGCAACTCGCGCTCGGTGCCGGCGGCGCAGGTGGCCGAGCAGGTCGCGCGGCTGACGGATGCGGGCCTTGCCGAGGTGGTGCTGACCGGTGTGGACCTCACGGGCTGGGGCGCCGACCTCGAGGGCGCGCCGCGGCTGGGCGATCTCGTGCGGCACATCCTGCGGGCGGTGCCGGGGCTGCCGCGGCTGCGCCTGTCCTCGATCGATCCGGTCGAGGCCGATCCGGTGCTGATGGAGGCCATCGCCACCGAGCCGCGGCTGATGCCGCATCTGCATCTGTCGCTGCAGGCGGGCGACGACCTGATCCTGAAGCGGATGAAGCGCCGCCACCTGCGCGCCGACGCCCTCGGCTTCTGCGAGCGGGCGCGCGCGCTGCGCCCCGGCATCGTGCTCGGCGCCGACCTGATCGCGGGCTTCCCGACCGAGACCGAGGCGATGTTCGCCAACACGCTGGCGCTGGTCGAGGACTGCGGGCTGACCTTCCTGCATGTCTTTCCGTTCTCGCCCCGCCCCGGCACCCCGGCGGCGCGGATGCCCCCCGTCGCGCCCGAGGCGGTGCGCGAGCGTGCCGCGCGGCTGCGCGCGGCCGGCGCGGCGGCGCTGTCCCGGCATCTGGCAGCCGAGGTCGGGCAGGTCCGCCACATCCTGACCGAGGGGCCGCGGACCGGGCGCACCGAGGGCTTCGCCGAAGTGGCGCTGTCGGCCGACCATCCGGCGGGGCGGATCGTCGCGCTGCGCATCACGGGGCAGGACGGCCGGCGCCTGCTGGCCTGATCCGCCCGGCCGCGGCGGCGCGGTTGCCTGCCCCGGCCCTCCTCGGCTAGGTTCGGGCCAAGGTGCACAGCAAGGCACGTCCGTCATGCGCCCAGGTCTCGCCCTTGCCGCCGCGGCGCTGCTCACGGCCGCCGCGGCCCCCGCCCCCGCCACCGGCGACGAGATCGCGCGGGGCGCCGCGCTTTATGCGACCTATTGCGCGGCCTGCCACGGCCCTTCGGGTCGGGGCGGCGGGCCGGTGGCCGATCTGCTGGCGGTGCCCGTGCCCGACCTGACCACCATCGCCGCCCGCCACGGCGGCGCCTTTCCCCGGCTCGAGGTGATCCAGATCATCGACGGCCGCACGGGCCTTCGCGTCCACGGCGGCAGCATGCCATTGTGGGGCAGCGCCTTCGCCGCCGAGACCGGCGGCAGCGCGGGAGCCTACGGGGCCGAGCCCGACATCCGCGCGCGGGTCCTGGCGCTGGCGCGCTACCTCGAGACGCTGCAGGAGTAGCGGCGGCCTACAGCACCAGCCGCCGCTCGGGGCCGAGGTCGAGGCCCGGAAAGACGGTGCGCTCGATCAGCCCGCGGTCGAGGCCGAAGAGGTCGCGCATGGCCCAGCCCGCCCAGGCGCGCACATCCGCCATGGGCATCACGTCGCGCCCGGCATAGAGCGCCCCTTCGGACAAACCCGGCCAGGCCCCGTGCACCCGGCCCCCCCGCACCGCGCCGCCGGCGGCCAGCATCGTGCCGCCGGTGCCGTGGTCGGTGCCGCGGCTGCCGTTCTCGCGGGCAGTGCGGCCGAACTCGGTCATCGCCAGCACGGCGGTGCGGCCCCAGTGCGGGCCGAGGCCGGCCTTCAGCGTCAGGATGGCCTCGGCCAGCGCGCCCAGCGCGCGGGGCAGGGCGCGGGCCTGGTCGCGGTGGGTATCCCACCCGCCGAGCGAGAAGGCGGCGATCCGCGTCTCCTCGCGCAGCCGGTCGGCGGCGAAGGCGGCGATCTGGCCCGCAGGGCCGGCGGCGGGGGCGGCCACGGCCGGGGCCATCGCGGGCGCGTCCGCGTCGTCGGCGGCGACCTCGGCCAGCCGCCCCGCGATCTCCATCGCCTGGTCGCCCGCCGCGCGGAACAGCGGGTCGTCGTGGAACAGATGCGCCAGCAGCAGCCGCGCCTGCGCCGACAGCTCAAGCCGCGCCTCGGGCGACCAGCGCCGCACCTCGGCCGCGCCGGCCAGCACGAGAAGCCCGTCCTGGCCGATGGCATAGGCGGTCTCGGCCGTGGCCCCGGGCAGCGCGCCCAGCAGCCGGTTCAGCCAGCCGCCCCGCACCGCGCCGGGCGCGACATCGGCGCCGGTCCCGGCCTCGAGAATCGCCTGGCCGTCGAAATGGCTGCGCTTGTCGCGGTAGGGGGTCGAGACGGCGGGGACGAAGGCCAGCTCGCCCGCCGCCCACATCGGCCGAAGCGGGGCGAGGCCCGGGTGCAGCGCCCAGAAGCCGTCGAGCGCCTCGGACGGCCCGGCCAGAAGGGTCGGGCGCAGCCCGGCAAGGTCGGGGTCGCCGAGGGGGCGCAGCGCGTCGAGCCCGTCCATCGCCCCGCGCAGGATGACGACGACCAGCCGCGCCTCCCACGGGGCGGCCAGCAGCGTGATCGGGGTCACCAGCGGCGAGGCGGCCAGGCTGCACCCCACCCCCGCCGTCATCCGCAGAAAGCCGCGCCGGCTGGGCGCCGTCGGGCGCTCCGCCGCAGGTTCCGCCCCGTAAGCCATCGCCCCGTCTCCTCAGCGCCGGTTGAACTCGGGCGAGGCCAGGATCAGCCCCACCCCCTCGCGCCAGCCCTCGGCCGCCGCCACGGCCTCGCGCGTCGGCGCGCGCGCCAGCCCGTCCAGCACCGCCTCGAGCAGCGCGCGCGGGTCGGGCCGGTCGCCGCTGCGCAGAAGCGCCTCGGGCGCTGCCATCGCCCAGTCGATCCGCGCGGCCAGCCCATGCGGCGTGATCCAGGCCGCGGCCGCCTCGGACCAGCCGTCGGGGCCCGGCGGCTCCTCCCACGGCTGGCCCATCAGGCGCAGCGCGCCGAAGCCCAGCCGCGCCCGCGCGCGCGCGGGCAACGCCGCCAGCGCCGCAGCGCCCGTCCCCAGCGCCCGCAGGCCGGCGGCCATGAACTCGAACGGCTGGCGGACCTTGGCGCCGAAGCTGGCCCAGGTCGCGGGATGCTCGGCCAGCGCGGCATAGACCGGCCGCAGCCGGCCCCCATGCGCGCGCCAGGCGGCGGCGAGATGGGCGACAAGGCCCTCGTCGGGATCGTCGGCCGTGAAGTGCACGGCAAGCTTGCGGGCCAGATGCCGCGCCGTCTCGGGCCGGGCGGCAAGGGTTTCGAGCACCGCCTCGATGTCCTCGATCCGCGCCGGCCCCCAGCTGCCGTAGCTCACGCCCAGCACCGTCTCGGCCCCCGGCTCGGCCCGCTCGGGCAGGAAGCGGAAGCCATCCTGCAGGCTGTAGGCAAGCCCCGTCAGCAGCTTGGCAAGCTGGCGCACGTCGTCCTGGCCATAGCCGGCGCCGACGCCCAGCGTGTGCAGCTCGAGCAGCTCGCGCGCGAGGTTCTCGTTCAGCCCAAGCCCCCGCCGCACCCCGAAGCGCGAGCGCGGGCCGACCGAGGCCGTCTGGTCGAGGTAGAGCAGCATCATCGGGTGCAGCGCCGCGGCCTTCAGCATGTCGGCGAAGCGGCCCGTCACATGCGGCCGGATCGCCGCCTCGGCATAGGCGCTGACGGCGGGGCGCAACCTGTCCTCGCGGGCGCGGACGGTGAAGTGGTCGGCCCAGAACCAGACCAGCCGCTCGCGCAACGGGTCGTCGCCCTCGACCGCGCGGGCAAGGCGGTGGGCGAGGATCGTCTCCATCGCGGCGCGGCGGGTTCGGCGCATCGCGCGCAGGCGTTCGCCGGCGGGGCCGACGGCGTCGGCCTCGGCCCGGGCGGCGCGCTGCACCTGGCCGAACTCCAGCGCCTCAGCGGCAACGCTCTCGAAGGCGGGCAGCGGCCAGGCGGCCGCGGCGCGGTCGGGGCCGTCCAGCCGGGCCAGCAGCGCTTCGGCCCCGCCCGCCGGGGGCGTGCCCGGCCGCGGTCCGTAGCCCAGGCGCATCTCGACCTCGATCGGCTGCGGACGCATCGATGCCCCCCTTCCGCCCTGATTGCAAGATGGGGCCGCTGCCGGCTTTGGCAAAGGCCCCCCCCGCCCCCGGCGGCAAGGCCGGCGGTCCCTTGCCGGTCACGCGGCCGCAAGCGCCCCGCCGTCCGGCCGTGCCGCCGCGGGGCGGCATCGCGCCGGGCCGCGCGGGCCCGGCGACCGGCCCCGATTCGGCCGACGCGCGGCATCGGGCCTTCGCGCGCGGCGGCGGTGCGGCGCCCCGGCTCGCTGGGCCTAGTCGGCCCGGGCGGGGAACACACATCATCTAGACAAGCGCCACGCCCCCGTCGCCCCGCCCCCGCCGCTGTGCCCGAGCATCGTTGAAACTCCTCGCCTTTTTCGGTACGTTTCCGCGTATCGGACAACGATGGCAGCAGCGGCGACGGCGGATCAACCGCCGCACGCGAAACCGGCAGCCGGGGGGCGCCCCGGGCAGGCAGCGAGGCAGAGCAATGACCCTATCCAGAACGGCGGCGCTGGCGCTTGGCGCCGCGCTGAGCCTTACCGTAACCCCGGCCGGGGCAGGCCCGATCGAGACCGCCTGCATGGCCTCGGGCCGGCAGGCGGCGTCGCGCGGGCTGTGCGGCTGCATCCAGGCGGTCGCCGATGCGACGCTGAGCGCTCGCGACCAGCGGCGCGCGGCCGAGTTCTTCCGCGACCCGCAGCGCGCCCAGGTCGTTCGGATGTCGAAGGCGACCGAGGACAACGCCTTCTGGGCGCGCTACCGCGAGTTCGGCGCGCAGGCCGAGCGGCGCTGCACCTCGGGCTAGCCGGCGCCGCACGCGGCTGCCCTTGCCCCCGCGGCCGGGCAGCCGCGGAGCCGGGTGCCGCCCGGCCCCGCAGCCCGTCACTTGCCGTGCCCGTGGCCCTGCCCGTGCCCGTGCCCGTGGCCCTGCCCGTGGCCGTGGCCGTGCCCGTGCCCGTGGCCGTGGTCCGCGGCGGCTGCGCCGCCCATCGGTCCGTCGGCGACCGGAAGCTGGACCACCAGCTCGCCCGACTGCTCGAAGGTCAGCGTGATGGTCACAAGCTCGCCCTCCGTCAGCGGGCGGACAAGGCCCATCAGCATCACATGGTCGCCGCCGCGGGCGAGTGCGTATTCGCCGCCGGCGGGGATGACGAAGCCCTCGGGGACCTCGACCATGCGCATGACGCCCTGGGCGTCCTGCGTGTGGGTATGCAGCTCGACCCGGCGGGCAACATCGCTGGCGGCCGCGACCAGCCGGTCGTCGAAGGCGCGGTGATTCTCGATCACCATGAAGGCCGCGGCCGACATGGCCATGGCACCCGCGGCGCGGACATAGCCGTCGCGCACGGCCAGGCCGTCGTGGGCCAGCGCCGGAGCGGCAAAAAAGGACAAGAAGGCCGCCGCGGCGGCGGAAAGGAACGGTCGCATGGAAAGTCTCCGGATGCGGTCAGGAACGATGAGTGACGATGGAGGCGTGCGTTCGCACCGCAGGCGGAGGGGCGCGGGCATGGGCGCGCCCGCGCCGGCGCCGCGCGGACGGCGCTGGGCCCGGGCGCCAGCCGAGGCGGCGGGCCGGCGCTGCGCCGCGGGACGGCGGCAGCGTGGGGCCCGGCAGCACTGCATGGGTGCCGGGCACGCAGTCGGGGCACGGATGCGGCGGCCCTGCCGGGCGCCCCTGCCCGTCGACCGCTATGGTCGCGGCGCCGCCTGACGTGCACAGCTCGACGGTTCCGGCGACCCGCGGGGCATGGCGCGCCGCAGCCATGCCCGCGCCCGACAGCGCGACCACGACAGCCAGCAGAAGGGCGAGGGCAGACGACGGCCGGCGCATGACTTGGCAAGGATACCGCCCCTGCGCCGCAGCCGACAGCGGTGTGCCCCCGCGGCAAAGCGCAGCAGTGGCGCCCGGGCGGGAGGGGGGACGGCAGGCGATGTGGCGGCGGGCGATCAGGCGGCGGGGGTCGCCCGCGCCTTCTCGATCTCGCGCTTGATCTTCAGGGCGCGCGACGACAGCGCGGCGTCGTCGGCCCCGGCGAGAAAGGCGTCCAGCCCGCCGCGATGATCGACGGTGCGGATGCCGGCCGCCGAGACGCGCAACCGGAACGACCGGCCGAGGGTCTCGGAGATCATCGTCACCTCATTGAGGTTGGGCAGGAAGCGCCGCTTGGTCTTGTTGTTGGCGTGGCTGACGTTGTGGCCCGTCATCGGGCCCTTACCGGTAAGCTCGCAGAGGCGCGACATGGGGCTGGTCCTTGGCTCTGGGTCGGTCACGGGTTGGCATCCGCGAGGCATCGGCCGCACGCGGCGGCGGGCATCGGGACGTCGCGGCGCTTTACGGGACAAGCCCGGGTCCGTCAAGCGCGTCCTCGCCGGGGCCCAGGGCCGCGAGCGCCCGGGCCGCCGCCCCGGCCGGCGTCCTGCGGCCCGCTGCCACCTCGTCCCCCAACGCGGCGAGGCGGGCGCGCATCGCCCGGTCCCCGGCCAGCCGCGCCATCAGGCCCCGCCGCACCTCGTCCTCGAACGCCGCCCGCGCCTGCGCCGAGCGCCGCGCCGCCCAGTGGCCCGCGGCGCGGCGCCAGTCGGCCAGCGCCCGCATCGCCTCCCAGGCCTTCCCGATCCCCTCGCCGGTGACGGACGAGACCGGCATCGCGCAGGGAAATCCCGGCGGATCCTCGGGGCGCGGCCGCATCAGCCGCAGCGCGCCGGCATAGTCGGCCACCGTGCGCTGCGCCGCGGCGCGCAGCTCGCCGTCGGCCTTGTTGACAAGGATGATGTCCGCAACCTCCATGATTCCGCGCTTGACGCCCTGCAACTCGTCGCCCCCGGCCGGGGCGAGCAGCAGCACGAAGATGTCGGCCATCTCCGCGACCAGCGTCTCCGACTGGCCCACCCCCACCGTCTCGACGAGCACCACGTCGAACCCCGCCGCCTCGCACAGCGCCACCGTCTCGCGCGTGCGGCGGGCCACGCCGCCCAGTTCCGCCCGGCTGGGCGAGGGGCGGATATAGGCGCGCGGGTCGCGGGCCAGCCGCTCCATCCGCGTCTTGTCGCCGAGGATCGAGCCGCCGCTGCGGGCCGAGGACGGATCGACCGCGAGCACGGCAACCCGCATGCCGCGCGAGGTAAGCAGCTGTCCGAAGGCCTCGACGAAGGTGGATTTGCCCACGCCCGGCGTGCCCGACAGCCCGATCCGCAGCGCCTGCCGCCCGCTGGCCGCGCAGGCATCGAGCATGGCCAGCGCCGCCGCGCGGTGGTCGGGCCGGGTGCTTTCGACCAGCGTGATCGCCCGCGCCAGCGCCCGCCGGTCGCCCGCCATCACCCCCGCCGCAAGCGCTGCGCCGTCCAAGTCCCCTCCTCCGCCGGGGCGGCCCGGCCGACTATCGCGCATGTGAGCCGCCGGGGCTTTGCATGCCCCGGGGACAGGCTGTATGTCCAGCCCGTCCGCACCCGACGAGCCCGAGCCCATGACCGCCGCCCAGCGCCCCGCCCCGGCCCCTCTGGCCTTTTGGCTGGCGATCGCTTTGACCCTTGCATCGCCGGCGCCGGCCGAACGCCTCGACGAGGGGCTGTATGACGTGCATCTGGGCGGCTTCCGGGTGGGTCTGGTTGCGCTGACGGGCTACCAGAACGCGACCCGCTACCGCGCCGAGGCACGGATCGAAAGCGCGGGGCTCGCCGGGCTTGTCCGCCGCGTCCGCTACGACGCCCTGTCCGAGGGCGCGGTCGTGGCCGGCCGTTTCACCCCGCTGCGCTACGAGGAGGATGCCGACACCGGCCGCCGCCAGTCGCGGTCAGTGATGGAATACGAAGGCGGCGTTCCGCGCATCGTCCACTACGAATCGAACCGCGACGCCGGAGATCGCGGCGCCCCGCTCGACCCGGCAAGCCAGGGCGGAACGCTCGACCCGATGACGGCCCTCTATCTGATGCTGCGCGACGCGACCGGCGGGGAGATCTGCCGTCTTGCCTTCGAGATGTTCGACGGCCGCCGCCGCAGCCGGGTGCAGTTTGATGCGGCCGCGGCCGCGCCGGGCGAGGACGGCTCGCTCACCTGCCCCGGCGAATACCGCCGGATCGAGGGCTTTGCCCTGCGCGACATGGGCGAGATGCAGGTCTTTCCCTTCGAGGTCACCTATGACCCGCCCGCGGGCGGCCAGCGGCGGGTGAAGCGCGTCCGGATCGAGACGCTCTACGGCACCGCGGTGCTGCTGCGCCGGTAGGCGCCATGGCCGATCCCGGCACCGTCCTTCCGGTCGATGCCGCCCTGCCCGACCTGCGCGCCGCGCTGCGCGCGGTCGGGCGGGCGGTGCTGCAGGCCCCACCCGGCGCGGGCAAGACGACGCGGGTGCCGCTGGCGCTGCTGGCGGACGTGGAGGGCCGGATCGTGATGCTCGAGCCGCGGCGGCTGGCCGCCCGGGCCGCGGCCGAGCGGATGGCGGCCAGCCTGGGCGAGGCGGTGGGGCAGACCGTGGGCTACCGCATCCGCGGCGAGGCGCGCATCGCGCGCGCGACGCGGATCGAGGTGGTGACCGAGGGCATCCTGACGCGGATGATCCAGGCCGATCCCGCGCTTTCGGGCATCGGCGCGCTGATCTTCGACGAGTTCCACGAGCGCTCGCTGCAGGCCGACCTCGGCCTGGCGCTGGCCTGGGAGGTGCGCGGCGCGCTGCGGCCCGATCTGGCGCTGGTGGTGATGTCGGCCACGCTCGACGCCGGCCCGGTGGCCGCGATGCTGGACGATGCGCCGGTGATCACCGCCGAGGGGCGGGCCTTTCCGGTCGAGACGCGCTGGCTCGACCGCCCGCTGCCGCGCGAGGCGCGGCTCGAGGCGGCGGCGGCCGACCTGATCGCGCGCGCGGCGGCCGAGACCGAGGGCGGCATCCTGGCCTTCCTGCCCGGCGAGGGCGAGATCCGCCGCACCGCCGCGCTGCTCGCCGGGCGGCTGCCGGCCGACTGCGCGATCCGCCCGCTCTACGGCGCGATGGACATCGCCGCCCAGCACGCGGCCATCGCCCCGGCGCCGGCGGGGCGCAAGCTGGTGCTGGCCACCGCCATCGCCGAGACCTCGCTGACGATCGAGGATGTGCGGGTGGTGGTGGACTGCGGGCGGGCGCGGCGGGCGCGGTTCGACCCCGGCGCGGGCATGACCCGGCTGGTGACCGAGCGCGTGACGCGGGCCGAGGCCGAGCAGCGCCGCGGCCGCGCGGGGCGGGTGGCGCCCGGGGTGTGCTTCCGCCTCTGGACAAAGGGCGAGGAGGGCGCGCTCGCCCCCTTCCCGCCGCCCGAAATCGAGGCGGCCGACCTCGCCGGGCTGGCGCTTGAGCTTGCGCTGTGGGGGTCCGAGGCCGGCCTCGCCTTCCTCACCCCGCCGCCGGCGGCGGCGCTGGCCGAGGCGCGGGTGCTGCTCGCCGGGCTCGGCGCGCTGGACGACGCCGGGCGGATCACCGACCACGGCCGCAGGCTTGCCGTCCTGCCGCTGCACCCCCGCCTCGCGCACATGCTCGCCGTCGCCGGCCCCGCCGCCGCGCCGCTGGCCGCGCTGATCGAGGGGCGCGACCCGCTGGCGGGCGCCCCCGCCGACCTGACCCTGCGGCTTCAGGCGCTGGCCGACCCGCAGGGCTTTGCCGCCCGCCACCCCTGGGGCCTGCAGCGCGAGGGGCTGGAGCGGCTGCGCGCGGAGGCGCGGCGCCTGGCGCGACTGGCGCCCGCGGCGGGCGCGGCGCCGCTGTCGCCCGCCGCCATGGCCGCGCTCGCCTATCCCGACCGCATCGGCCTGCGCCGCCCGGGCGCGGCGCCGCGCTTTCTGCTGTCGGGCGGCAAGGGCGCGGCGCTCGACCCAACCGATCCGCTGGCAGACGCCCGGCTGATCGTGGCGACCGACCTCGACGGCGACCCGCGCGAGGCGCGCATCCGCCAGGCCGCCGCGCTGGGCGAGGCCGAGCTGCGCGCCGTCCACGGCACCCGCATCCGCTGGCGCGAGATCTGCGTCTGGGACGCCCGCGCGGGGCGCGTCGAGGCGCGCCGGCAAGAGACCCTCGGCGCGCTGGTGCTCGACGACCGGCCGTGGGACGCGCCGCCCGAGGCCCGCGCCCGCGCCGCGCTCGAGGGGGTGCGCAGCCTCGGCCTGGCCGCCTGCGGCATGACCGAGGCCGCGGCGCGCTTCTGCGCCCGGGTCGAGTTCCTGCGCGCCCAGGGCGAGGACCTGCCCGAGATGACCGAGCCCGCGCTGCTTGCGCGCGCGGAGGACTGGCTGCTGCCGCACCTTGCCGGCTGCCGGACGGCCGCCGATTTGTCGCGGCTCGACCTGACCGAGGCGCTGCGGCAGGCCCTGACCTGGGAGCAGCGCGCGCGGCTGGACCGCCTGGCGCCGGCCACGTTCGCCACGCCGCTCGGTCGCGAGGTGCCGATCGACTATGCCGTCGGGGTGCCGGCGGTCGAGCTGCGGTTGCAGGAGCTCTTCGGCCTCGCTGCCCATCCCGTGGTCGGCCCGCAGCGCCTGCCCCTGCGGCTGACCCTGCTCTCCCCCGCCCGCCGCCCGGTGGCGGTGACGACCGATCTGCCGGGCTTCTGGGCCGGCGCCTACGCCGAGGTGCGCAAGGACATGCGCGGCCAGTACCCCAGGCACCCCTGGCCCGAGGACCCGGCCGCGGCGGCGCCGACGCTGCGGGCCAGGCCGCGGGGCAGCTGAGCGCCGCGGCCGCGCCCCGGTCAGCCCATGAAGTCGCGCTTGCCGATCTCGACCCCGTTGTGCCGCAGGATCGCGTAGGCGGTGGTCATGTGGAAGTAGAAGTTCGGCAGCGCATAGCCGAAAAGGAAATCGGGGGCGGTGAAGGTCATCTCGCGCGGCCCGAACTTGACATGGATCGTCCGCGCCTCGGCGCCGTCGAAGGCGGCGGCGGGCACGCTCTCGACGAAGCCCCTGGTCTTCTGCACCCGGGCGCGCAACTCGCCCAGCCCCTGCTCGTCGTCCGCATAGACCGGCACCTCCAGCCCCGCCAGCCGTGCCACCGCGCCCTTGGCGTGATCGGTCGCGATCTGCACCTGCCGGGCAAGGGGGAACATGTCGGGGTAGAGCCGGTCGAGGCACAGCACCTCGGGCTGGATGGATTTGGCGGCGCAATGCGCCTCGGCCTTGCCGAGGATCGCATCGAGCGCCCCCAGCGAGCGGGCAAGATAGGGAGCGGGCGACAGCATGGCGATGGTCCTTCCTCTGCGCCCGGCGCCCCGGCGCAGACCGCCGGAGGTCCGGGCTCTCGCCGCGCAGTTGCCCGCAGCGCCGCCCGACAGTCAAGGGCCGGCCGGCGCCCCGCGGGTCACAGCCCCAGGCACCAGCGCAGGATCGCCTTCTGCGCGTGCAGGCGGTTCTCGGCCTCGTCGAACACGACCGAGGCCGGGCCGTCCATGACCGCGTTCGTCACCTCTTCCCCGCGGTGGGCGGGCAGGCAGTGCATGAACAGCGCGTCGGGCTTGGCCGCGGCCATCAGACGCTCGTTCACCTGGTAGGGGCGAAGCTGGTTGTGCCGCCGTTCCCGCGCCGACTGGCTGTCGTGCATCGACAGCCAGGTGTCCGTCACCACCAGGTCGGCGCCCTCGACCGCCGCCAGCGGGTCGCGCTCGATCACGATGCGCCGCCCGGCCGCCCGCGCCTGCGCCACGGCGGCCGCCGGCGGGTCGAGCGTCTGCGGTCCGGTGAAGGTGAGATCGAAGCCGAACTGCCCCGCCGCATGCAGCCAGGAGGTGCAGACGTTGTTGCCGTCGCCCGACCAGACCACCTTGCGCCCGGCGATCGGCCCGCGATGCTCCTCGTAGGTCATCACGTCGGCCATGATCTGGCAGGGGTGGCTTTCGTTCGTCAGCCCGTTGATCACCGGCACGCCCGCGTGCTCGGCCATCTCGTGCAGCACCGCCTCGTCGAAGGTACGCAGCATGACGGCATCGACATAGCGGCCGAGCACCCGGGCGGTGTCGGCGATGGTCTCGCCGTGGCCAAGCTGCAGCTCGGACCCCGACAGCACCATCGTCTGCCCGCCCATCTGGCGGATTCCGGCATCGAAGGACACGCGGGTGCGGGTCGAGGGCTTCTCGAAGATCAGCGCCACCATGCGGCCCGCCAGCGGCAGCGAATCGTCCGGCGTGCCCCGGGGCCGGCCGGCGCGCGCGGCCTTCATCGCCTTGGCGGTCTCGAGCATCGCCCGCAGATCGGCGGGCTCGGTCAGATGAAGGTCGAGGAAATGCGGCATGGCCGGCGGCTCCGAACGGGCGGGGTCGCGGGGCCGTCGGCCGCCCGACGCGCCTTGACCCCGCAGATGGCTGGCATGTCGGGAAGGCGTCAGGCGGCCTCGAGCCGCGCCGCCGCACGGTCGAGCCGGACGATCCCCTCGGCGATCTCGGCCTCGGTCAGGGTCAGGGGCGGCAGCAGGCGGATCACGTTGTCGCCGCCGGGCACCGTGAGGACGCCCTCGGCATGCCCCGCCGCGACGACATCGGCGTTGGGCCGGGCGCATTTCAGCCCCAGCATCAGCCCCTGCCCGCGCACCGCCTCGAACACCCCCGGATGTGCGGCGACGAGCCCCTCGAGCCGCTGGCGCATCAGCCCGGCCTTGCGCCGCACCTCGGCCAGAAAATCCTCGTCGGCGACGAGCTCCATCACCTTCAGCCCGACGGCGCAGGCCAGCGGGTTGCCGCCATAGGTCGAGCCGTGGGTGCCCACCGTCATGCCGGATGCCGCGGCCTCGGTCGCCAGCACCGCGCCAAGCGGAAAGCCGCCGCCGATACCCTTGGCGACCATCACGATGTCGGGCCTGACGCCCGCCCAGTCATGGGCGAACAGTCGGCCGGTCCGGCCCATGCCGCACTGCACCTCGTCCAGCACCAAGAGCGCGCCGGTTTCGTCGCACAGCGCGCGCAGGCCCTTCAGGCAGGCATCGGGCAGCGCGCGGATGCCGCCCTCGCCCTGGATCGGCTCGATCAGCACCGCCGCGGTGCGGTCGCTGACCGCGGCCTTCAGCGCGCCGTGGTCGCCCCAGGGCAGATGCACGAAACCCGGCATCAGCGGGCCGAAGCCCTTGACCAGCTTCTCGGCGCCTGCCGCGGCGATCGCCCCGGTCGAGCGGCCGTGGAACGACCCCTCGAAGGCCACGATCTCGGTGCGTCCGGGGTCGCCCTTGGCCGACCAGTGCTTGCGGACCATCTTGATCGCGAGCTCGGCCGCCTCGGTGCCCGAGTTGGTGAAGAACACCGTGTCGGCGAAGGTCGCGGCGACGAGCTTTTCCGCCAGCTGCTCCTGCTCGGCGATGCGGTAGAGGTTCGAGACATGCCACAGCCTGCCCGCCTGCTCGGTCAGCGCCGCGACCAGCGCAGGATGGGCGTGGCCGAGCGCGTTCACCGCGATCCCGGCGCCGAGGTCGAGAAAGCGGCGGCCGTCTGCCTCGACAAGCCAAGCGCCCTCGCCGCGGACGAAGGTGAGCGGGGCGCGGGCGTAGGTGGGCAGGACGGGCGGGATCATCGGCGGCATCCTTCGCGGCAGGGGCCCATGCCTGCCAAAGGCACGGGCACGTGTCAATCCAGGGGCTGGGGGCGAGAGCCCGGCGGCTGGGGCGCAGAGCGTCGCGGCCGGGCGAACCGCCAAAATCCTTGTTCAAGGATTTTGGCCGCGGTCCCGGCGGAGCGCGTCAGTCGCTTCGGCGTCGGAACGGGTATAGACGGCGGCCGGCCAGCGTCGTCGCCGGCGCCAAGGACCGTTTCCGGGCCGCTGTCCAGAGCGGCCTGCGGCGATGTCAGCCGACGTGGAACAGCGTCGCAAACAACCGCGGGTCGAGGCTCTCGGCCGCGAAGGTCTCGCCCTCGGTCAGAAGGCTGACGGCATCGTGGCTGTGCAGGCTTTCCTGGTGGCTGGCCACGACCCGGAAATCCCCGATCCGCGGGTCGCGGCGCAGCGCCGCGCAGAAGCTGCGGGCGGCGTCCTCGACGAACACCGGATGCGCGGCGTTGAGCTCCGCGAAGGCCTGCTCGTCCTCGCGCTTGACCATCACCTGCGTCTCGGTCGGGATCGCCCTGCGGCACAGCTCGATCAGATCCTCGAACCACAGCGCGGCGCCGTCAAGCACCTCGACCGAGATGCGCGCGACCGAGCGCTGCGAATGCGGCGTCGCCAGCTGGCCGCGGACGGCGCGCGCGTGCTCGGACAGCTCGAGCGAACAGGGGCAGGTCGAGGAATAGACATAGTCGAGGTGCATGATGCGCTTGCGCACCCCCGCGCGTTCGACCAGCTCGAGCGCGATGTCGTAATACTGCCACCCCTCCAGACCCGACCGCAGCGAACGCATCTTCATCGGGAAGGAGAAGCGCATCTGGATGCGCGCATCGAAGCTGCCCAGATCGGCCTTGTAGCTGTCCAGGGCCGCCTCGACCGTCTCGAAGCCGAAGGTGCGTTCCGAGTGGGCGTAGAAGCTGCGCATGATGCGCGACATGTTGATGCCCTTCTTCTCGGCCTCCAGGCTCACGGTGCCGGTGACCGAGGTCTCGAGCGTCACCTCGCCGCCGTCGCGGCGGTGAAACCGGATCGGCAGGCGGAAGTTCGAGATGCCGACATGCTGGATGCGCCGCCGCGCCCCCACGATCAGCGAGGACGGGCCGTTCTGCAGGTCGGGCAGCCCGGCACGGTAGGCGTCGTCCACCCGGAACTCGCGTGGATAGCTGCGGCTCAGCACCGGATAGTGCGGCGGCACGGCGTCGGGGACCAGCCGCATCACCGCCGGATCCAGCCGCGCGATCTCGGCGTCCGAGGCCTTGCCGGCCCACTGCCGCAGAACCGCCAGCGCCGCCTCCGCCTCCTCGAGGCTCGGCTTGCGGTCGATCTCGGGGGTGTGGATGTTCATAGCCGGCCCTTTCCTGTTCCGTTCCGTCGGGGGCGCGCCCCGGCATCGTCGTGGGGGAATACGAAGGCAGGCCGGCGTCAGATCACCGCAAGCGCGTTGCGGATGTCGTCGAGCAGGTCGTCGGGATCTTCCAAGCCGACCGAGTAACGCACGAGCCCGGGAGAGATGCCGAGCACGGCGCGCGTCGCCTCGGGCAGGCGCTGGTGGGTCGTGGTCGCGGGATGGGTGACGATCGAGCGGCTGTCGCCGAGGTTGTTCGAGATCGTGGCGATCCTCAGGGCGTTGAGAAAGCGGAAGGCGGCATCCTTGCCGCCCCGGACCTCGAAGGCCAGGACCGTGCCGCCGTGCGTCATCTGGCGCCGGGCCAGCGCATGCTGCGGGTGCGAGGGCAGATGCGGGTAGAGCACGCGCGCCAGTCGCGGGTCGCCCTCCAGCGCCGCCGCCAGATGGGCGGCGCCCTCGGCCTGCGCCATGCAGCGCAGCTCGAGCGTCTCGAGGCTCTTGAACAGGAGCCAGGCCGAGAACGGCGACAGCGCCCCGCCGGTATGCTTGAGATAGGGCTCCACGGTCTTGCGAATGAAGCCCCGGCTGCCGCAGATCACCCCGCCCAGCACCCGGCCCTGCCCGTCCACATGCTTGGTCGCCGAATAGACGACGACATCGGCCCCCAGCGCCTGCGTGTCCGAAAAGAGCGGCGTGGCAAAGACGTTGTCCACCACCACCAGCGCGCCCCGCGCATGGGCGAGCTCGGCGACGGCGCGGATGTCCACGAGCTCGAGGGTCGGGTTCGACACCGCCTCGAAGAACACCGCCCGGGTGCCGGGGCGGATCGCTGCCGCCCACTGGGCAAGGTCGGTGCCATCGACGAAGCTGACCTCGACCCCGAAGCGCGGCAGCACTTCCTCGAGGACGTAGAGGCAGGAGCCGAACAGCGCGCGGGAGGAGACCACATGATCCCCCGCGCGCAGCATCGCCATGAGCGCGCCGCTGACCGCGGCCATGCCCGAGGCGGTGGCGAAGGCATCCTCGGTGCCCTCGAGCGCGGCCATCCGGTCCTCGAACATCCGCACCGTGGGGTTGCCGTAGCGCGCATAGATGAACTCGTCGGGGCCGGCGGCGACAAAGCGGGCCTCGGCCTGTTCGGCGCTGGCATAGGCGAAGCCCTGGGTGAGGAAGATCGCCTCGGCCATCTCGCCGTAGGCGCTGCGGCGGGTGCCGGTGTGGACCAGCTTCGTCCGCCGGCGCAGTCCCTCGGTCATGCTAGCCCTCCGCGGCACGCCTGTCGTCCGGATTGCAGCGGAAGGGGAAGCCCCCGGACGGCGGCGGGCCGGGCCCGTCGCCGGCCGGTTCGACGTGGCCCGCAATCCGGCAGACATGGCGCCACGGCGGCGCAGCGATAGCGGGGTTGCCCGGAGCCGTCAATCTTTCGCGCCGGCCCGGTCCTGGCGGGGCTGGCGTGCGGGTCCGTCCCGCGCCATTCTGCCCCGGAGCGCCGCCGGCCGGAAAGCGCAGCTCGCGGCGCGCAGCTCGGGTCAGGCAGCTCGGGGCAGGCAGCTCGGGGCAGGCAGGTCGGGGCAGGCAGGTCGGGGCAGGCAGCTCGGGGAGGGACGGGATGGATGAGCACGCATTGCGCCGCGAGATCGTCGCGCGGGCGCGGGAACTGGACGCAAAGGGGCTGAACCGCGGCGCCTCGGGCAACCTTTCGGCGCGCTCGGGCGGCTTCATGATCGTCACGCCCTCGGCCGTGCCGCCGGCCGAGATGACACCCGAGAGCCTGGCGCGGATGCGGCTGGACGACGACAGCGGCGCCTGGGAGGGGCCGCTCAAGCCCTCGACCGAATGGCGGTTCCACCGCGACCTTCTGCGCGCGCGGCCCGAGCTGCAGGCGATCGTGCACACCCATGCGCCATGGTCCACCGTGCTGGCCGTCGCGCGCCGGCCGATCCCGGCGGTGCACTACATGATCGCCGCCTTCGGCGGCCCCGACATCCGCTGCAGCGGCTATGCCCGCTTCGGGACGGCCGAACTTTCGGCCGAGGTCCTCCGCGCGATGGACGGCCGGCTTGGCTGCCTGATGGCCAACCACGGCATGCTGACGGCGGCCGAAAGCCTGGCCCGGGCCTGCTGGCTGGCCGAGGAACTCGAGGCGCTGGCGCATCAGCATGTCCACGCGCTGACGATCGGCGGGCCGGTCGTGCTGACGGAGGCCGAGATCGCCGAGGCGACAGCGGCCTTTGCGGGCTATGGGGTGCAGGCAAGGGCGTAGGCCGGGCACGCCGGGCGCGGGGCCACCCGCCGGCCCGGACGTGCGCCTTCAGTCGTCGAGGATTGCCGCCAGCCGCCGCAGATGCAGCGCCAGCCGGTCGCGCAGCGCCGGCGCGGTCTCGGGCGTCCAGCGGTGCAACCCCTCGCCCGACGTCATCCCCAGCCGCCTTCATCCCCAGCCGCCTTGATCCCCACCCGCCCGTCTGCCACCATCGCTTGCAGCATCGGCGCCGGGCCGGTGCGGCCCGCGGGATCGGCGAGCAGCTTCGGATGGAGGTCGCGCGAGAGGTCGGTGCCCGCCAGATCGGCGTTCTCGAGCGGGCCAAGCACCGCGAGCCGCCGCCCGAAACCCTGCTTCACCGACCGTATCGACCGCAGTGGCGTCGCAGATGCCGCGCTCGACCAGGCTCATCGCCTCGCGCCACGGCGCATGCCGCAGACGGTTGCCGATGAGGCCCGGCACGTCCTTTTCCACCGGAACGGGAGCCTCGCCCGCCGCCGGCGGCGCGATCGTCGCGGCCATCGTCGCCTCCGAGGTGGCTGCGGTGCGGATCACCTCGACCGGCGGGATCATGTGCGGCGGGTTCCACCGGCGGGTGCCCGGCGCGCGGGCCTTGTCCTGCACGCGCGCCATGACGCGCGCGGTCGGAATGACCGGGGTGTTCGGGGCAAGGATGCAGCCCGCGGGCGCATGGGCCTCGATGTCGGCCAAGATCGCCTGCTCGCGCTCGGGCTTCTCCGGCGCGGCCTCGTCCACCAGATCGGTCCCGCGCGCGGCCGGGGCGAGCGTCGGCGCGACCTCGTTGCGCTCGGGGCAGCCGGCCGCCTCGGCGCCGGCCACCCCCATCGCGGCGAAGCCGGCCGCGATCCGCGCCCGGGCGGCCGCGCGCGCCGCCTCGACCGGATCGGTCGGCGCCACCCGGTGCCCCGCGCGCGCCATCGTTTGCGCGATGCCGCGGCCCATCAGCCCCGCCCCGACCGCCCCGCTCCGCTTTGCCGCCGCCATCCGCCCCTCCCTGCCCCCCGAATGTCGCGTCCGGGCAGACGCGCGCCGCTGGGCGGGGAAACGGGGAACGGTTTCGCCCCCCCGGGGCCGGCAAAGGCCGCTTCGTCCGCGCGGCCGCAGGCCCTTCGCCGCAGGCGCCCGAGCCGGAGCCCCGCAGGGGCGCAGGCGAGAGGAAAGCCGTCGCCCGAAGGGCGTCCGCGCGGCCCCCGCGGCCTAGTCGCGGGGGTGGAAGAAGTCGTGGATCGTCTGCGCCAGCGCCTCCGAGATGCCGGGCGCGGCCTTGAGGTCGGCCAGCCCCGCCCGCGCCACCGCCTTGGCGCTGCCGAAATGCGCCAGCAGCGCGCGCTTGCGCGCCGCCCCTACCCCGGGGATGTCGTCCAGCGGGGTCGCCCCCACCGCCCTGGCGCGCCTGGCCCGGTGGGCGCCCACCGCGAAGCGGTGCGCCTCGTCGCGCAGCCGCTGGACGAAGTAGAGCACAGGGTCGTTCATGCGCAGCGCGAAGGGCGGACGGCCGGGGAGGTGGAACTCCTCCTTGCCCGCATCGCGGTCGATGCCCTTGGCCACGCCCACCACAGGCACCCCCTCGACCCCCAGCTCGCCGAGGATGCCGGCCACGGCCGCCACCTGCCCCGCGCCGCCGTCGATCAGCAGCAGGTCGGGCCACTGGCCCCCCTCGCGGTCGGGGTCCTCCCGCAGCAGCCGCTCGAAGCGGCGCGTCAGCACCTCGCGCATCATGCCGAAGTCGTCGCCCGGCGTCAGCCCCTCGCCGCGGATGGTGAACTTGCGGTATTGCGCCCTGAGGAACCCCTCGGGCCCCGCCACCACCATGGCGCCGACCGCGTCCGTCCCCTGGATGTGGCTGTTGTCGTAGACCTCGATCCGCCGGGGCGGCGCCTCGAGGCCCAGAGCCTCTGCCAACCCCTCGAGCAGCCGCGCCTGGGTGGCGCTTTCGGACATCTTCCGCGCCAGGCTCTCGCGGGCGTTTCGGGCCGCGTTCGCGACCAGCTCGGCCTTCTCGCCGCGCCTGGGCACCGCGAGCTCGACCTTGCGCCCCGCGCGTTCGGCCAGCAGGTCGGCCATGAGATCCGCGTTCTCGATCGGATGCGACAGCAGGATCAGCCGCGGCGGCGTCTTGTCGTCGTAGAACTGGCCGAGGAAGGCCTCGAGGATCTCGGACGCCTCGGCCCCTGCGCCGGTGCGGGGATAGAAGTCGCGGTTGCCCCAGTTCTGATGGGCGCGGATGAAGAAGACCTGCACGCAGGCCTGCCCGCCCTCGAGATGCAGCGCCACCACATCGGCCTCGGCCACGCCGCGCGGGTTGATGCCCTGGGCCGACTGCACCGCCGTCAGCGCCCGGATGCGGTCGCGCAGCGCGGCGGCCCGCTCGAAGGCCATCGCCTCGGCCGCGGCCTGCATCTCGCGGGCCAGCGCGGCCTGTACCTCGGTCGTCTTGCCGGAAAGGAAGCGCTCGGCGTCCGCCACCAGCGCGGCATAGTCCTGCGGCGCGATCAGCCCGACGCAGGGCCCGGCGCAGCGCCTGATCTGGTAAAGCAGGCAGGGTCGCGTCCGGCTGTCGAACATCGCATCCGAGCAGCTGCGCAGCAGGAACACCTTCTGCAGCTGGTTGAGCGTCCGGTTCACCGCCCCGGCGCTGGCGAAGGGGCCGAAATAGCTGCCCTTCTCGGTCTTGCGGCCGCGGTGCTTGGCGATCCGGGGGAACGGATGACCGCCGCCGATGAGGATGTTGGGAAAGCTCTTGTCGTCGCGCAGCAGCACGTTGTAGCGCGGCTTCAGCTGCTTGATGAGGTTCTGCTCGAGCAGCAGCGCCTCGGTCTCGGTCCGCGTCGTGAGGAACATCATCGCCGCGGTCTCGCGGATCATCCGCGCGATGCGGGGCGAATGGCCCGAGGGGCGGGCGTAGGCCGCGACCCGGGCCTTCAGGTTGCGCGCCTTGCCGACGTAGAGCACGCGCGCCTGCGCATCGAGCATCCGGTAGACGCCGGGCGAGGCGTCGAGCGTCTTGAGTTGCGCCTGGATCAGCGCATGACCGCTGAGCGCCGCCGCTGCCTCGCCGCCCTGCGTGGCCGCTTCCCCCGCGTTCGCTTCGTCCATGCCCGCCGTCCCGATTCCCCCCCGCCCCTGGCAGTTTACCCAGCTCGCGGCAAGCGGAAAGTCATCCACCGATTTTGTGGATAAGTCTGTCGGAAACTTTCCCGCAAGGAGGAATCCGCGTTGTATTTTGGCGCCTTCGTCGATTCGCCTATTTTTTAGGCGATGCCGCAAGCCTATGATTTTACAAAAGTATTTTTTTCCATAATCAAACGCCTGACAAGTCTCGCAGAATCATGACGGGAGTGTGAACGGAACGGCGAAAGTGGACAAGTCAAGCCCCGGCGCACGCCGGACGGCGGAGGACCTCACTCAACCCCCAGAACGTCCGGGGTCTGCCAGGCCAGATGCTGGCCGCCATCGATGCACAGAAGCTGCCCGGTGACCGCGGGCGCATCGAGGAAGTAGCCGAGCGCCGCGGTGATGTCGGCGGGGCCGGCGCCGCGGCCGAGGATGGTGGCGGCGCGCTGGCGGGCGAAATGTTCGGGGCTCTGCCGCGCGCCCTGCAGCGTCGGCCCGGGCCCGATGGCGTTGACGCGCACATGCGGGGCCAGACCCTGCGCCGCGGTGCGGGTGAAGGCCCACAGGCCCATCTTGGCGATGGTGTAGCTCAGGAACTCGGGCGTGAGCTTGAGCACCCGCTGGTCGATCATGTTGACCACCAGCGCCTGCGCCAGCGGCTCGCCCGCGGCATCGGGCCGGGCGCGCGGGGCCTGGGCGGCGAAGCGCTGGGTCAGCAGGACCGGCGCGCGCAGGTTCGATTCGATCGCGCGGTCCCAGCTTTCGCGGGTCGCCGTGTGGATGGTGTCGTACTCGAAGATCGAGGCGTTGTTCACCAACAGCGTCAGCGGCCCGCCCAGCGCCTCGGCGGCGCGGGCAACCAGTCCGTCGGTCTCGGCCTCCACCAGCAGGTCGGCGCGCAGCGCCACGGCGCGCCGGCCCGCGGCGGCGACGGCGCCCGCCACCTCGGCGGCCGCCTCGGCCGAAGCCGCATAATGCACCGCGACGTCGAAGCCGCGCGCCCCAAGCCACAGCGCCATCGCCCGGCCCAGCCGCTGCCCCGCGCCCGTCACCAGTGCCCTGCCCTGCATCGCCGCCCCCGTCAGTCCGTGAGCGCCACGAGATAGGCGCCGTAGAGCCCGAGGAAAGCCAGCCCCGCCAGCCGCCCGATGGTCCAGCCCCGCAGCACGAAGGGAAGCAGCAGCAGCGCGGCGGCGAGCATCACCCACAGGTCGCGGACGAGCAGGCTTCCGGGCACCTCGAGCGGGCCCACCAGGCCCGCGACGCCGATGATGCCCAGCAGGTTGAACAGGTTCGAGCCGACGACATTGCCCAGCGCCACATCGGCCGACCGCTTGAGCGCGGCGGCGACGCTGGCGGCCAATTCGGGCAGCGAGGTGCCGACGGCAACCAGGGTCAGGCCGATCACCGTTTCGCTCACGCCCATGGTGCGGGCGATGCTCACCGCGCCGTCCACCAGAAGGTCGGCCCCGATCGGCAGGCCCACGAGGCCCGCGATCAGGAAGGCCGCGACCTTCCACCACGGCATGTGCGGATCGACGCCCTCCAGGTCCGCGATGTCGTCCTGCCCGTTCGCCGCGGCAGCGGCGGCGGCAGTGGCGGTTGCGGCGCGGTGGGCCTGCGCATCGCGGTAGGCATCCCACAGCATCCAGGTCAGCCCCGCCAGCAGCACCAGCGCATGGGGCCATCGGATCGGGCCGAGAAACGCGATCGCGATGAACAGCAGCGAGGCGCCGATCATCATGACCACGCTTTTCTTCAGGTCGCCGTTCGAACAGTGGACCGCCGAGATCACCGCCGGCAACCCCAGCACGACGAGGATGTTGGCGATGTTCGACCCGACCACGTTGCCCAGCGCGATCCCCGGCTGGGCCTTGAGCACCGCATCGACCGAGACCAGCAGCTCGGGCGCCGAGGTGCCGAAGGCCACCACCGTCAGGCCGACGATCAGCGCCGGCACCCCAAGGCGCAGCGCCAGGTTGACCGCGCCGCGCACCAGCGCATCCCCCGCCAGCACGAGCAGGCCCAGCCCGAGCCCGACATGGACCAGGTTCATCAGCATCAAGGATTATCCCGTGCGCGGACCCCGCCCGCCGTCCCGCCCGGCGGCGCGCACCGGCACTTCGGCGGGCGGGCGCCCGCCCCCGCCGCCGCCCCCGCCGCAGTCGCAGGGGTGGGCCGACAGCAGCAGCCGTCCGCAGTCGGGGCACAGCCGCGGCCGCGGCCGTTCCCCCCCGGGTCGATCGCGCCGCGGGCCCAGCCGCAGCTTGCCGACCATCGCCAGCACCGCCATCACGACGAGGAACAGCGCGACGATCTTCAGCAGCATGTCAGCGGCCGTAGCGGGCGAAATGCGCCCGCTCCTCGACCGCGGCCAAGGCCTCGGCCGCAAGCCCCATGCCCAGCCGCTGGATCAGGCTGCGGCGCTGGCCCATGGGCACAAGCTCGACGCTCTCGCCGTAGAGGTCGCGCAGTTTCGGCAGCATGTGACCGATACCGTCGGCCAGCCCCACGGCCACCGCCTGCGCCCCCACCCAGACATCGCCCTGAAACAGGTCCTCGCGCGCGGCCAGCCGCGCGCCCCGGCGGGCACGGACATGGGCGATGAACACCTCGTGGACCGGTTCGATCAGCGCGGTCAGCCGCGCGATGTCCTCGGGCTTCTCGGGCAGAAACGGGTCCATGAAGCTCTTCGAGCGCCCCGCGGTATGCACCCGCCGCTCGACCCCGATGCGGTCGAGCAGCCCCGGAAAGCCGAAGCCGGCCGCGATGACGCCGATCGAGCCCACGATGGAGGCGTCGTCGATCCAGATGTCGTCGGCGGCCGCTGCCAGCCAGTAGCCGCCCGAGGCCGCCACATCCTCGACGAAGGCGTGCACCTTGACGCCCTTCTCCTCGGCCAGCCGCCGGATGCGCGCCGCGATCAGCGAGGATTGCACGGGCGACCCGCCGGGAGAGTTGACCGCCAGCGCCACGGCCGCCGGCTTGCCGCGGACGAAGGCGCGCTCGATCAGCGGCGCAAGGCCGTCGTCCGTCAGCCCCCCGCCGGTCAGCCGGCCGGCGCCGCCGATCGTGCCGGACAGGCGCAGAACGTTGACGCGCGGGGGCGACTTGAGGAAGGGGATGAAGCGGCGCATGGGGAGCGATGTAGAGCCCCGCGCGCGGCGGAACAAGGCAAGTCGGCCCCGCGACGGCGAATATCGCGCGCCGCAGGGCCGCGGGCGCGCCCCGGCCCCGGCCGGCGGCCGCAACGACGGGGCGGGCGATGCTGGAGAAACTCGAGATGTTCGTGGCGCTGGCCAACGAGCGCCACTTCGGCCGCGCCGCCGCGACCTGCGGGGTGACGCAGCCCTCGCTCTCCTCGGCGATCCGCGCGCTCGAGCGCGAGCTCGGCGTGCAGCTGGTCTGGCGCGGCGCGCGCTTCCGCGGGCTGACGCCCGAGGGGCAGCGCGTGCTCGACTGGGCGCGGCGGATCACCGGCGACGCGCGCAGCCTGCGCCTTGAGATGCGGGCGGCGCGCGAGGGGCTGTCGGGGAACCTGCGCCTTGGCGCGATCCCCACCGCCCTGCCGATGGTCGTGCGGCTGACCGAACCCTTCACCGCCCGCCACCCCAACGTGCGGGTGGCGATCCTGTCGCGCTCGTCCGAGGAGATCCTTGGTGAGATCGAGGCCGCGACGCTCGATGCCGGGATCACCTATCTCGACAACGAACCGCTCGGCCGCGTCGCCGCGGTGCCGCTCTACCGCGAGGCCTACCGCCTGCTCGTGCCCGCCGGCCACCCGGCGGCGGCGCGGTCCGAGGTGAGCTGGGCCGAGATCGCCGCGCTGCCGCTGTGCCTTCTGACCCCCGACATGCAGAACCGCCGCATCCTGAACCAGGCGATGGCGGCCGAAGGGGCCGAGGCCGCGCCGCGGATCGAGACCAATTCGGTGATCGCGCTGGTCAGCCATGTCGTCGCAGGCCGATGGGCCAGCATCGTGCCGGTCAAGACGGCCGAGCTGTTCGCCGCCGACCCGCGGCTTGCGGCGGTGCCGGTGCGCCGCGGCGGCGACCATCTCGTGGGCCTCGTCGCCGCCTGGCGCGAGCCGCACACGCCGGTGACCGAGGCGCTTCTGGCCGAGGCGCGGCGGATCGCCGAGGTCTGAGGGATGCCGATAGCTTTAGCCTATCACTTGACGGAACATCCCCATTGAGCCCCCTATCGCCCCCGTGTATCGCTGGGACGACGAAGGGAATGGCCCATGTCGCCCGATGACGGAACCTTCGACGCGCGCCTGCGCGGACTCCTTGCCGAGCACGCCGGACGCGACGGCCCGCTCCTGCCGATCCTGCAGGCGGTGCAGGCGGAATGGGGGCATGTGCCGCGCGCTGCCCTGCCCGCGATCGCCGCGGCGCTGAACCTGTCCCGGGCCGAAGTGCATGGCGTGCTGTCCTTCTACCACGACTTCCGCGAGGCGCCCGCCGGGCGCCGCGTGGTCAAGCTCTGCCGGGCCGAGGCCTGCCAGGCGATGGGGGCCGAGGCGCTGGGCGCGCAGGCCCGCGCCCGCCTCGGCATCGGCTGGGGCGAGACGACGGCGGACGGGGCGATCACCCTCGACCCGGTGTTCTGCCTCGGCCTGTGCGCCTGCGGCCCGGCGGCGCTGGTGGACGGCCAGCCCGTCGGCCGGCTCGACGCCGCGCGGCTGGACGCGATCCTGGCGGGGGCGGCGCCATGAAGGTCTGGCTGTCGCAGGACGCCGCCGCAAGGGCGCTGGGGGCCGAGGCGGTGGCCGCCGCGCTCACGGCCGAGGCGGCGCGGCGCGGCGTGGCGCTGGACCTCGTGCGCACCGGCTCGCACGGGATGGTCTGGCTCGAGCCGCTGGTCGAGGTTCAGGGCCCGGCCGGGCGGCTGGCGTTCGGCCCGATGACGCCGGCCGACGTGCCGGCCTTGTTCGACGCGCCGGCCGCCCACCCCAGGGCGCTGGGCGAGACCCTGGCGCTGCCATGGATGCGGCGGCAGACCCGCCTGACCTTCGCCCGCTGCGGCATGACCGATCCGCTGGACCTTGGCGCCTACGAGGCGGCGGGGGGGCTGGCCGGGCTGCGCCGGGCGCTGGCCATGCCGCCGGCCGAGGTGGTGCAGGCGGTGACCGAGTCGGGCCTGCGCGGGCGCGGCGGCGCGGGCTTTCCCACGGGGATCAAGTGGCGCACGGCCGCCGGTGCCTCGGCTCCGCAGAAGCACATCGTCTGCAATGCCGACGAGGGCGATTCGGGCACCTTCGCCGACCGCATGCTGATCGAGGGCGACCCCTTCTGCCTGATCGAGGGGATGGCCATCGCCGGCCATGCGGTGGGCGCGACGCGGGGCTGGGTCTACCTGCGCTCGGAATACCCCGACGCGATCCGCACGCTTGCCCGCGCGCTGGGCATTGCGCGGGACATGGGGCTGCTGGGCCCCAGGGTGCTCGGCCACGGCCCGGCCTTCGACATCGAGCTGCGCGTCGGCGCCGGCGCCTACGTCTGCGGCGAGGAGACCTCGCTTCTCAACTCGATCGAGGGCAGGCGCCCGGTGGTGCGCGCCAAGCCGCCGCTGCCGGCGCATGAGGGGCTGTTCGGCCAGCCCACCGTGGTCAACAACGTCCTCACGCTGGCCTCGGTGCCGGTGATCCTAGCCGAGGGGCCGGCCTTCTGGCGCGACTTCGGCATCGGCCGCTCGCGCGGGACGATCCCGCTGCAGATCGCGGGCAACGTCCGCCGGGGCGGGCTGTTCGAGGCCGCCTTCGGCCTGACGCTGGGCGAGATCGTGGACGACATCGCCGGCGGCACCGCCTCGGGGCGGCCCGTGAAGGCGGTTCAGGTGGGCGGGCCGCTTGGCGCCTATTTCCCCCGCGCGCTGTTCGGCACCCCCTTCGGATACGAAGAGTTCGCCGCCAGGGGCGGGCTGATCGGCCATGCCGGGATCGTGCTGTTCGACGACAGCGCCGACATGCTGGCTCTCGCCCGCTTTGCGATGGAGTTCTGTGCGCTCGAGTCCTGCGGCAAGTGCACCCCCTGCCGCATCGGCGCGGTCCGCGGGGTGGAAACGCTCGACCGCATCGCCCGCGGCGACGCCGCCGCGCGCCCGCTGCTGGAAGAGCTCTGCGAGACGATGAAGTTCGGCTCGCTCTGCGCGCTGGGCGGCTTCACCCCCTATCCGGTGACAAGCGCGATGACCCATTTCCCCGACGATTTCGCCCGCCCCCGGGAGGCCGCCGCATGAAGGACTTCGTCATCCCCGACCGCCGCGACATGGGCACGCCCGAGGTGCGCGGCGGCCCCCCCGTCACGCTCAGCATCGACGGCTTTTCCGTCACCGTCCCCGAGGGCACCAGCATCCTGCGCGCCGCGGCCGAGGCGGGCATTCCGATCCCGAAGCTCTGCGCCACCGACAGCCTGGCCGCCTTCGGCTCCTGCCGGCTCTGCCTGGTCGAGGTCGAGGGGCGGGCGGGCACGCCGGCCTCCTGCACCACGCCGGTCGCCCCCGGCATGGTCGTGCGCACCCAGACCGAGCGGCTGAAGCGGCTGCGCCGGGGGGTGATGGAGCTCTACATCTCCGACCACCCGCTCGACTGCCTGACCTGCGCGGCCAACGGCGACTGCGAGCTGCAGGACATGGCCGGCGCCGTGGGCCTGCGCGAGGTGCGCTTCGAGGCCGGCGCCAACCACTTCGCCCGCCGCACCGCCGAGGGGCCCAACCCCCGTTGGCGGCCCAGGGACGACAGCAACCCCTATTTCGTCTACGACCCGTCGAAATGCATCGTCTGCTCGCGCTGCGTGCGCGCCTGCGAAGAGGTGCAGGGCACCTTCGCGCTGACCATCGCGGGCCGCGGCTGGGATAGCCGCGTGTCGCCGGGGATGGACGAGACCTTCTTCGGCTCGGAGTGCGTCAGCTGCGGCGCCTGCGTGCAGGCCTGCCCGACCGCGACGCTGATCGAGACATCGGTGATCGCCATCGGCACCCCCGACCGCGTGGTCAAGACCACCTGCGCCTACTGCGGCGTGGGCTGTTCGTTCGATGCCGAACTGCGCGGCGACGAGCTGGTGCGCATGGTCCCCTCGAAGGAGGGCAAGGCCAACCGCGGCCATTCCTGCGTCAAGGGCCGCTTCGCCTGGGGCTATGCCACCCACCGCGAGCGCATCCTGAAGCCGATGATCCGCGCACGCATCACCGACCCCTGGCGCGAGGTGTCCTGGGACGAGGCCATCGCCCACACCGCCCGCCGCTTCCGCGAGATCCAGGCGGCGCATGGCGCGGGGGCCATCGGCGGCATCACCTCGTCGCGCTGCACCAACGAGGAAACCTATCTGGTCCAGAAGCTGATCCGCGGCGTCTTCGGCAACAACAACGTCGATACCTGCGCCCGGGTCTGCCATTCGCCCACCGGCTACGGGCTCAAGCAGACCTTCGGCACCTCGGCCGGCACGCAGGATTTCGATTCGGTCGAGCAGGCCGACGTGGTGGTGATCATCGGCGCCAACCCGACCGACGGGCACCCCGTCTTTGCCGCGCGCCTCAAGAAACGCCTGCGCGGGGGGGCGCGCCTGATCGTCATCGACCCCCGCCGCATCGACCTTGTGCGCACGCCGCATGTGCAGGCAGCGCATCACCTCGCCCTGCGCCCGGGCACCAATGTGGCGGTGCTGACCGCCATGGCGCATGTGATCGTGACCGAAGGGCTGTTCGACGAGGGCTTCATCCGCACCCGCTGCGACACGGCGGCCTTCGACGACTATGCCGAATTCGTCGCCGACCCGCGCCATGCCCCCGAGGCGACCGAGGCGCTGACCGGCGTGCCCGCGGCCGACCTGCGCGCCGCCGCGCGGCTTTACGCCACGGGCGGCAACGGCGCGATCTATTACGGCCTCGGCGTGACCGAACATTCCCAGGGTTCGACCACGGTGATGGCGATCGCCAACCTCGCGATGCTGACGGGCAACATCGGCCGGCCGGGCGTGGGGGTGAACCCGCTGCGCGGGCAGAACAACGTGCAGGGCGCCTGCGACATGGGCTCGTTCCCGCACGAGCTGCCAGGCTACCGCCACATCTCGGACGACGCCGCGCGCGCGGTCTACGAATCGCTCTGGGGTGTGCCGATCAGCCCCGAGCCGGGCCTGCGCATCCCCAACATGCTCGATGCCGCCGCCGCGGGCAGCTTCCGCGGCATCTACATCCAGGGCGAGGACATCCTGCAGTCCGACCCCGACACCGCCCATGTCGCCGCGGGCCTTCGGGCGATGGACTGCGTCGTCGTCCACGACCTGTTCCTGAACGAGACCGCCAGCTACGCCCATGTGTTCCTGCCCGGCTCGACCTTCCTCGAGAAGGACGGCACCTTCACCAACGCCGAGCGGCGCATCAACCGCGTCCGGCGGGTGATGGCGCCGAGGAACGGGCTGGCCGACTGGGAGGTGACGCTGCGGCTGGCGCAGGCGATGGGGGCCGACTGGTCCTATGCCCACCCTTCCGAGATCATGGCCGAGATCGCGGCCACCACACCCTCCTTCGCCGGCGTCTCCTATGAGCTGCTCGACCGCCTGGGGTCGGTGCAGTGGCCCTGCACCGCGGCCGCGCCCGCGGGCACCCCGGTGATGCACATCGACGGCTTCGTGCGCGGCAAGGGCCGGTTCATCCGCACCGAATATGTGCCGACCGACGAGCGCACCGGGCCGCGCTTTCCGCTCCTGCTCACCACCGGGCGGATCCTGACGCAGTACAACGTCGGCGCCCAGACCCGGCGGACCGAGAACCGCCGCTGGCACGACGAGGACGTGCTGGAGATCCACCCCCACGACGCCGAGACCCGCGGCATCCACGACGGCGACTGGGTGCGCCTGGCCTCGCGCAAGGGGGCGATCAGCCTGCGCGCGCGGCTGACCGACCGCGTGGCGCCGGGGGTGGTCTATACCACATTCCACCATCCCGGGACGGCGGCCAACATCGTCACCACCGACTATTCCGACTGGGCGACGAACTGCCCGGAATACAAGGTGACGGCGGTGCAGGTTTCGCCCTCGAACGGGCCGACCGAGTCCCAGCGCGACCTGGCCGGGCAGGCCGCGGCGGCGCGGCGCATCCTGCCGGCCGCGGAATGACGCAGCAGGTGCGCCCCCGCCGCGCCTTCCGCGCCGGCCGCTGGACCGCAGGCGAGCGGGTGCTGGCCGAGGAGGCGGCGATCGCCATCGTCTGTAACGGCACCGTGCAGGCGGTGATGATGGCGACCCCGGCCGACCTGACCGACTTTGCCCGCGGCTTCGCCCTGACCGAGGGCATCGCCCGCCCAGACGAGATCGAGGAGATCGAGATCGTCCCCGGGGCGGACGGCGTCGAGGCGCGGCTGGCGCTGGCGCCCGCGGCGGCCGCGCGGCTGGCGGCGCGCCGCCGCACCATGGCGGGGCCGGTGGGCTGCGGCCTGTGCGGCATCGACAGCCTGGCCGAGGCGCTGCGCCCGCCCCGGCCGCTGCCCCCGGGCGGCCTGCGCCTGACCGCCGCGGGGGTCATGGCGGCGATGGCCGCGCTGCCCGGCACCCAGCCGCTGCATGCGGCCACGCGCGGCGCCCATGCCGCGGGCTTCTGGACGCCCGACGCGGGCCTTGCGCTGGTGCGCGAGGACGTGGGCCGGCACAATGCGCTCGACAAGCTGGCCGGGGCGATCCTGTCCGCGGGGCTCGACCCGGGGTCGGGCGCGGTGGCGATGACCTCGCGCGTCTCGATCGACCTGGTGCAGAAATGTGCCGCCCTCGGCGCGCCGGTGCTGATCGCCGCCGCTGCCCCCACCGCCCGGGCCGCGGCGCTGGCCGAGGCGGCAGGGCTGACCCTGGCGGCCTTCGCCCGCGGCGACGGCTTCGAGGTGTTCGCACGTCCGGCGCGGATCGCCGGCGCCGCGCCCGGCCCCGCGTCGCCCGACCCGAGAGGTGCCCCCGCCGATGTCTCCTGACCGCATCATCCGCATGGCCAACCAGATCGCCACCTTCTTCGAGACCGCCTCGCCGGCCGAGGCGGCCGAGGATGTGGCGCGCCACATCAACGACTTCTGGGAGCCGCGGATGCGCGCGCAGCTGCTGGCCCTGCCGCCCGCCTCGGCCGCGGCGCTGCGGCCCGCCGTGCGCGCCGCGTTGCCGCTGCTGCGCCCGCCGGCGCGGCCGGCCCCGGCGGCCTGAGCGTCCCCCCGCAGCGGCCCGGCGCCGCGCGCGCACGCCCGCGGCGGCATGCTGCCCCCTGCCCCGCGCCCGCGACGGTTTGGCCTGCCTCTTCCTTTCGGCCGTGTTAGTCTGCCGGGCAGCACCCGAGCACGAGGCCCCCATGCGCTTTGACTGCCGCATTGCCCTTCCCGCCGCCCTCGCCCTGCTGTGCGCGCCCCAGGCGCTGTCGGCCGACCGGACGATCTCGGGCGAACTCTTCTACCTGCCGCGCATCGCGCTGCAACCCGAGGCCGAGGTCGTGGTATCCCTCCGCGACGGGCAGGACGGCACGGTTGCCGCGCTGCGGGCACCGACGGCGGGCCGCCAGGTGCCGCTGCCCTTCGCGCTGAACGCCCCGGCCGACCGGGCGCTGACGCTGCATGCCGCGATCTGGGCCGCGGGGCGGCCGCTGTGGTCTGCGCTGGCCCTGCCGCTGGCCGCGGGGGAGGGCGACCTTGCGCTTGCGCCCGTCCGGCTGGACCGGCACCGCCCGTCGGACGAGGGGTCGGTGTTTCGCTGCGGCGACGACGAGGTGCGCTTTGCCCTGACCGGGGCGGGCGCCGAGCTGGCCGCCGGCGGCCGGCTGTGGGGGCTTGTGCCCGACCGCGCCGCCTCGGGCGCGCGCTATGCCGCGCCGGGGGATGCGGGCACCTTCTTCTGGTCGAAGGGCGACGGGGCGATCCTGTCGCTTGACGGCGAGATGCGCGCCTGCGTCGCCGCCCGCGCGCTGCCGAGCTTTCCGCTGACCGCGCAGGGCAACGAACCCTTCTGGCGCCTCGACGCCGCCGCGGGGCGCATCCGCCTCTCCGCCGACCTGGGCGCCCGCGTGACCGAGGCGCCCTTTGCCACCGCCCTCGCCACGGCCGAGGGCGAACGCTATGCCGCGGCCGGCGCCGACCTGGCCTTCACCCTCGTCCGCAGCCTCTGCCGCGACAGCATGACCGGCATGCCCCACCCCTTCGCCGTGACGGTAGAGGCCGCCGGGCAGGGGCTTCGGGGCTGCGGCGGCGCCCCCGCCGCGCTGCTCGACGGGACGTCCTGGCGGGTGACCGCGATCGGCGGGGCGGCGGTGCCCGAGGGGCAGGAGGTGACGCTGGCCTTCGAGGGCGGCCGCGCCGTCGGCCGGTCGGCCTGCAACCGCTACAGCGGCGACTTCGAGATCACCGGCGAGGGGCTGGCCTTCGGCGCCGTCGCCTCGACCATGATGGCCTGCGACGCGGCGGCGATGCGCAGCGAGCGGCGCTTCCTCGACCGGCTGGCTGCCGTCACGCGGTTCGATTTCGCCCCCGACGGCGCACTCGTCCTCTATGCCGGCGACACGGCGGTGGTGACGGCGCGGCGGTGACGGCGCGGCGGCGCGCCCGGCCCGGTCTGTTGGCTCGGCCGCGGGGCGGCATTCCGCCCGTGCCAGGGGCCGGACATCGCGCTAGGATGCTTGCGCAGGATTCCGGAGCGCGCCATGCCTGACACCGCCGGCCCCGCCGTGACCGCCCCCTGGGACCGCATCGCGCATGCGACCCGTGCCGACGAGGGCGCGACGCTCGCCGGCCTGATGGCGGCAGGCCTGCCCGACGCCGCGGCGCGGGCGCGCATCGTGAAGCGGGCCGCCGCGATGGTGCGCGACATCCGCGCGGGCGGCCGGCCGGGGCTGATGGAGGTGTTCCTCGCCGAATACGGCCTGTCGACGCAGGAGGGCATCGCGCTGATGTGCCTGGCCGAGGCGCTGCTGCGGGTGCCCGATGCCGCCACGATGGACGCGCTGATCGAGGACAAGATCGCCGCCTCGGACTGGGGCCGCCACCTCGGCCAGTCGGCCTCGCCGCTGGTCAACGCATCGACCTGGGCGCTGATGCTGACGGGCCGGGTGCTGGAGGATCGCCCGCCGGGCATCGCGGGCCAGCTGCGCGCCGCCGTCCGCCGCCTGGGCGAGCCGGTGATCCGCGCCGCCGTCGGCCGCGCGATGCGCGAGATGGGGCGCCAGTTCGTGCTGGGCGAGACGATCGGGGCGGCGATGGAGCGGGCGCGCGCGGCCGAGGCCCGCGGCTTCACCTTCAGCTACGACATGCTGGGCGAGGCGGCGCGCACCGAGGCCGACGCGCGGCGCTACATGCTGGCCTATTCGGGCGCGATCACCGCCATCGCCGCCGCAGCGAAGGGGGGCGAGGTGCGCGACAACCCCGGCCTGTCGGTCAAGCTGTCGGCGCTGCACCCGCGCTATGAGGCAGCGCAGCGCAGCCGGGTGATGGACGAGCTGGTGCCGCGGCTGCGCGCGCTGGCCGGGCTGGCGGCGGCGGCGAACCTTGGCCTCAACGTCGATGCCGAAGAGGCCGACCGGCTGGCCCTGTCGCTCGAGGTGATCGCGGCGGCGCTGGAAGACCCCTCGCTCACGGGCTGGGACGGATTCGGGGTGGTGGTGCAGGCCTATGGCCGCCGCGCCGGGGCGGTGATCGACTGGCTCGACGCGCTGGCCAAGGCGCGGGGCCGGCGACTGATGGTGCGGCTGGTCAAGGGCGCCTACTGGGACGGCGAGATCAAGCGCGCGCAGGTGCTGGGCCTGCCCGACTATCCGGTGTTCACCCGCAAGGCCGCCACCGATGTCAGCTATCTGATGCTCGCCCGCCGGCTCCTGGCGCTGGCGCCGCGGCTCTACCCGCAGTTCGCCACCCACAACGCCCACACCATGGCTGCGGTGCTCGAGATGGCGGGGGACCGCGGCGCCTTCGAGTTCCAGCGCCTGCATGGCATGGGCGAGCGGCTGCACGACCTGGTGCAGGCGGCCGAGGGCACGCGGCACCGCATCTATGCCCCCGTGGGGGCGCATCGCGACCTGCTGGCCTATCTCGTGCGGCGGCTTCTGGAGAACGGCGCCAATTCCTCCTTCGTCAACCAGATCGTGAACGACGCGCTGCCGCCCGAGGCGGTCGCCGCCTGCCCCTTTGCCGCGCTGGAACGGCCCGCCCGGCCGCTGCCGAAGCCGCCCGAGATCTTCCTGCCGCAGCGGGCAAATTCGCGCGGCTGGGATCTGGCCGATGCCGCCGACCTCGCCGCGCTCGAGGCCGCGCGCGCCCCGCACCGCCTTGAACGCTTCGCCGCCGGGCCGATGCTGGCCGGGCCTGCGGAGGGCGGGGCGCGGGTGGCGGTGACAAACCCCGCCGACCCGGCCGAGACGGTGGGCGCGGCGGTCTGGGCCGCGCCCGCGGATGTGGCCGCGGCGCTGGCCGCCGCCCGGCCCTGGGCTGCGCCGCCGGCCGCGCGCGCCGCCGTGCTGCGCGCCGCCGCCGACCGGATCGAGGCCGACCACGGCGCGCTGCACGCGCTGCTGGCACGCGAGGCCGGCAAGACCCTGGCGGACGCGGTGGGCGAGGTGCGCGAGGCGGCGGACTTCCTGCGCCACTACGCCGCAGGGGCCGAGGGGCTGGCGGACCCGGCGCTCGGCGTCCTGGCCTGCATCAGCCCGTGGAACTTTCCGCTGGCGATCTTCACCGGGCAGGTCGCCGCGGCGCTGGCGGCGGGCAACGGCGTGCTGGCCAAGCCCGCCGAACAGACGCCGCTGGTCGCCGCGCGGGCGGTGGCGCAGCTGCACGCGGCCGGGGTGCCCGCCGCGGCGCTGCAGCTTCTGCCCGGCGACGGGCCGGGGGTGGGCGCGGCGCTGACGGCCGACCCCCGGGTGGCCGGCGTGCTCTTCACCGGCTCGACCGCGACCGCGCGCGCGATCGCCCGCGCCATGGCCGACGCCCTCGCCCCCGGCGCGCCGCTGGTGGCCGAGACGGGCGGGATCAACGCCATGATCGTCGACAGCACCGCCCTGCCCGAACAGGCGGTGCGCGACATCCTCGCCTCGGCCTTCCAGTCGGCGGGCCAGCGCTGCTCGGCCCTGCGCTGCCTTTACGTGCAGCAGGATGTCGCCCCGGCGGTGACCGCGATGCTGCTGGAGGCGATGGACGAGCTGCGGCTGGGCGACCCCTGGGCGCTGGAAGCCGACATCGGCCCGGTCATCGACGCCGCCGCGGCGGCAGAGCTGCGCGCCTGCATCGCGGCGGCGCGGGCCGAGGGGCGCCTGCTCAAGGCGCTGCCCGCACCCGCCTCGGGGCATTTCGTCGGCCCCGCGGTGATCCGCGTGGGCGGGATCGGCGACATCGCGCGCGAGGTGTTCGGCCCTGTCCTTCACCTTGCCACCTTCCGCGCGGAGGACCTGGGCGCGGTGATCGAGCGGGTCAACGCCACCGGCTACGGGCTGACCTTCGGCCTGCACAGCCGCATCGACGACCGGGTGCAGATGGCAGTCAGCCGGGTCCGTGCGGGCAACCTCTATGTCAACCGCAACCAGATCGGGGCGGTGGTGGGCAGCCAGCCCTTCGGCGGCGAGGGGCTGTCGGGCACCGGGCCCAAGGCGGGCGGGCCGTTCACCCTGGCCCGGCTGACCCGGCGGCCGGCGCCGGCCTGGGCCGGGACGGGGGAACCGCTGCCCGCGCGCCCCCGCGCCGAGGTGCAGCGGCTGATCGACGCCGAAGCGCCGGCGCCCGGCGCGGTCGCCACGCTCGACATGCCCGGACCCACCGGCGAATCGAACCGCCTTGCCCTGCACCCGCGCGCCCCGCTGCTCTGCCTCGGCCCGAGCGCGGCCGAGGTGGCGGCGCAGGCCGAGGCGGTGCGGGCGCTGGGCGGGGCGGCGGTGGCCTGCGGGCCGGTCGCGCCCGACGACCTCGGCGCGCTGACGGGCTTCTCCGGCGCGCTGTGGTGGGGCGACGCCGCCGCGGGCCGGGCGCTGGCGCAGGCGCTGGCCGCGCGCGACGGGCCGATCCTGCCCCTGATCGCGGGCCTGCCCGACGCCGCCCATGCCTGCCACGAACGCCACGCCTGCATCGACACCACCGCCTCGGGCGGCAACGCCGCCCTGCTGGCCGAAACCGGCGCCTGAGCCGCCACCCGAGGACCCCGCCGATGATCCCGATCCGCGACCACAACCCCTCGCGCCGCACGCCCTGGCTGACCTGGGCGCTGATCGCGGTCAATGTCGTCGTCTTTGTCGGCACCCTGCCCTATTTCGAGAACGAGCGGCGGCTCTACGTCTTCTTCCTGGAATGGGGCCTGGTGCCGGCGCGGGTGATGGCGGGCACAGGCTGGGAGACCTTCGTCACCTCGATGTTCCTGCACGGCGGCTGGCTGCACCTGGCGGGGAACATGCTGTTCCTGTGGATCTTCGGCGACAATCTCGAGGACGAGATGGGACGGCCCGGCTTTCTCTTGTTCTACCTGGCCAGCGGGCTGGGCGCGGGGCTGTTGCAGATCGCGGCCGATCCCCTCTCGCGGGTGCCGATGGTCGGCGCCTCGGGGGCGATCGCGGGGGTGATGGGGGGCTATCTGCTGCTCTTTCCCCGGGCGCGGGTGGACATCCTCATCATCATCCTGGTCTTCGTGCGCATCCTGCCGGTGCCGGCCTGGGCGATGCTGGGGCTGTGGTTCGTGCTGCAGCTGGTCAACGGGCTGGCCGACCCGGGCGGCTTCGGCGGGGTGGCCCACTGGGCCCATGCCGGGGGCTTCGTTGTGGGGGTGGTGCTGGCGCTGCCGCTGTTCCTGCGGCTGGGCGGGCCGGCGTTCTGGCGGCGCACCCACGGCGCCCCGCCCCATCCCGAGACGCAGTACCGCCTTTCGCGCCACCGCATCCCGAAGGTGCCGCGCCGGCGCTAGGCGCGGGCTGGCACCCGGGGCCGAAGCGGGGTAATCCGAAGGGCGGGACAGCACGGCGGCAGGGGCCGGAGGAGGCAGGATGACCGATCTGCGGGGCAGGACGGCGCTGGTGACGGGCTCGGTGCAGGGCATCGGGCTTGGCATCGCCGAGGCGCTGGCGGGGGCGGGGGCGCGCATTGCGGTGCACGGGCTGGCGGGCGAAGTCCAGGCGCATGAGGTCTGCGTGCATCTGAAGAGGGCCGGCGCCGCCGATGCCGCCTTCTTCCCCGGCGATCTGCGCCATGCCGACCGCATCGCCGAGATGATGGCCGCCGTCGCCGCCTGGGGCGGCCCCGACATCCTGGTCAACAACGCCGGCATCCAGCACACCGCGCCCATCGCCGAGATGCCGCGCGAGCGGTGGGAGGCGATCCTGCAGGTCAACCTGACCGCCGCCTTCCTGACCATGCAGGCGGCGCTGCCCGGCATGGCCGAACGCGGCTACGGGCGGGTGATCAACATCGCCTCGGTTCACGGCCTCGTCGCCTCGAAGGACAAGGCGCCCTATGTCGCCGCCAAGTTCGGGCTGGTGGGCCTCTCGCGCGTGGCCGCGCTGGAATACGCGGCCAAGGGAGACCGCGCGCGGGGCGGCGTCACCGTCAACTGCATCTGCCCGGGCTGGACCGAGACCGAGCTGATCGAGCCCCAGATCCAGGCGCGCGCCGCCGCCCATGGCGGCAACCGCGATGCCGGCATCGCCGCCCTTTTGGCCGAGAAGCAGCCCTCGCTGCGGATGTCCACGCCGGCCGAGATCGGGGCGCTGGCGCTCTGGCTTTGCTCGAAGCTTGCGCACAACCTCACCGGGGCGGCGATTCCGGTGGATGGCGGCTGGACGGCGCAGTGACCGCCGCGGGTTGACCGCGCCGCCGCGGCGGGGCCATGCTGCGGCGCAGGATTCGCCGCCGGAGGCCTCGCGATGCGCATGGTCGTCTACAGCGCCAAGCCCTACGACGTCCGCTTCCTGACCGAGGCGAACGCCGCGGCGGGCCATGCGCTCGAGTTCCACAACATCCACCTCACCGCCGCCACCGCCGGGCTGGCCGAGGGCGCGGACGCGGTCTGCGCCTTCGTCAACGACGATCTCTCGGCCCCCGTTCTCGCCCGCCTTGAAGCGCTGGGCGTGCGTCTGATCGCGCTGCGCTCGGCGGGGTTCAACCATGTCGATCTTGCCGCCGCGGCGGCGGCGGGCATGGCGGTGGCGCGGGTGCCGGCCTATTCGCCCCATGCCGTGGCCGAGCATGCGCTGGCGCTGATCCTGACGCTGAACCGCAAGACGCACCGCGCCTACAATCGCGTGCGCGAGGGGAACTTCGCCCTCGACGGGCTGATGGGCTTCGACCTGAACGGCAAGACCGCGGGCATCGTCGGCACCGGCCAGATCGGCACGGTGCTGGCGCGCATCCTGCTGGGCTTCGGCTGCCGGGTGCTGGCCTATGACCCCTTGCCCAGCGAAACCTGCCGCGCGATGGGCGTCGTCTACACCGACATGGCCGCGCTTCTGGGGCAGAGCGACATTGTCGCGCTGCAATGCCCGCTCACGCCCGAAACCCACCATCTGATCGACGATGCGGCGCTGGCGCAGATGAAGCCGGGCGTGATGCTGATCAACACCTCGCGCGGGGCGGTGATCGACACCCGCGCGGCGATCCGCGGGCTCAAGTCGGGACGGATCGGCGCGCTCGGCCTTGACGTCTACGAGGAGGAGGGCGACCTTTTCTTCGAGGACCTGTCCAACCGCTTCATCCCCGACGATGTGTTCGCGCGGCTGCTGACCTTTCCCAACGTGCTGATCACCGGGCATCAGGGCTTCTTCACCGAAGAGGCGCTGCGCGCCATCGCCGCCACCACGATCGGCAACCTGACGGCGTTCG